>CAYGSN010000012.1:0-65988 GCA_964352675.1 uncultured Pseudobdellovibrionaceae bacterium
TCGTGAAACGATGGTGAAGCCGGGGGGGTATGCCGCCCATCACTTCTCTCTTAATGTGTTTTATATAATGCTAATGGGGCTGGGGGTGATGACCCTGCTGGCGGTGTGGGGGATGCCGTGGATTGTGAGTGCGATCGCGCCGGGCTTTGAGGCCGGTGAAGGCCGTTATGCGCTGGCGGTGGATTTTTCGCGGGTGACGTTTTCCTATCTTTTGCTGATGTCTTTGACCTCGCTTGTGGGCGGGGTGATGAATGCGCATAACCGCTTTGCGCCGTTCGCGGTGGCGCCGGTGCTGTTTAACCTCTCGCTGATTGGGGCGCTGCTGCTCTCCGGGCTGTTTGAAAGCGCGGGCGAAGCGATGGCCTGGGGCGTGTTGGTGGCCGGGTTTTTGCAATTTGGCTTGCTGTATGTGACGGCACGGCGGTGGATCGGCTGGCGGCTGCGGATTGTGAAGCCGCGCTTTACGCCGCGTGTGAAAAAGCTGTTTAGGTTGATGGGGCCGGGCGTGCTGGGTGCGGGGGTGGTGCAGGTGAATTTATTCGCCGATATGATTATTGCTTCGTTTTTGCCGACCGGTGCGATTTCGTATCTATATTACGCCGACCGGCTGAACCAGCTTCCGCTCAGCACCGTGGGGATCGCGGTGGGCACGGCGCTGTTGCCTATGTTGAGCCGGGCGGTGTCGGCAAAGGATGAGGCCGAGGCCGGGCATTTGTTTAACCGCGCGCTGGAGGTGACGTTGTTGTTGGGGCTTCCTGCGGCGGCGGCTTTGTTCATTCTGGCCGAGCCGATTATCAGCGTATTGTTCCAGCGCGGGGCGTTTAGCGCGGAGGCGGCGGAGATTACAGCGCTGGTGCTGCGCGGCTATGTGATCGGCCTGCCGGCCTATATCGCGGTGAAGGTGTTTTCCACGGCCTTCTGGGCGCAGCAGGATACGCTGAGCCCGGTGAAGGTCTCGATTATTGTGACGCTGAGCAATATCGCGCTGGCGCTGATCTTCATTCAGTTTATGGGCGTGGCGGGGATTGCGCTGGCCACGGGGTTGGTGGGGTGGCTGTATGTTGCGCTGCTGGCGATCCCGCTGCGCGGGAAAGTGCGTTATGATGCGCGGTTCAAGCGGGCGCTGGGGCGGATTGTGGCCTCCACTTGCGTTATGGGCACGGTTTTGCTTATAGTGGGGCAGATTACGCAGAACTGGATTGATGATGAAAACTCCATACACAACATTCTGGCACTTCTGGCTCTGGTCCTGGCGGGCCTGATATCCTATGGGTGCGCCGCCCTTGGCTTCGGCGTGATAAAACTTCAAGACATTCAAACAGTATTAAAAGGACGTAAGAAACGATGAAACGTATTCTTTCATGTATGCAGCCAACGAATAATCTCCATCTGGGTAATTATCTGGGGGCTTTAAAGAACTGGGTTAATCTGCAGGATGAGCCGGGGGCCGAGTGCCTGTACGGCGTGGTGGATCTGCACGCGATCACGCAGCCCTATGAACCCGGCAAGCTGGCGCAGGCGACGCGGGAAATCGCCGCGGCCTATATTGCCGGCGGGATCGACCCGAAGCGCAGTGCGATTTTCGTGCAATCAGCGGTGCATGGGCATAGCGAGCTGATGTGGCTGCTGGCCACTATGGCGCAGATGGGCAAGCTGGAGCGCATGACGCAGTTCAAGGACAAGGCGGGTAAGAATGCGGAGCGCGCGGGGCTGGGGCTGTTCGCCTATCCGGTGCTGATGGCGGCGGATATCCTGATCTATAAGGCGACGCATGTGCCGGTGGGCGAGGACCAGAAACGGCATCTGGAGCTGAGCCGCGAGCTGGCCAGCACGTTCAACACGCGCTACGGCGTGGAGCATTTCATCCAGCCCGAGCCGTTCATTCAGGGTGCAGGGACGCGGGTGATGAGTTTGAAGGACGGGTCAAAGAAGATGAGTAAATCCGATGAGAGCGATAATTCGCGGATCAACCTGACCGACGATGCCGATACGATTGCGCGCAAGATCAAGAAGGCCAAGACCGATCCGGAGCCGCTGCCGGGCATGTTGAAAGAGCTGGAGGGCCGCGTGGAGGCGCTGAACCTGGTGAATATCTATGCGGGCTTGGCGGAGATTTCGCCGGAGGATGTGATGGCCGAGTACGGCGGCAAGGGCTTCGGTGATTTCAAACCCGCGCTGGCCGATCTGGCGGTGGCGAAGCTCGCGCCCATTACCGCGCGGATGAACAAGCTTCTGGCCGACCCGGCGGAGCTTGATAATATCCTGCGCGCAGGGAATGAGGGGGCGAGGGCGATTGCGGAGAAGACGGTTTCGGAGACCCGTGATATTATGGGCTTTTGGAAATAAAGTTTGACATAGCGCAGATATTGGCATAGTTTTTCCTTATACAAATCAGGAAATAATATGGCTGAATTGAAACTCAAACTAGAATTTGCAGGCAAAAGCCGCCCGGACGGTTCGCAGGAGCCTCCTGTTGTGCAAGAGGTTACGATGATTGATGCCGCCAATCTGGGCGGCAGTACCAGGCAATGTATGGTGCAATTCAGGGAAACTCCGGGCTGGAAAGTCTTGAGCATGGATGCGCAGTTTTTAATGTATGCGAAAAAACGGGCTGCCTCTATGAACGGAACACAGCCTGAGCCGCTGGATTTCACCCCTGCAGGGAGTGCAGAAACCTTCCGCAAAATCAATGCGCGGGAAGGGCTGTTCGAGGGCTTGCCGAAGCGTGAAGTTTAAGCATTAAGTAAACTCTCTTAACTCTTTTTTACCCTCTTTTTGGCATTATGGTGTCGGGATACGTTATAATTCTATAAAAGGGGTGATCTCAATGCACGGTTTTTTAAAGGTCTTTCTTGCAGCGGTCTTGTTTGCAGTGCCGGTTTCTCAGGCGCAGGCAAGGGTTTTCGTCTGGCAGGATGAAGATACCAAGTTTGAGGCCACGTTTCCGGATAGCTGGAAACGCATACACAACCAACAGCCGGATGATGTTTTGACCATCGCCGCGCCAACAACGGCCGATGGGGTTGATAATTACGCGACATGCCGCCTGCGCGTGCGCGAGGACAAGCGCTTTACGGTGTATCCGCGCAATTTGGCGCCTGCGGTTCAGCGCACGGAATTCAGCCGTGACTTCTGGTTTCATTATGTTGGTGAGTATGAAAACGCTGTTGTGAATACCGTGACTGATAATGCCGGGTTGGGGCAGGGTTTCGCCAGCTATGCTGATGCATCTTATGCCACCGTGGCCGGTCCGAAACTGTCCAAACGCGCGGTCATGTACGCCACAAATTATAACACGCATAATTATATTTTCGAATGCGCCGCCGAAGCCGGAGCGTATGATGCGTATTACAACGATTTTATGCGGATATTGAGCACGGTGGATATGCGCAAGGAATTCCACAATTACCGTCGTGGTCATTACCGGGACTTTCCGAATGATCCGCCGGTGTTGATCAACAATATTGATACGATCTACCGCTATTAATCTCTTAACTTTATAAACGGCATGGCCTATGTTTGAGGCCATGCAGATTTACCTCCCCATTGCCGAGATGGCGGTCGCGCCGGAAACTATTTTCCTGGTCAGTGCGGGCGTGGGGTTTCTTTCCAGCATTTTCGGCATAGGCGGCGGCTTCCTGACCACGCCTTTCCTGATATTTTTTGGTATTCCCCCAGCCATTGCCGTGGCGACACAGGCCAGCCAGCTGGTGGCGTCTTCTGCTGCCGGGGTATTGGGGCATTGGAGTCGGGGAAATGTCGATACGCGTATCGGGCTTTTGATGTTGATCGGCGGGTTTCTGGGGTCGCTGATCGGGGTTTTTGTTTTCAAGGCCCTGAAGGCATGGGGGCAGATCGATCTGGCGATTTCACTACTTTATATCCTGCTTTTGGGCGGGATCGGATTTTTGATGCTGTTTGAGGCGCTGGCGGGGTATGTATTCAAGAAAAAGACTGTGAGTAAGGCGTTCAACCAGAATCGCGTCTCTCCCCTGCTGGGGAAGCTTCCTTTCAAGATGCGGTTTCCGCGCTCACGCCTGTATATTAGTGCGCTGGTTCCTGCCGGGATCGGGTTTGTAGGCGGATTGCTTGCCTCTGTTTTGGGGATTGGCGGCGGGTTCTTGCTGGTTCCCGCCATGATTTATATCCTGGGGATGCCCACCTTGTTGGTGGCCGGGACGTCTTTGTTCCAGATGATGTTTACAACCGCCTTTGCAACAATCCTGCATTCTACCGCCAATCACACCGTGGATATGCTTTTGGCGGCTGTTTTGATTGCGGGCGGCGTTTTTGGCGCGCAGATCGGCCTGAGCTTTGCCGGAATGATCAAGGGCACGGTGGCACGGATTATTCTGGCTGTAATTGTTCTGGCTGTGTGTTTCCGGCTGGTGGGCGAGCTGTTTATACAGCCTGCGGAACTGTTTTCAACGGTGGTGATGTGATGCGCTGGATGGCCCTGTATTTTGTATTTTTTATGCCGGCTTTAGCTGCGGCGCAGGATGTGAATGTGGACATGGCACAAAGCCGGGTGGAAATCACCACGGGCTTCACGGGATCTCATGTGACGCTCTATGGTGTACGCAAGCGCGCCGGGGAACTGGCGGTGATCATTCAGGGACCGCAGCGCAAAATGTCCGTGCGGCGCAAGGACAGCGTTATGGGGGCCTGGTTTAACCTCGAGACATACCGGTTTAACGATGTCCCGATTTTCTATGATTATGCTCTGACAGCGGCTTTTCCCCAGAAACTGGCGCGGGAGAATAATATCGGTGTCTGGCCGGAGCGTTTTCCGGCAAAAGGGCATGAGGAAGACGAGGAGCTGCTGAGTTTCCAGCAGGCGCTGATCCGTAACAAACGGGCGCAGGGGCTTTACCCCGAGGAGCCGAAAGCTATAGAATTCATGGATGATCAGTTTTTTAAGGTCAGTTTCGATCTGCCTGCCAATGTGCCGGTGGGGGAATATGTGATCGATACTTATTATGCCCGTGGTGGACGAATCCTGGCCCGCGAAAGCCGTGCAATTTCAGTGGAGCAGGTTGGCGCCAGTGCCAATTTAAAGGCGTTCTCGCGCCAAAACGGCTTTGTATACGGGCTGGTTTGCGTATTTATGGCGGTTTTTGCAGGGTGGATTTCGCACCGGATTAGGGGGCGGGCATGATTTTAACTTATTGTTTTAAAGATATTTTTAAGGTGATTTGCGATGGGACATAAAAACACGATGTATTTGATTGTGGCCGATGAAAGCGCGGAGTTTTCAAAGGCCCTGCGTTTTGCCGCCAAACAGGCGCATGCCAACGGCGTTCGTGTTGGTATTTTATATGTGATGCCGAAGGAGGGTGAGTTTCTGCACTGGGGCAATGTTGAAGCACTGATGGAAAGTGAGAAGCGCACCGCTGCTGAGGCGTTTTTGCTGGAGACGGCCCGGAAGGTCTATTCTTTTAACGGTGTGGTTTCCGCCCTGTTTATCGCCGAGGGGCAGGCGTCCAAAGCGATTATCGATGTTATTAACGACAATTTGAATATTGCAAAGCTGGTGTTGGGCGGCAGCACACATTCCGGCGGACCAGGGCCGCTTACCGATTTTTTTGCTCATAAAGGGTTGAGCCAGCTGCGCGTGCCGCTGACGATCGTGCCTGATCATATTGAGGAGGAGGATATAGACCGGCTGGTGTAGAGGCAGGATCCGGGTTGTTTTTTGCCGCCGCCGGGCTTATATAGTTTCCATGTTTATTCAAACCGAATTAACGCCGAATCCGGCAACCATTAAGTTTCTGCCCGGCCGGGAGGTTTTGCCCGGTGGTACGGCGGAATTCAAGGCCGCCGAAGATTGCGCATCTTCCCCTCTGGCGGCGCGGCTGTTCACGCTACAGGGCGTGCGCGGCGTGTTTTTCGGGCGGGATTTCATATCGATCAGTAAGGCTGATGACACGGATTGGAGTATGCTCAAGCCCATGGTCCTGGCCGCATTGATGGAGAATTTCTCCACCGGGCAGCCGGTGGTGCTCCCTAACGCTTCCGCTGCGGCCGAGGGCGCGGAAGAGGATGACGAGCTGGTGGTGCAGATCAAGGAATTGCTGGAGACGCGCGTGCGGCCCGCTGTGATGATGGATGGCGGGGATATTGTGTTTAACCGCTTCGAGGACGGGGTTGTGTTCCTGGAGATGCGTGGGGCCTGTGCCGGATGCCCCAGCTCCACCGCCACGCTGAAGATGGGGATTGAAAACATGCTGAAACATTACGTGCCTGAGGTTACAGAGGTTCGTCCTGTGGAGGAGATTCCGTATTAATTTCGCTGCGTTCCTGGTCTTCCTCGTCATCCCCTTGCGAGCTATCGAACTCTTCATCAATCAATAACATACCCAGCCAGCGCCAGCGTTGCTGCTCTTCTGCGTTTTCTACAGTCGCAGGCATCGTACAATTGATCCTGATCCTGTCTTCCCGGATGGAGGGGTCGGGGCGGATTTCAATGCGTGTCCCCAGAGTGTTGACGCCGATTTCCGCCTGACCGGAGATAAAACAGTTGAGGTTATCCAATTGATTTTCCAGTGCCGGGGTAACGGTAAATCCGATTGTAAAATAATTGTCCGTGATATATGGGTCTTCGGGCTGTACATCGGAAACGGGCAGCGGCAGGGCGTGGCTGACCATCTCAAATCGTTCAAGATCGCCATAGCGCTCGGTCATTGTGAAACGCGGTGCATCGAAAGAATTCGATACGCTATGCATCGTACCGGAATGAAGTCCAAAGGCCGCGTCAAAGCCGGATTGGGCGATAATATCTTTATACAGTTTTGAGTATTCTCCATAAGGGTAAGAGAAGAATTTAGCCTCTTCCCCAAACATTTCACGGTGTTTCTGCCGGGCCTTGTTGATATGACCGCGGATTTCATTTTCCGGCAGGCCGGACAGGCGGATGTAACCGGTGGGCAGAATGCCGAGTGTTATATTTTTATCCGCCGTCAGTTTTTTAAGCTCCGGCCAGCCGAGATATTGCGGGGAGGCGCTGTCGGCATGCGCGCTGGCGTAAAAGATGGTTACGGGAATGTCCGCATTGCTAAGTCTTTGCACCGGCCCGAGAATAGAGTGATATGCACCCTCAAACGTGATGGCGATGGTATTGTCTGGCAGGCTCCCGCCGGTTTTGATTGCCTCTATAATATCGGTTAGAGGCAGGACGGTGTAATCCCCGCTGGTCAGGGCGGCAAAGTGCTCCTCAAACTGGTCCGTGCGCAGATTGCTCTCCGGATAGGCATCCTCACCGATGCGGTAATAGGCCAGGATTGAGGCGCTGGCGGCGTCTTCCGGGATTGTTCCTGCACCCGCAATACAAGGGGCCAGAGCCGAAAATACCATGACCATAAGCGCCTGAAAAAATAGAGCCTTTAAAAACCGCATGAAGACTATATATTCGTTTTTGAACAAAATGGAAATACAACATAAAGGATTATAAAAATGAGTGAAGATATTCTCAGTGACAGAGATCTGGATATTATTCTGCGTGAGGCCCGCACCCATAGCGCCTGGCAGGATAAACCGGTGTCCGAGGTTATTATGCGCGCGGTTTACGATTTGATGAAATTCGGCCCCACCAGTGCCAATTGCTCCCCCGCGCGTTTTGTATTTGTTTCCTCGAAAGAGGCCAAGGAGCGCCTGAAGCCGCATTTGGACGCGGGGAATGTGGACAAAACCATGAGCGCCCCTGTTACGGTGATTATCGGCCATGACATGAAGTTTTACGACCATCTGCCAAAACTGTTCCCGCATACGGACGCAAAGAGCTGGTTTGAAGGCAATGACGACTTAATTTCCGCTACAGCCTTTCGCAATGGCAGCCTGCAAGGCGGGTATTTTATGATCGCCGCCCGAGCGCTGGGGCTAGATTGTGGCCCAATGTCGGGCTTTGATCCCGATGGTGTAAAGAAGGAATTCTTCGCCGGGACGGATATTGTACCGAATTTCCTGTGCAATCTGGGCTATGGCGATTCTTCAAAGCTGTTCCCGCGCAGCCCGCGTCTTGAATTTGATGAGATTTGCGACATTCTTTAAATGAGCGGGTTTCAAAGCGTTCTGGTTCTGGATACCGCACTGGGTGGGGTTTGTGTTGCCGTGCATGGCCCAAGCGGTGCAGCGGCGCACAAATCCGTGCCGATGGAGCGCGGACAGGCGGAGCAGCTCCTGCCGCTGGTGCAGGAGGGTCTGGAGGAGGCCGGTTTGGCCTATGCGGATCTGGGTGCAATCATCAGTACGGTCGGCCCCGGTGCTTTTACCGGTTTGCGTATCGGCCTGTCGGTGGCGAAATCTCTGGCTTTGGCGCTTGATATTCCGCTCTATGGATGTACCAGTCTGCAGACACTGGCCTATGGCTATGCGCAGGATGCCAAGCCTGCCAAAGATATCGCAGTGATATTGGAGACAAAGCGCAAAGACTTTTATTTTCAGCGTTTTGACCCGCAGGCGCAGCCGTTGAGCAAGCCGTCAGCTCTGCCGGGGGCGGAGATTCTGCCACAGCTAAAAGGCACGATTGCAATTGGTGATGCGCTGGAGCGTTTTCAGGCCGCACATGGAAAAATTGAAGCGCAGGCGGGTTATGAGCTGATCGCGCCGGACAAAATTGCGGCGGCCTTTCTGGAGCAGGGCGCAGGGCACTTCCTGTTTACGCCGGGGGCGGAGCCGCTTTATCTGCGTGGTGCCGATGTCAGTTATTCCAAAGCAAAGCCGCGCATTTTGGAGGGGTAGGCGAAGTCGCCGTTATTTTTCATGTTTTTGCGCATATTATTGTATTATTTACAATATTCGCTTGTTTTTTTATTTCAAAAGTGAAGTATTGGCTTAATTTGAAATTGTAAAAACCGGACTTTTCGGTCTATACTGATAATAGAAAAAACTACGGCGAGAGAGCGAATATCATGACGGATACGGATCATCGGGAAGAATTACTGGCCTATACCACGGAAATTGTTTCGGCCTATGTCTCCAACAACGCCATGGCGCGGGACGAGGTTTCGGCGCTGATTGAGACAGTTTTCAAGACGTTGGCTTCTCTGGACGGAGGCGCGGCGAGTGCCGTCGACCGGCCGCAGCCTGCGGTGCCGATCAAGCGTTCGGTCACGCCGGATCACATTATTTGCCTAGAAGACGGCAAGAAGCTGAAGATGCTCAAGCGCCACCTGAAGACGGCCTATGGTATGAGCCCGGAGGAATACCGCGAACGCTGGGGCTTGCCGTCCGATTACCCGATGGTCGCGCCGAATTACGCGAAGCAGCGCAGCCGTCTGGCCAAAGATATCGGGTTGGGCACCAAGGGGCGTTAGGCCGGTTGATTCAGGTGCCTCTGCAGGACTTCTGCTACGTTTTCAGCCGTCATGCGGCTTTCCATGGTTATATCATTGATAAGATCAGCGATTTCTGCTGCAGTCTGGGCGCGATGGTTTGCAGGAAAATCGGGTTCTATGATTTCGGCATTCATGAAGTTCAGAATACCGGCCAAAACAGTTCTCCGGCAAATTATGCTCAGAGATCTTTCGGAATTTTTTACTGCCTGATTCCTGGGGTCTTTGGTTATACCTAATGCGCCGCCTTCTGAAGTTTTTTGAAGCGCAACCACCACCTTTATTCTCTCATGGGCGGCTTGTTCGACTGTCATGTCGCTTTTCCCTGTCGCTGTCTGGAACAGCGTGGTGATGATAGAGTCTATTGTGGTGTCGCTAATATCTGCCATGTCTACCTTCCAAGAATACAAGGTAGAGATTTAAACAAAATTTTTGCTTATGTCAATTTATTCTATTGGTTTAGTTCTTTTCCGCGCCGGATAGCGGCCTGTACGGCGTTCTCTATGATTTTTTCGAATTTGCCGTCCGTCAGTATTTTGAGAGCCGCTTCGGTGGTGCCGCCGGGGCTGGTGACGTTTTTGCGTAAACTGGCGGCGGGCGTGTCATGATCATTCGCAGCCAGGGCCGCCGCGCCGACAACTGTTTGGCGGGCGAGGAGGGATGCGGTTTCGGAGTTAAATCCGGCTCTGAGGGCGGCGTTTTGTAAAGCTTCTATGAAATAGAACAGATAGGCCGGGCCGCTGCCCGCCACGGCGGTGATGGCATCCATCAGGGCTTCATCGGAAACCCAGAGAAATTCGCCGGCGGAGGCAAAGAGGTCTTCAGTAATTTTTTTGTGATCGGGGGTAATATCAGATGTCGCGAACGCGCCGGTCATGGATTGCCCGATCAGGGCAGGAGTGTTGGGCATGGCGCGGACGATTGGCCAGAAATGGCCAATAACGTTTTGGATTTTCCTGGTGCCCACCCCGGCCATGATGGAAACGATCAGCGCTTCTTTTTTCAGG
Organism: uncultured Pseudobdellovibrionaceae bacterium; assembly: GCA_964352675.1. Classification (GTDB taxonomy): domain Bacteria; phylum Pseudomonadota; class Alphaproteobacteria; order Micavibrionales; family Micavibrionaceae; genus CAYGSN01. The sequence continues at coordinate 10,337 of CAYGSN010000012.1, forward strand.
TCTTTGGCCAGATCCGCGCAGACCTCTTCGAACATTTGCGGCTTCACGGCTATGATCAGGACATCCGCATCGTTTAAAGCCTTGGTGCAATCAGGGGCATCCCCACTTCCTTCTTTGTCATACCTTACATAATGTAGGTTAGGTGGAGGGAGGTGCCCCTCGTTTGTATCCGAAGACGAGAGAGCGGCAAGAAAATCTTTAGGGAACGGTGTTGGTTTAAGCACATGATATCGTGCATAAATTTTGGAATTCATGAAGGCGCTTAGGAGCGCCCGCCCCATATTGCCGCAGCCGATAAAGGTGATGTTCAGGGGCGCGGCCATTGTATTCCCTTTAAGATTCGCCGCGTGTTTCCATCAAAGCGAGGCTGAGGCTCTGTGTATCGGGATATTGTGATTTGCTGAGCAGGTAAAAAGCTGCAAAGTTCCGTTCACACTGGGCCATAGAGATATCAACCAGATCCTCGATATGCTCGTGATTGATCAGTTGATCGAGCCCGCGGAACAGGCAGGTGTGGCGGAAACTGGGTATTCCCGTGTCTTTCGGGATGTCAAAATGCCCCATCCAGAGGCTTTCATTCAGGGCCATCAGAACCTCGGCGGCCATTTTGAAGTTCTTCTTCTCGATGACCAGGTCGTACTGACAGCAGAATTGCAGCGCGTTCATTTCCTCCTGCCAGATAAAAAATACACGGTAATCGCAAGCACGGCCCTTGACCTGAACGATCAGCTCATCCTCGCCCATGCGGTTAAAGGCCCAGTCGTGGGAGAGCAGGACCTCTTCCACGTGGTCCAGGGGGTTTTCGCGGCGGCCGAAATCGCCATTATCCAGTTCGAGGCTCATTACTTTTTCTTCTTTGCTTTTTCAAGGGATTCTATGCGCGCCTTGAGATCTTCACATTGACGGCGCGTTTCGATTAGCACGGCTTCCAGCCGCTCAAAGTCTTCGCGCGGGACCAGATCCATACGCTGGGCAAGGTCATCAATCCGGCTTTGGATATCACCGCGAATCTGGTTGCGCACACCGCTGAGGATGCTCACACCGCCGCCTGCAACTTTTGCAATATCGTCGAGAATTTTCTCTGCGCCCATCACGTATTTCCTTGCTATAGGGTGGTTAGTTATCAGTGAAAAAGGTTAATTTCAATCCCTATTTATGGATGTTTTTGCGGCATTGTGGATGAATTATTTATGCTGCCTGCCTTTACACTAGACAGCGCAGGTTTGCAGTGGAATAAAGCAGGTATGGCATTTGATTTCCCCGAGATAGATCCTGTTGCGTTTTCCCTTGGCCCGTTTGGTGTGCGCTGGTACGCGCTGGCTTATATTGCCGGAATTTTGCTGGGCTGGCGCTATGCGCTGCATCTTGTTGGCTGGGACGATAAGAAACGCCCGAATGAGACAGATATAGAGGATTTTATATCATGGGCGATTGTGGGTGTTATTCTGGGCGGCCGGCTAGGCTATGTCCTGTTCTATAATTTTGATTTTTATGCTGAGAATCCACTGGATGCCTTTAAGGTCTGGGAAGGCGGCATGGCCTTTCATGGTGGAATATTGGGCATTATCGGCGCTATGGCTCTGTTTTCAAGGCTGAAGGGCGTGCCGTTTTTACGTCTCACCGATATTGTGGCCTGCGCCGCGCCAATCGGGCTGTTTTTTGGGCGGATTGCGAATTTCATCAATGGCGAACTCTATGGCCGGGTCAGCGATGTGCCCTGGGCGGTGAAATTCCCGGCGGGCGGATATGTGCCGCGCCACCCCAGCCAGCTTTATGAGGCGCTGCTGGAGGGCGTCGTTCTGTTTATTCTGTTGTGGGCGCTGAGTCGCCGGGAGAGCCTGCGTGAGTGCCCCGGAGTTCTGTCGGCTATTTTCCTGATCGGATATGGCGCGGCGCGCTTTACGGTTGAGTTTTTTCGTCAGCCCGATGCACAAATCGGTTTTTTGTCGGGTGGGTTCTCCATGGGGCAGGTCTTGTGTCTGCCGATGATACTGGCCGGTGTGGGCCTCATTGCTTATGCCAGACGCAATGGCCAATCCGCTTAAAGAAATAATTGTGCAGAGCATCCGTGAGAACGGCCCGATGCGGCTGGATGAATTTATGGCTCTGGCTCTGGCGCACCCTGTTCACGGCTATTACAAAAAGGCGGACCCGTTGGGCGCGGCGGGAGATTTCACCACTGCGCCGGAGATTTCACAGATGTTCGGCGAGATGATTGGCGCATGGGTGGCGGATTGCTGGATGCGGATGGGTCTGCCGCAGCGGTTTATCTTGCTGGAATGCGGGCCGGGCAGGGGCACACTGATGGCCGATATCATGCGGGCAATTAAGGGGGTGCATGGGATAGATGCGGCCTGCGATATCCATTTGCTGGAAACCAGCCCGGTTCTGCGGGAGAAGCAGGCGCAGGCGCTGGATAGGTTTGAGGTGGCGTTTCATGATGGGCTGGAGAGCATTCCCGATGGTGCGCCGATTATTCTGGTCGGCAATGAATTTCTGGATGCCCTGCCTTTCCGGCAGTTTGAGAAAACCCCGGAAGGATGGGAAGAAAATTGCCTTGTGCTTGGACCGGATGACGCACTGGTCATCACCCCTCAGTGCATTTCACACAATACAAACAAGAAAGCAAGGGGGGGCGTATCTTCGGGCATGCAAGAGAGGCTTCTGGAGTTTGGCTTAAAAGCAAAGACGGGAGATATATTCGAAGTCTCGCCGGAGCGTGAGGCGTTTGTCGTGGCTCTGGCCAGAAGGTTGAAGGTACAAGGAGGTGCTGCGCTGCTGATCGATTACGGCCATGAGACAAGCGGCTTTGGCGATACGTTTCAGGCGGTCTACAAACACAAATATTGCGGCGTGCTGGAGCATGTCGGCGATGCGGATTTGACCTCGCATGTGGATTTTGAGGCGCTGGCACTTGCGGCGCGGGATGAGGGGGTGCAGGCTGTAAAAATTATGGAGCAGGGGGTGTTTTTGAAGTCCCTGGGTATTGATCTGCGGGCGCAGGCGCTGGCGGTCAAGGCCAATGACGATCAACGACGGGGTTTATCTTCGGCCTTGCATCGCCTCACGCATCCTGATGAAATGGGGCGATTGTTTAAGGTTATGATGATGGAGTGCCTGTTGCCATGAAAATCCGTGTTTTCCAGTCACAAGGAGGGTTTGACAGTGATGTCGTTGCGCATGGGTTTTTCGGACGGCAAGGCGGTGTGAGCAAGGGAATTTACGAGTCGCTGAATTGCGGAATCGGCTCTGATGATGCGCCGGAGAATGTAGCGGAAAACCGCAAGCGGGTGTGTGAAGCCATCGGAGCGGAACCTGAAAACCTCCTCAGTCTTTATCAGGTTCACGGCAGCGCATGCCTGAAGGTGGAAGCGGCATGGACGCAGGACAACAGGCCCGAAGCTGATGCGTATGTGACGCGCATGCCTGGCCTGGCGCTGGGGGTTTTGACGGCGGATTGTGCCCCGGTTTTGTTTTACGGCAGAAGTGCGGACGGCCCGGTGATCGGCGCGGCGCATGCGGGCTGGAAAGGTGCGCTGGGCAGCGTTCTGGAGAATACTTTGCAGGCTATGCGGGAGTTGGGCGCGGAGCATATCCATGCCAGTATCGGCCCGTGCATTCAAAAGCGATCCTATGAGGTGTCGCTGGATTTTTACGAGAATTTCTGCCGCACGGATGAGAATTCCGAGCGGTTCTTCGGCGGATCTCGCAAGAGCGGGCGCTTTATATTCGACCTGCCGGGATATTGTGCCGGGCGCCTGGGACTTGCGGGGGTCGGGGATGTCTTACTCTTCAAGGATGATACCTATTCACAGGAACATGCGTATTTCAGCTATCGCCGCGCCACACACCGCTCAGAGCCGGATTACGGGCGGCAAATCTCGGTCATCATGATAAAGCCGTGAGCACTTGCGGAAAAGTGGTTGATTTTAATATCAGGTTTTCCTTATAGTGCGTATGCGCCCGTGGGGGAAACATACAATACGCAATCTATGGCCGGGTAGACGCAAACATGAAGCTGATTTCAGGAAATTCAAACAGAGCGCTTTCTGAAGCGATTTCCGCCTATCTGGATATCCCCCTGACACAAGCCACCGTCAAAAGTTTTGCCGATAACGAGGTTTTTGTTGAGATTATGGAGAATGTCCGTGGTCAGGACTGCTTTTTTATCCAGCCTACATCTTACCCCGCCAATGACCATTTGATGGAATTATTGATCGCTATGGATGCGCTGCGCCGTGGTTCTGCGCGCAGGATTACAGCGGTCATCCCATATTTTGGCTATGCGCGTCAGGATCGTAAAACTGGTGGGCGTACACCGATTTCCGCCAAGTTGGTGGCGAATTTGATTACAGCCGCCGGCGCAGACCGGGTTTTGACGATGGAGTTGCATGCCGGGCAGATTCAGGGGTTTTTTGATATTCCGGTGGATAATTTGATCTCTGCGCCCGTATTTGTGCCGCAGATTAAGGAGCGCTTTAATGGCGACCAATTATGCCTGGTTTCGCCCGATGTGGGTGGTGTGGTGCGCGCTCGTGCGCTTGCTAAACGAATTGATGCCGATCTGGCCATCATTGATAAACGCCGTGAAAAGGCCGGTGTGTCCGAGGTGATGCATGTCATCGGGGATGTTAAGGACAAGGTTTGTATCCTGGTCGATGACATGGTGGATAGTGGCGGAACGCTGTGTAATGCGGCAGAGGCGCTTGAGGCTAAGGGTGCGAAAGAGGTTCATGCCTATGTTGTGCATGGCGTGCTGTCCGGTGGAGCGGTGGCGCGCGTGGCCAATTCCTGCCTGAAGAGCCTTGTGACAACCGATACGATCGCGGCGACCGAAGCCGTTCAGAATGCCCCGAATATTGAACAACTCTCTGTAGCGCATCTGATTGGCGAGGCCATCCGCCGGATTGCGGAAGAACGCTCGATCTCGGCATTGTTTAAGACGTAACAGCATTATTTCCTTGAAAAATCCGCTCAATTTTGCTTTATAGGGCCGTTAATGATGGGCGAGCACCCCTGGAGGCTGGTCCGTAACCCAAAACAAAGGAATTTGGATATGTCTAAGAACTATGCGTTGCAAGCGAATGCAAGGGAGCGTGCCGGTAAGGGGGTCGCGCGAGCTTTGCGTCGTGAAAGCAAAACACCAGCCGTAATTTACGGCGACCATAAGGAACCTATTTCCATCGCAATCGATACGAATACGGTGAATGTGGAGTACAACAAGGGTCATATGTTTACAACATTATGCGATCTGGATGTTGAAGGGCAGAAGCACACTGTGCTGGCCCGTGATGTTCAGTTGCACCCTGTAACTGACAATGTTCTGCATGTTGATTTTCTGCGCGTAACGCCGAAAACCAAGATTGCTGTGAATGTTCCTGTTCACTTTATCAACGAAGAGAAATCTCCCGGCCTGCATAACAAGGGTATTTTGAGCGTTATTCGTTATCAGGTTGAGTTGATGTGTTCGGCGGTCAATATCCCTGAATATATCGAGGTGGATCTGGAAGGCAAGGAGCAAGGCGACAGCGTGCGTATCAGCGATGCGAAGATGCCGGAAGGCTCCAAGCCGGTTATTGATAACCGCGATTTCGCGATTGCCAATATTCTTGAGCCGCGCAAGATCGAAGTTGAGGAAGAGGCTCCTGCGGAGGGTGCTGAAGGCGCTGAAGGTGCCGCTGAAGGCGAAGGCGGTGAAGCCGGAGCCGAAGGCGAAGACGCCAAGGCCGAAGAATAAGTTTTTTAACCGCGACGTGCGCAACGAGCACTACGGATCCCTCGGAATTGACGTTTCTTGATAAATTCGTTGTGTTTCGGGCGTGTGTTGCGGTTAATGTCTTTTATGTTTTCATTTTTTAAAAAGAAGGCCGATGATATGTGGCTTTTGGTCGGTTTGGGCAATCCCGGAGAGAAATATGCCGGCCACCGGCATAATGTCGGGTTTATGGCTGTGGACCAGATTTCCGGCACCTATAGCTTCCCTGATTATAAATCCAAGTTTCAGGGTCTGTATTCCGAAGTGATGATTGGCGGGGAGAAGGTGGCCTTGCTCAAACCGCTGACCTTTATGAATGAATCCGGCCAATCGATTGGCAAGCTGGCTAAGTTTTTTAAAATCCCGCCGGAGCGAATCATTGTGTTTCACGATGAACTGGACCTGGAGCCGGGAAAAATCCGCATTAAGATGGGCGGCGGGGTGGCCGGGCATAACGGCTTGAAATCCGCACGCGCGCATCTGGGCACCGAAGATTTTTTGCGGGTACGGATTGGTATAGGCCATCCGGGCGATAAGAACAGGGTGAGCAATTATGTGCTGAGTGATTTTTCAAAGGCCGATCAAAAATGGCTGGATGATGTTCTTCCAGCATTGGCGGATCATATTGCGTTTTTGCTGCAGGGGAATGAGAGCGATTTCATGACCCGCGTGGCGGAGAGTTCCAAATAAAAAGGATGGTAGGAAATGGGATTTAATTGTGGAATTGTAGGGCTGCCGAATGTTGGCAAATCGACCTTGTTTAACGCGCTGACCGCAACGGCGGCAGCGCAGGCGGCGAATTTCCCGTTCTGCACGATTGAGCCGAATGTGGGCCGGGTGGCGCTGCCCGATGCGCGGCTGGATGCGCTGGCCAAGGCGGCGGGCTCGGCCAATGTTATCCCGACGCAGATGGAGTTTGTGGATATTGCAGGCCTTGTGAAAGGCGCGAGCAAGGGCGAAGGGCTGGGCAATCAGTTCCTGGCCAATATTCGCCAGACCGATGCGACGATCCATGTGCTGCGTTGTTTTGAAGATGGGGATATTGTGCATGTTGACGGCAATGTTGATCCGCTGCGCGATGCGGAAACGATTGAGACAGAGCTGCTGATTGCCGATATGGACTCTCTGGATAAGCAAATTGCCGGGATCGAGCGCAAGGCCAAGGGCGGCGATAAGGAGATTAAGGCCGAGCATGATTTTATGCTGCAGGTGAAGACCGTGCTGGATACGGGAAAGCCTGCGCGCTCGGTTGCGCTCGACAATGAAGACAAGCGCCGTTGGATGCATAAATTTGCGCTGCTGACGGCCAAGCCAATTTTATATGTATGTAATGTGTCGGAAGGTGATGCCGCTACCGGCAATGACTGGAGCAAAAAGGTCGCCGAGATGGCCGCAGCGCAGGGCGCGCAGAGCGTGGTGATTTGTGCAGCAATTGAGTCGGAGATTGCGCAGCTCGACAGCGCGGAAGAGAAAAAGGAATTTCTAGAGACGCTGGGGCTTGAGGAATCAGGGTTGGACCGGATTATCCGCGCCGGGTATGAGCTGTTGAATTTGCAGACCTATTTCACCTGCGGCCCGAAGGAAACGCGGGCATGGACCGTGCGGATCGGCGCCAAAGCGCCGGAGGCCGCAGGCGTGATTCATACCGATTTTCAGAAGGGATTCATCAAGGCTGAGGTGATTTCCTATGACGATTATGTCGGGCTGGGCAGTGAAAACGCGGCCAAAGAGGCCGGGAAAATGCGCCAGGAGGGCAAGGAATACGTCGTCAAAGACGGGGATGTTATCCTGTTCCGGTTTAATGTTTAGGGCAGTTTTTAAGGCATCCTGATATTGTTTAGCGCGGATTGGACGGCGGTGCCGACCTCTTCCGGTGTGGGCGCATCCGGCGTTGTTTCTGGCGTATCTTCCGGTGTGCGCTCTGTGATATCGCTTCCGGCGGCGCGGATCATCATGAGCAGCGGATTTGTGACGGTCGCCGCAGCAACGGCCATTGATATTCCCGTGTTTAGAGCCGCGTGATCATGGAACAGGGCAGATAGTTTTTGCTGCAACCCGTTGGCGGTTTTGTCTGCGGTTTTATCAGGTGTGGTATCAGGTTGTATTACCAGAGCCTTGCTGAGAGCGTTTATTCCACTTTTTGCTTTTTCGTGCAGTTCGTCAACTTCTTCCGGGGCCAGAGTAAAGTCATTTTTTTCTGCCGTCGCATTGGCTTCGAGATGGTCTTCAATGCTGCGCAGATACATCTGGCGCAGGCCCAATTCGTAATCATTGCGCAGGTTGAAATCGGACTGGCCGACCGCACCCCACTGGAAGTAATGCGCGATGCTTTTTGATTTTCCGATCTCCATTTGCTGGTCGAACCATTCCAGCGTATCGGGGGAGATTTTATCACTGGAGGCCATCATCTCGCGCAGTTGATCATGTTTCAGCGCATCATCAACGGGAATGCCGAGTTTGTCGGCGATCTTGTCCTTGAAGTCATGCGGATTGAGGCGGGCGAAGAGGCGCAGGGCCATGTCTTCACCGGTCATTTCGACCAACTGGCCGTTGACGAAGGTGTTGATTGGCTGTTTGATATCACCCAGGAACCCGAAATCATTACCGAACATGCGGTCCTGATAGGCGGCAATTTCACCCTGAACATAAATCTTGCCCAGAGGTGTGTCGGCATCGGCAAGATTGCCGCAATCCATATGCCATTTGCGCAGGTTTGCGGCATAAAACAGCGATGTAATCTCATCAGAAATTCCGTCCATATCCCGGCTTTTATAGGCTGCATCGAGCTCTGCCCGCGTTAAGCCTGCTGCAGAAAGCTGTTTATCCAGCTTTGTGTTAATTTGATTGAGTGACATGGAAACGGTTTCCGGTTCGCCATAACCTTCGCGCGCATATTTCATGTCTTCGAAATGCGGCACAAATTTTGCGCTGAGGATCAGTTCGGCCACGCTGCCCGTGCCGGGGTTTTGTTCCATGGCTTGTGTTGCTTCGTTGCGGAATCTTTCCAAGAAGTATGTTGCGGCTTGGTCGCGCGTTAGAAGGACGTTATCCGCAGCATTGGCATCCAGGAACTTGGCCTGCACGGCATCATATTCGGTAAGCTGGTCATAGGCTTCTTTGGCAAAGAATCTGAAATAAGCGCCATCGGAAATTCCCGGTGCCGGCGGCTTCTGGAATTTGTATAGCGAGTCGTGCGATACGCCGTTGGCAAAGAAATTGACGATATCGGTCAGCGCCGAGACGGAGTGGAACTCAGAAAAGTTATCCCAGTTTTGTGAGTTGGTAAGTTCGTAATATGTCGGATTGACTTCAAGGTTTTGCTGCATCTGGAGCAGGGCAACCAGGCTGATGGTGTAATCATCAGAAATATTTTTGCCGTCCATATGCGGTTTCAGGAGTTCGTCCACCTGCGTGCCGGATTTGCCTTTGAGCTGCAGGGCAAGATCATCAGCCAGTTTTTTATCCTGAGTGATTTGCAACAAATGCTGCGATATTTTCTTTTCGAGAGTAAAAACCTTGTCGGCCTTCAGGTCGTCCAGCGTTTGTTGTTCAACACGCTCCAACATTTGTTTCATGACGATATGCGCTGCCGGGTGCATCGGAGGCATGTCTAGAACGTTTCCGGACTCGCGGTTGAATTCGCCGCTATCGTCACGCGCGTATATACCGCCATCGTTACGGATTATGTAGCTTTTTCCCTGCGCATCAATGTGCAGATCGCCGGGTTGCGAGGCCATATAATGACCGAATTGTTCTTCCATCACCTGTCGCGCCGCTTCAATGGTTTGTTCATCGAATGCTGCGCTTTGCGTGAGTCCTTGCGCCTTTTGGAATGCCACAATCCGGCGCATGATCACGGGGTCGTTGCCGATAGAATCCTGGAACATGTCAACAAGGTTGTATGTCTTGGCTGCTGTATTGTCCTGAGGAAGCTCCGGCGTATCGCTTTCTGACGGTGTCGTAGTCTTCTCAGGATCGGTTGTTTGTTGCGGCGGATTGACCGGAATGCGCGAGGCAGACATCGGATCATACATGTAATCGCGCTCGCCATCTGTGGCATCAAAGAACAGGGCGGCCGGATCAACGATGCCGAAACGATCATCAAAATTCTGCAGGGCTCTGGACTGATTGTTAAAGGTTGTTGAGTTGTGATAGAAATTGCGGAAATCCAATGCTTCTTCATAGGCTGGATCGCGCAATCCTTTTTTGACGATCGTGCTGTTCATTTCGATATAGGATTGAATTGCGGCATGCCCACGCGCTGTCATCTCCCCGGTGTTTTCGGTTTGAGGGTTTTGAAACACATCAAAAATCTGGGCGTAGCGGTCGCGCTCCATATCGCTGCCGTTAAAATCCTGGGTGCGCTGCGCGCCTTTTTCATCAATCATGTGTAGCATGTAAGCATTGAAGGAATTCAGGGCGCTGAGGAAAACCGGATCATCCGGCGCGGTGTTGAGCGGAATGCGTTGTGAGATGTGGAGATCGTCGTTGAGTGTGCTGTTTATTCTGTCGGCATAGCGGTTTAGCGTGCGGGCGAGCGCTTTCACGATCAGCCTGTCCGGCTCCAGCGCCATGCGTTGCTGAAGGAGTCCCAGCGCACTTTGCGGTTCAGTTACCGGTTCTTGCTGTTTTGTGCCCTCGGCCATTTACACCCTCTGTCTTGCAATTTGGAAACGAGGAGTGTGCAGAAGCAAAGGGCCTAACTGGGTCGCAGTCTTCAGACCGCACCGAAATAGAATCCTGATATGCCATGAAAACACACTCTTATCACCAAAATTACACCGTTTATTATTTACTTTTTATTTTTAATTATGGTACATGAAAACGGTGAAGGATGTCAAATTTTTGTTTGGCAGGCAACCCGTATATATTTGATTTTAAATGAAAAACAGGCTACGCACTGTTAACCAATGCGCTGTAATCATCACGCAAGCGGCGGGTGATGGGCCCGACACCGTAGTGATAGTCATCAATGCGCCCGACAGCGGTTAGTTCGGCTGCCGTGCCGGTGAGGAAAATCTCATCGAAATTGGCCAACTCATCAGGCAGAATGCGGCGCTCCTCGACTTGTATGCCGTTTCCTTTTGCGATTTCGATGACGGTCTGGCGGGTAATTCCGTTGAGGAAGCGGTCGGCAATCGGGGTGATCAAAACACCGTCCTGCACGGCGAAAAAGTTTGCTCCGGTAGATTCGGCGACATAGCCCTCAAAATCCAGCATGATTGCATCATGGAATCCGGCCTGCTGGGCCTCATGCTTGGCCATGGTGCCGAGATTGTAGAGGCTTGCAGTTTTGCTGTTGATCGGCGCGGTGTTGGGCGCCGGCTTGGCCCAGCGGGAGCTGCCCAGCGAGATACCCGTTTCGCGCAGGGCGTCGTCGAAATAGCTCCCCCATTCCCATGCAGCCACCGCCATATGGGTTTTGGTGCCGCTGCCGTCAATGCCCATCTGCTCGCTCCCGCGCCAGGCGGCGGCGCGCATATAGGCGTTTTCAAGCCCGTTGGCTTCCATGACTTCGCGCTTGATATCTTCGATCTGCGCAGCGGTGTAATTCATGTCCATATGGATGATTTCGGCAGAGAAGAGAAGGCGCTCGGAATGCTGGAGAGATTTAAAAATCTTGCCGTTATAAGCACGCTCTCCCTCAAAGACCTGGGTCCCGTAATGCAGCGCATGGGTCAGGAAATGCACTTTTGCCTCCCGCCAAGGCAGCATCTTGCCGTCCATCCAGATAAATCCGTCGCGATCATCATAAGGAATTTTTGCCATGTCAGTGTATCTTTACGTTAGGGTGGTTTATCAGTACAGTTATAAGGCTATGAAAAACCTTGAGGTTTGTAAAGAAATTAGATGAAAATGCCTGCAGAAAATTTACAGGAAAAGGGTCGCTCTTTTGCGGAGAGGTCTCATATTCTGGTCGTGGATGACGATGAGCGGATTTGCACGCTGGTGAGCCGTTTTTTAAGCGAGCAGGGCTTTATTGTCATGAGCGCCGGAAATGCTGCCGAGGCCCGGGCGATGATTGAGAGCTTCGAGTTTGATGCGCTGGTGGTGGATGTAATGATGCCGGGCGAAACGGGACTGGAGCTTACCACGAGCTTGCGCCAGAGGATTAATGTTCCGGTTCTCATGCTCACGGCCTTGGGGGAGATGGAGGACAAGCTGGCGGGTTTTGAATCCGGGGCGGATGATTATCTGCCCAAACCGTTTGAGCCGCGTGAGCTTGTTATGCGATTGCAGGCAATATTGCGCCGGACGCAAAAGCCGGTTAAGACACTGGAAAACCTCAAGATCGGCAGATGGGTGTTCGATGTTGAAATGGAAGAGCTGATGGCCGGAGACGAGGTGTTGAAGCTCACCACGGCGGAAGTTGCGCTTATTCGCGCCCTGGCGGCCGATGCGGGCCAGGTGGTCAGCCGTGAGGAGCTGGCGCTTCGCTGCGGGCTGGATGCAGGTGAGCGCACGATTGATGTACAGGTTACGCGCCTGCGCCGGAAGATTGAAGAAGACAGTAAAAATCCGCGTATTCTCCAAACGGTGCGCGGGAAGGGATATTTGCTGCGGGTGGAGACGCTATGATGCGGGGGTACCATGATTAAAAAATTCCTGCCCCGTACATTGTTCGGGCGGTCACTGCTTATTCTTGTGACTCCGATTTTATTGATTCAAGTGATTACCACAGCAGTGTTTTTTGACCGGCACTGGACCAAGATGACTTCACGCCTATCTTATGCTGTTGCCGGTGAAATCGCCATTATGGCCAAGTCAATTGAAGCAGATCCTGATTCTGAAAAGCTGAAGCGGATCGTCGAATATACACAACAACATCTGGGGTTGAAAGTCGGTTTTAAAAAAGATACGGCCTTGCCGGATAGAGCTCCTCTTCCCTCAGGAGAGCTTTGGAAGGGGGTTGTGGCCGATGTTCTGGAGCAGGAGTTGCAGAACCAGTTGGAGCAGCCTTTTGTTATCAGGTTGGACACCAATGCCAAAACCATCCAGGTTTTTGTAAAGCTTCGGAACGGTGTTCTGGATGTCGTCTTTCCGCAGAGACGGCTTTATTCATCCTCCGGATATATTTTTCTTCTCTGGATGCTGTGTATCTCTCTGCTGCTTCTGGTGGTGGCGGTGATGTTTATGCGCAACCAAATCCGGCCTATACGCAGACTGGCCGTCGCAGCAGAGCGTTTCGGGAAAGGGCGGGATGTGCCGTCCTTCCGGCCACAGGGCGCGCGTGAAGTGCGCCAGGCCGCTGAGGCATTCATTGATATGCATCGGCGTATCCGCAGGCAGGTGGAGCAGCGCACGGCCATGCTGGCGGGGGTGTCACATGATTTGCGCACGCCGCTGACCCGGCTCAAGCTGCAACTGGAGATGCTGGGCGATAGTCCGGATGCGGCGGATATGAAGGCTGATATTGCCGATATGGAGAAGATGATTGCCGGGTATCTGGATTTTGTGCGTGGTGAAGGGGATGAGCAGCCGGCCTACACAAATCTGAATGATGTGTTGGAGCGCGTTGCAGATTCCGGGCGCCGGCAGGGATTGGATGTGGAGATGGATTTTGACGGCACGGTGCAGATGATTTTAAAACCTTTGGCCTTCGAGCGGGCGCTGAACAATATCATCAGCAATGCCCGCAAACATGCCGGAAAAATCTGGATCTCTGGCTTTGTAGAGGACGATAAGAAAGTGCAAGTTACTATCGATGATAACGGCCCCGGCATGGATGAGGCGGAGTTTGAAGAAGTGTTCAAGCCGTTCTACCGCGTTGATAGCTCGCGCAATGCTGCGACAGGCGGGGTTGGGCTGGGTCTACCAATTGCATTGGATATTATTCAGAGCCATGGTGGAAATGTATACCTACAAAAAAGCCCGCACGGCGGGGTGCGGGCTGTTATTCGTTTACCATTATAAGAGGCGTTTTAACCTCTCGTTTTATTTAGGCAGCTTTTTTCTGGGCCTTGTCCAGAGAGGACTGGATTTCGCTCATGCTGGCGCTCACGCGCTTGTTGATGATTTCCGTCGCCTGATTGTTGGATTTGCTGATGATCTCAGCCAGGTCTTTGAGGTTCTTTACCGAACGCTCATACGCTATTTTAAACAGCTCTGCATTTTTGGAAATTTTCTGTTCGGGCGAGGAATCCGTCATGATTTCCTTCGCCAGCTTTGAGTTGTCTTCTACGATTTGCGACAGAATTTCACCCTGGCGCTGTACGATGGTCTGCAGGCCCTCAATCGCGCGTTGTTGCGCTTCGGTAATGGCCTGCGCATTTTTGCGCTGCGTCTCTAGCAGGTCGCTCAGATCGAAAGGCATGTTCTGGTAGTTTTCAAACGCCTTTGAGAAATCATTTTGAGTAAAAAAATCAGCAAATGGATTCTTCTGAGTCATCGGGTTTATCCTTAAATTTTTTCTATGCGGTTAACAGTGACTGCAGTTTTACAGCATTTTTGTGCACTGCGCAATAGCTGGCGGCGGAAACGCAGAGTTTTTGCGGAAAGAAGACAAAAAAATGTATCATAAATTAGCGAGTTATTAATCTCTTTAGTGCATTTTAATGTGGGACATTGCCATGTTCATGCATGGCAGATCAACACGTGGGCTTAAGAAAATCAGACGCTATGGCGCAAGAAGAAACGATACAAAAACAAGGGTTTATAAAGAGGTTGCAGGGATTTAAACTCCCCAGCCTGAGCCTGCTTGAGTTGGCGTTTTTATGTCTTGGGTTGATGCTGACCGTGGCGGCGTGCCTGTCTGTCAATGTGTTCTTAAAGCGGCTCATTCACGATGAATATGATCGTATTACCCAGGATACGGTCGAGGTTTTGGTGAAAGGCTTTGCCGGACTTGAGAACTCTCTGGACACGATGGCAACAATTTTCACGTTGAGCGAGGATGCCGACGAAATTTTGATCAATCAGGAAAAGCGTCGATCTATTCCGCATGCCGAGCATTTTGACCAGATTTTGATGATTTATCAGAGCCAGCCATCGCAATGGCAGTTCAAGAATATTCGTATGGACGAGTTGAGCATTCTAAAGAATTTCGACAGTTACAAAATTGAAATCAATCGCGATTTTCTGGCGCATGTTTTGCGGGAAGAATATTTTTCTGATGACCGTGTGAAGATCTTGCGTGATCCATCATTTTTTGTTTTGAAAGCGCGCGGCAGTTTTCATGATGTTTACGCGCAGCCCTTTGCCTTTATCAGACCTGTGGATTTCAGAAATCCTGCTGCCGGTGTTATTGCTGCGGTAACAAACGCGGCCTCAATTTTAAATGATTCATGGCTGCGAGATCATCCTTTGGTTTCGCGCATTTTAATCCGGGATGTGGAAAGCGGGAAAGAGGTTTATGGATTTTCCCACAAAGAGGCTTCGCAGAGTATTGATTACGGCGATGGGCAGATTTACGAGTTTGATATCGGCGGACGAAAATGGGATGTGCGCCTGTCGTTTTTCAAGGAGCAGAAAGTTTACCTGCTGGAAAAACTGCCGCTGTTTATTTTATTGTTTGGTTTGAGTTTGAGCTTGATTGGCGCGTCTTATGTGCGCAACAACCAGAAGCAATCCTGGCAAATGCGCCGCATGAATGAAACGTTGGAGCAGAAAAATCAGGAGTTGAACGAGGAGATTTCCAAGCGCGCTTATCTGAATGAATTTCTTGTGCGTTCCGAACGAGAAAACCGAGCGATTATTGATGCGGTTAGTGATGTTATTTTTGAAACTGACATTGATGGAAAAATCCTGTTTCTGAACAATACATGGGAGAAGGTAACAGGGTTTGAAATTGAGCAATCCAAGGGGATGGATTTGTTTAAAATGCTGCACCCGCAGGACCAGGAGGAGCAGCGCCGGTCCTTCAATAAATTTGTCAATGGCCAGAAAGAAGCCTATCGGAATGTGACGCGGCTGCGCACGTCGCGCGGGACGTTCCGTTCGATTGAAATTGCGGTGTCCATGGTGCGCCGGGACGAAAGCCAGAATTTGCGTGTTGTGGGGACTTTTACAGATGTGGAAGAACGCCGCCGTGCGGAAAAAGCTTTGGTGGAGGCGGATAAGAAATACCGTGCGATTGTTGAGAATGCTGCGGGCGGGATTTATCAGGTTACGCCGGAAGGTATTTATTTGAGCGCCAATGCGTCGCTGGCGCGTATTTTAGGCTATGAGAGCCCGGAAAGCCTGATGCGCGGGGTGAAGAACGCCAATGAAGATATTTACGCTTATGCGCGCCAGCGTGAAGATTTTCTGATACGGCTTGGAGCGGAAAAGGGTGCGCAGAGTTTCGAAACGCAGGCGCTGAAGAAGTCTGGTGAAAAAATCTGGGTGAATGAATCCGTTCGGGCAGTTTATGACGACGAGGGGAATGTCCTGTATTATGAGGGCGCGATGGAAGACATCACCGCGCGCAAAGAGTCGGAGCAGGCGTTGAAAGAGGCCAAGGTGCATTCGGACCTGGCCAACCGGGCGAAGTCAGAATTCCTGGCCAATATGTCGCACGAGCTTCGCACGCCACTGAATGCAATTATCGGGTTTTCCGAGATTATTATGAAGGAAACCTTCGGGAAGATCGATCAGGAAGCCTATAAAGAATACGCGCTGGATATTCACAATAGCGGTAAAAACCTTCTGAAGATTATCTCCGAGATCCTGGATATTTCCAAGATCGAAGCGCATGAGCGACACTTGAAAGAAGATGTTCTGGATCTGGGCGCAATTGTGGATTCTGCAGTAAGTTTGCTGCGCCCTAAAGCTGTGACTCGCCAGTTATCATTGCACAACAACATCGCCGAGCTGCCGAAGTTGATCGGTGAAGAGGTCGCGATCAAGCAGATTTTTCTCAACCTTCTCTCCAATGCGATCAAGTTTACGCCATCCGGCGGGAGTGTGACCATCAACGGCGATGTAATGGATGATGGCGGTGTAAGGATTTCAATTACCGATACGGGGGTTGGGCTGACCGAAGAAGAGGTGGAGCGTGCGCTCTCTCCGTTTGGGCAGCTTGACAACGCGATGGCACGAGACAATGGCGGTACGGGGCTGGGGCTGACGCTGGTGGATGCGCTTGTGGAGTTGCACGGCGGTGCGTTTGACCTGGTTTCACAAAAGGGGATTGGAACAACCGCAAGCATTATCTTCCCTGTGGAGCGTGTGATGATTGGCAACGATCCTGTCGAGGTTAAGAAAGAGATTCATTAAAAAGAACGGCTAGAAGAAACGGTGTAGTATCTCTTCCGCGTCTTCTTTATCAATTTCCAGCGCTTTTTTACAAATGTCGAACGGAAATCCGGCCCGCGCCAGCGCAGCAAGATCGCGTTCGTTTTGCTTGTCGGTATCATCCGGGGTTTTTGTGCGGAATGGACCAAGGCGCCGTTTGCGTGCGGTCTTCACAGCGGCGCGCAGCTCCGGATCAATGGTGTTATCAGGATCGGTGTTAAGCGCGGCCTGATGCTCTTCGTGGTTTTGCAGTTTTTTCTGAGTCAAATCATCAGAGATTCCTTTTTCCTTCATCTTCATGAGGACGGCCCGGCGGGATTTTCCGGAGCGGCGCAGGGAGTTTACCATGCCTTCGGTATAGAGTTCGTCGTTGAGGAGTCCGGCGGCGCAAAACTTTTCCACCAGAGCCTCAACCATTTTTTCGCAGTCTTCATAATTTTGATCGGTATGATGGAGGCAGGATTTTTTGACCTTGCGCAACATAACCCGGCGGAAGTTTTGGGCACTTGATGCATAGCGCTGGAGGTAATATAGCCCGGAATTGTGCAGGTAGGTTTCAGTGATCTTTTTGGGTGTTTTTATTTTTCTTCCGCCTGAAGTCGGTTTTTGCGCGGAATTTTTTTGAGACTTGATATTCATGGCAGACGCTATAAGTATTAGTGCTTGTTAATCTTCAAGGTTAAAGGTAGCAGGAAAACCATGACACAGCCACAGCCCATTCCCTCAGACAGTTTAAAGCCGCGCGCCATCGGGTTGGTGAATGTAATTGGCCTGCAAACACTTGTGAAGCGAGAAATTGGACGATTTTTGAAAGTTTATACGCAAACCATTATTGCGCCCGTGGTGACGACCTTGCTGTATTATACGATTTTTGCCCTCGCCTTTGGTGGAATTGCGCGGAAGGTTGGCGACATTCCGTTTCTGGAATTCCTGGCACCCGGTTTAATTATGATGACGATGGTCCAAAATGCCTTTGCCAATACATCGTCTTCTGTTGTGATCTCAAAGGTACAAGGCAATATCGTTGATGTTTTGATGCCGCCGCTCTCGGCGCTGGAAATTTACTTGGGTTATGTGGCCGGTTCGGTTTTTCGGGGGCTTGTGGTTGGAGTTATGACCGTTACGGTCATGGCGTTTTTTATCGAGATTCATATTCATTCACTGTTTATAGTCTTCGCCTTTGCCGTTCTGGGCACGATGATGCTTGGCTCTTTGGGGTTGGCAGCCGGAATCTGGTCGGAGAAGTTCGACCATATCGCCGCCGTGACAAATTTTATCGTTACGCCGCTGACATTCCTTTCGGGGACGTTTTATTCAATGAGCAGCCTGCCGCAAATGTGGCAGTCTATAGCGCTGTATAATCCGTTCTTTTACATGATTGACGGGTTCCGCGCCGGTTTCATCGCGCAGGCCGATGCACATATCTATGACGGGCTTGCGGTGCTTGTTGCCGTGAATATCGTGCTGACGGCGCTGTGCCTGTGGATGCTGCGCAGTGGCTATAAAATCAAAAGCTAAACAAGCTTAGCCATAATTCATATGTTTTCTAATTTTTCATGATATAATGGACGTAAGATGGACGAAAAACATCATGACAGAGCCTTAGAAAAAGGCGACGATTTTTCTGATGCTGACGACAACGTCATTCAGAATTTCCGGCTCGAGGAAACCAATTTGAGAGGCCGCGCGGTCAGGCTCGGCAGCGTTCTGGACGAGGTGCTCCAGCCACATGATTATCCCCTGCCGGTGGCGCATCTGGTGGCGGAAACGATGACCTTGGCGCTCCTGCTGTCTTCCATGTTGAAATATAACGGTATTTTTACGCTTCAGACCAGCGGGGACGGCCCGATCAAAATGCTGGTGGCCGATGTGACCTCGGACGGTCAGGTGCGTGCCTGTGCTAGTTTTGACGAGGAGCGCCTGCAACACGCGCGGGAACAGTTGGAGGCTCTGAAGACCGTGGAAGGCTCGCAGAACCATCTGGCGCAATATCTGGGCAAGGGCTATATCGCTTTTACAGTGGACCAGGGAGCACAGACGGAGCGGTATCAGGGGATTGTGGAGCTGAAGGGCGCCTCGCTGACCGATTGTGTACAGCATTATTTCAGCCAGTCCGAACAGATCGGCACCGCCATTAAGATGGCTGCGGGGCTGCGCGATGGTATTTGGCGATCAGGTGGGATGATGGTTCAGCGTATGCCGGAGCACGATCCGAATTTTTACGACAATGCTGGGAATCTGGAGGAGGATGATTGGCGCCGCACAATGATCTTACTCGATAGCTGTAAAGAGGATGAGATCCTTAGCCCTGAGCTGCATTCCAATGCGCTTTTGTACCGCTTGTTTCATGAGGAAGGGGTGCGGGTGTTTGAACCTGTTCATGTCCGGAAAGGCTGCCGCTGTGATTCCGATAAGGTAAAACGCATTATTGCCTCTATGGATGAAGAGGAAATAGAGTATATGGCCCAAGACGGCAGGATTGAAATGCGCTGTGAATTTTGCAGTCGGGATTTTGTTTTTGATTTGGATGAACTTAAGGCGCATAATAAGGCCAAGGTAATGGCCGATGCCAAAACCGACTAGCTTTGCCCCGCGTTCACTCAAAACTTGTTTTAAGCCATGCTCCGATTGATATTTCCGCTTATTGTCAGCCTGTTTTTCCTGCCTTTTGTGCAGGGCTGTACATCTATGCCGAGCCCTGCGGGTAAGCCTGTTGCGGCGGCCACATTCGACCATATACGGCCAAAGCCGGTGAATGTGCGTTCTATCGCTCTGGAGGTGAAGCCGCAGACCCAGAGCGCTCCGTTTTTTCAGCCTGTTAGCGCGGCGGCGGAATCATATTTCCGTACACGCTTTTCCGCGCGCGGGGCCAAGGACAGCCTAAAGGTTACGGTCGAGCAGGCCGATGTGACGCAGGGGTATGAGAATTCAACTCAGAAAGTGACAAACTTCATGGGGGTAGGTGGGTTTGATGTTTATAACCTGATTGTCCAGGTGCGTCTGGAGCACATGGATGAGCAGGGATATATTCGTCACGGCCGTGTGGTGACGGCACGCCGCCATATCAAGATATCCGAACATGCATCTTTGGCTGAGCGCGAGCAGCGTCAATTGGAAGGCATGGAGGCGTTGTTTGGCGAACTCGATAAGCAGGTTGAAAACGTCGTGCTTGAGGATATGAAGCTGCGAATTTAATTCTTCCAGAAATGTGGCGTAAGAAGGATCAGGGCTGTGAATAGTTCCAGTCGCCCCAATAACATTGAAAGACTCATGATCCAGAGAGCGGAATCCGGCATTGCTGCGAAATGACCTGGCGTTCCGACTGTTGCGCCCAGCCCCGGCCCGACATTGGCCAAAGAGGTTGCGGTGCTGGAGAGGGCGGTTAGCAAATCCACACCTGTGGCCGACATTGCAACCACTCCTAAGATGAAAAGAGAAGAAAACAGCAGGAAAAAGCTCATTACCGAGATAATGGCATCACGCGGAATGGGGCTTCCGCCGTAATTCGGCACAAACACACCGCTGGGGTGAATCAGTTTTTTGATCTGGGTTTTGGCGACAGAATATAAGACCTGAAACCGGAAGACTTTAATGCCACAAGTGGTCGAACCGGCGCAACCTCCCACCACCATCAGGAAGAGCAAAAGCGCGATCGGAAAGCCGCCCCAGGCCGAGACATCGGCGTTGGTATAGCCTGTTCCTGTCATAAAGGAAATTACGCTAAAGAGGGATACTTTTAGGGCTTTCCAGAGGCTGAAATCCATATAGATAAGAAGATAAGAAACCAGTAAAACTGTACTGAACGCTATGATGGAGAGATACGCACGGACCTGTGAGTCTTTAAGCAGCGCCCCTGTGTCGCCTCGCAGCGCACGCATGTAAAGAATAAATGGCATGCCGCCCAGAGTCATGAATATGATTGCTACAATCTCTGGACCTGCATTGTCCAGATGCTCAAACGAGCTGGAAAAATTTGAATAGCCGCCAGTGGCAAGCGTTGTCATCGCATGGCATATAGCATCAAAAGGTACAAAGCCAACAAACATGTAGGCGATGGCGCAAATGAAGGTTAGGGCCAGATAGATTGTCCCAATCGCCGTAGCAAGTTGCTTTGCGCGGGGCAGGGCCTTTTCACGCTCTGTAGACTCATTGCGAAAAAGCTGCATGCCGCCGACTTTGAGGAAGGGCAGCACCCCGATCGCCATAACGATGATACCAATTCCACCCAGCCATTGCAGGATAGCGCGCCAGAGCAAAATGCCGGGCGGAGAGTGATCAAGATCCTGCATCACAGTCGCGCCGGTTGTAGTCACGCCGGAGGTGGCTTCGAAGAATGCTTTGGTAAAGCTCATATCCATATGCGAAAACTTGAACGGCAGTGCGGCGAACAGAGAAATACTGACCCAGCTGGCGAAGGTCAGGAGGAAGAGCTGGCGCAGGTTCATTTTAAATTCCTGCATGGTGTTGGTCAGAATGAGGGCGCCGCCAAAAAAGGCTGTGAGTGTGATGCACAGGAAGAAAACTTTCCAGTCCTGATGTCCAAGATATAGGTCCGCCATCATCGGCAGGATCATGGCAATTGCAAGAATAGAGAGCAATACACCGATCGTGTAGAGAATGGGCTGGAGGTCAAGTGATGCAAGTCTCATGAGGCAATGTGCCTGTCCTGTGTAGTTTTAGGGCTATAGTTTTCTTATAAAGTAATTGGCTAAATACGGCCAAAGCATAATCCATTTCAATAAAATAAAAGCCGGAGCAAAATTAAGTGCCCCGGCTTTTGAATTTGATAACTGTAATCGTTTACTATATCCCGTCACCAAAAAAGGGGATTAGTTAAACGAAATATTCACACGGCGGTTGGCCGGTTCTCGCACATTGTCAGGGGTCGGCACCAGCAATTCGCTTTCGCCCCTCGCATCGACATTGATCATGTCGGCGGAAATTCCGCGCTCAACCAACGCATCGCGCACGTTATTGGCGCGTTTGAACGCCAGTCGCTTGTTATAATCGGTCGGGCCGGATGTGTCCGCATGTCCCACAACATTGATGGAGGTTGGTGGGTTTTTTGCCACTTCCTGTGATACAGCATCAAGAACGTTCAGTGCGCCGGCTGTCAGGTTGCTTTTATCCCAGTCAAAGAAAACCAGATAAACCGCGTTCTCAGGCTGCATCGGCTGGGAGGCGTCCACATCAAACGGGGAAAACGTATCCGCAACAGGAGCAGCTTCTGCCGGAACGGGCTGTAGCATGCCTTCAAGCTGGTTCATTGCATCCAGGAATTCGTTTTTACACTGAATGTCACGGCCTTTGAGATTTTCCTCTTCGCGCTCGATCCAGCAATCGAACTTGGCTTGCGCTCTCGCCGCCAGGGCGGGAGCAGTTTCGCGCGCACCCAAATCATAAGCGATGATGAGGCGGCCGCGTGCAGCGCCCAGCTCTTCGATTTGCGGTTCGGTCAGGTTCCAGTCAGCAATCGGCTCAGGCAGAACCTCGGCACCGGTTGCGGCGGCCAGACCCTTGCGGGCGAAATGCAGCGAATCGGGGTAATCAAATTCGTCACTCAATTCGCTATTGGCAAAAACTCTATATTCGTTGGTCAGGGCCTGCGTAAAGGGGCTGCCGACAGCATTGGCATCATTGAGCGCTTCCACTTCGCTGAAGCTGGTGAAGGCTGTACAGCCGCCTGTCAGGGCAGTAACCGCAATCAGGGCCATTGTTAAAAAAGTCTGACGAAAGGATGTCATGTTCTATTCCTCGTGCTGGTGTGAACTCACGCTTTTTAGGCGTCTCTAATGTTTTAGCTTAGTTCCTAGCTTTTTAAAACTGATTGCGTCTCTTGTAAAGAGCGCATTTTTTTTTGAGAGATTTTTTCAACAATCTAAATCTTTGAAGCCTCTACGGTTTTTTACAAATGCTGCCCCGCCGGAGGAGAATTTTCTTGACGGCGGGCGGAAAAGCTTTAATTCTTCCGGGCATTAATAAGATTGTGCAATCGCCTGATTGCCGGGGATATTGAATGAATCGCTCAATGCTGGGTAAGAAAATTGCCGTTCTCGTGGCCAGTGGGTTTAACGAGGCCGATCTGGTCTTGCTGCAGAAAACACTGCAGAGCGCAGGCGCGACATTGCGCCTGATCGGCATGGACCACGGTCTTGTGAACGGCTGGGAAGGTGCCGGGTGGGGGCAGCATTTTGCCTCGGATCAGGCTATGAACTCTGCTTTGGTGTCTGATTTTTGCGCCCTTGTCATTCCCGGCGGCGCGCGGAGCATCAGTAAGCTGAAGCTCACCGAACATACGCGCCGTTTGTTAAACGGATTTATTGAGGCGGACAAGCCTGTTTTGTTGCTGGAAGAGGCGGTGGAGCTTTTGGGTTTTGCAGGATGTGCAGAGGGGCGCGTGGTTGCCGGACCGAAAAAATCCTGTGCCGAAGCTGCAAAAGCGGGAGCAAAGATTTCTGCTGAGAATTTGTGTGCGGATGGTCAGTTGTTCACAGCCACGACCAGTGGTTTTCAAAGGCCGACCACCATTCGCGCTGCCGCGCAGTTTCTGGCCGGACACAATATAATGGAAGAGGCGGCATAAATGCGCGCGGAGGTGCAATCCGTTATAGACTCGATCGAGGCAGCGCTGGAGCTGCTGAGGAGGCGTCTTTGACTGGGACGTTGCGCTGAAACGTCTTGAGGAGCTGAACGCCCTGTCCGAGGACCCGGAGTTGTGGTCCGATCCCGATAAAGCCCAGAAAATTATGCGTGAGCGCACCATTCTGGACAATCAAATCCAAACCATCAAAGATATTGCCGCAGAAGCCGAAGACAGCGGCGCGCTGATTGAGCTGGGCGAGGAAGAGGGCGACAGCGCCATTATCCACGAAGCGGAGGCGGCCTTGAATGCTTTGCTCACAAAAACCGAGCGTATGCAGTTGGAAAGTCTGCTTTCCGGTGAGGCCGATGGCAATGATGCCTATTTCCAGGTCAATGCAGGCGCAGGCGGTACAGAGGCGCAGGACTGGGCGGAAATGCTGCTGCGGATGTATACGCGTTGGTCCCAGGCCCACGGGTATAAGGTTTCGGTGCTGGAGCGCAGTGACGGAGAGGAGGCCGGTATTAAGTCCGCCACCTTGAAAATAGAGGGCAATCAGGCCTATGGATGGCTGAAAAACGAAAATGGAGTGCATCGGCTGGTGCGGATTTCGCCATTTGATTCCAATGCCAAACGCCATACCAGCTTTGCCTCGGTTGCCGTATCGCCGGTGATTGACGATACGATAGAGATCGAAATTCAGGACAAGGACTTACGGATCGATACGTATCGATCCAGCGGCGCGGGCGGACAACACGTAAACACCACGGATAGCGCGGTTCGCATCACGCATATCCCGACCGGAATTGTTGCAGCGGTACAGAGTGAACGTTCGCAGCATCAGAACCGTGACAATGCCATGGCGCTTTTGAAGGCCAAATTATATGAGAAAGAAATGCAGGAGCGCGAGGCGAAGGCGGCAGCGGAGCATGGCGAGAAAACCGATATTGGCTGGGGCCATCAGATCCGCTCTTACGTGCTGCACCCCTATCAGATGATCAAGGATTTACGCACGGATGTGGAAACCAGCAACACCCAGGCCGTTCTGGACGGGGACCTGGATATGTTCATGGAAGCGGCGTTGGCGCATAACCTCAATAAAAATTAACGCAGGAATATTGAGGGTAATACGCCACTCAAACGACTTTTCCATTGCATCCGGTGGCGCGGGATTCTAATCTTTTTCGTATTCGAACAGATTTTTAGGGGATTTCATCATGAAAAAGTTTTTCTTTCTAGGGGCTGCGTTTGTGGCGATGCAGGGCGCGGGAAGCGTTGAGGCGCAGGCTCAGGGATTGTTTATCAATCCTTATCCGCTGCAATCCGAAAGCGCATCGTCTGCTACGCCCGGTCAGCAGAACGCAGCAAGGGAAATCGAATCACCGGCAGAGATGCCGTCGCAGGAAAAATTGTCCTCCCCGTCAGAAACGCAGTTCCAGTTCATTGAAACCCAAAGCGGCAGTACAGCAGGCACGATGGATAAATTCTCTGCCCCCCGTGTTCAGGCCGCGGAATTGCCCGCTCAGAAATCTGCTGACTTTTTCCGTGAAATGGCGCGCCAACAAAGCGGTGAGACGCGGGCTTCCGAAGACCCTGTGCCGTTGACCAAGCAGCCTAAGTCGCTGAGCCCCGGATATCCGCAGGCAGCCTCGTACAACAGCACGCCGCCGCAAAATTACGTGCCTCAAGTTTCGCCGCAAATTGTAATGCCGTCCGAAAAAAACTGGCGCGCGTTCCAGGGATCGGATCTGCGTGAGGTTCTGAGCTTCTGGTCGGAAAATGCAGGAATCGAGCTGATTTGGGCCAGCGATGTGCAATACACGATCCTGAACACGATGCAAATTGAGGGCGGCTATGAGAGGGCCGTTCAGAATGTTCTGGAGCAATTCGGTGAGGAATTTTACCGCCCTGTCGGCACGCTGCATGTGGATAAAGCCACTGGCGCACGGACATTGGTTGTCCAGAGCGAGGCGCGCGGATAATCTTATCCACAGCGCTTTGTATGTAACTGCGGGAAGAATTTTGAATACGGTTCGGAACCTTGTAGGATTTTTGTGTTCCGGGGTTTCTTCCTGCCGCCATCTTTACCAAGATGCAAGCCTTACGGGCAAAAAGGGGTAATAACACAACATGAGTATGCTTAAATCCTTAATCACCACCACTGCGATCGCATCCGGCATTTTTCTGATTGGTTCCGCCTCTCAGCCCGCTTATGCGCAGAAGGGCGCGTTTCTGGCGCCGACAACGCAGTGGAGCGTGAACAAGGTTGATGCCGCTCAGGGTAAGGGTGACCCGTATTGTTCTGTCGCCCGGCGTTTCCAGCGCAGCCTCATTCTGACCTTTGCGCGCAATGAGCGCCTGGAGAGCTCTATCGCCATTGATTTCCAGTCTCCGGTTTTGAATTCGGCGCGGCTGATGCAGGTTGTTCTGGACCCCGGCGCAGGCCAGCAGCGTAAATATGAAATTTTTCCAGTTTCCAACAGCGCGTTTGTTGTGCGGTTGGGGCATGATGAGGCATTCTTCGGGGCGCTGGAAAAGACCGGATATCTGCGTATTGAGGCAGGGGGGCAGACCTATAATTTCAACCTGGCCGATATTGATCTGGGGCAGAGCAAGTTGCAAAGCTGTTTGACGTCAGTAGCACTTCCGCCTGTTGGTTCTGAACAGTCAGCCATAGCCGCGCAGCGTTCGGTGTCTGCTGACAATACCCTGGCGATTGAGCTGAAGCAATTGCGTGCCGATATCCAGGCCTTGCAGAATGAAAACCGCAATCTGGCGAATACTCTAACTCAGGCCAAAAATATACCTGCTGCCGTTGCTTCTGCGGCTCCTGCTGTTTCCGCGCCACCTTTAACGCCTTCCGTGGATGTGGGGGCATTGGCGCGCCAATTGGATGAGTTGCGCCGCGAGAATGATGAGCTGCGCCTGGAGCTGGGCGATGCGCGGCATAAGAATTCCGAGTTGCGCAATGTCATGGGCAAGAGCGGCGAGCTGGATAATCTGCGCAGTGAGAACAACGATTTGCGGATCCGCCTTGAGCAAAGCCAAGCCTCGTCTTCCCGCCTGAGCGAGTTGCAAAACGAATTGCAGGCTTTGTCCAATGAAAATGAACGTTTGAAAGTGCAAGCGCAAGCCAAAGTGGTTGAGAGTAACGCTGAAGATGCTGCGAAGTTATTGGCTCTTCAGGAGGAAAAAGCCGCGCTGGAGGCCAAACTGGAGGCGCGTGCGAGCAATGAGGATGCGAAATCTGCGGATGTTGCAGCTTTGAACGCGCAGATTGAGGCTCTGAGCGGAGAAAATACGCAGTTGAAAGAGTCCCTGCAAACCTCGCAAACGGAACTGGCGGCGGCGCAGGAGCTTGCGCGCGAAAATGCACAATCGGCGGCAGAAATGGTGAATGCCAGCACCGAAGATATCGGCAGGACCGACGCATTGAGTAGCGAGATTGAGAATTTGAAATCCCAACTGGCCGCGAAAGACAAAGAGATGGTCGAGCTTTCAAGTCTGAGTGTCGAGCATGAAATGCTGAAAGAGCAAAATGCGGTATTGACCCTTCAGGCGGAAGAGCTTCGCACGATGGAAGAAACTGTTGCTGCTCTGCATGGCGAGATTGATAATTTGAAAGCTGAGAACGAGAAGTTGCGTGCACAGTCCTCTGATGTGGCTGAAAATGCTACCGACCAGGAGGAAGAAAAGGTTGAGGATGTTGGCGCTGCCGATCTTGAAATTCTCAGGCTTCGGACAGAAAACGAAGAGTTAAAAACGAAACTTTCTCAAAAGCAAGATGTTGAGCCGGCGGCCGATGACAGCGCCAAGGAGGAAACGATTGCTGCGCTGGAAAGCGAGCTTCAAGCATTGCGCGCGGAGAATGAAAGCTTAAAGCAGCAGGATGAAGCAAGCGCTCCGCAGGAGGATTCCAGCGACATGATGCAAACACTCTCTTTGCTGGAGGAGGATAATATGCGCCTCAAAACGCAGCTGGAGCAGGCGCAAAAGGATATCTCTGAAATGCCAGAACTCCGGACCCGGCTGGCAGCGCTTGAGGGTGAGAACGCGGTCTTGAAAAAGCAGGTCAGTGAATTGCAAAATGCTTTGGAAGCCGCCAAAGCCAATTATGTGCCCCCCAGTCAGGAAGGCGTAACTGCTCAACCGATTTCTACCCAGGCGCAGAGCCGTATCCAAGAGTTGGAACAGGCTTTGCAGGAGGCGGAAACCGATAAGCAGATGGCGATGCAGGGTTTGGCCCGTGAATATATGGCCCTGAAAACCCATATGGCGCGGATGCGGAATAATGCAGCGGACGGTGCTGCTGCGGCCTCTTTGCAGGAGGCATCCTATCAGATTTATCAATCTACGGAAGGTGCTGTTGACGTGTCGGAGCAGGGCTCTGCTGATCAGGTTGCCGATATTGAACCGGCGGCAGGTGAAGAACTACAGGCTGAAGAAGAGGGCGACGCTACCACGCAGGCCCTGTCGGATGTAATTGCACAGCTACGTGAGGAAGATTTATCGGAGCCTTTACCGCCTGTTGCTGCGGAAGCGCGCTCTGAACCACCTATTGTTGAGGAGCCACTGCCCGCCGGGCTAACAGAGGCACAGCGACAGGATGCCATGTTGCGCCGGAAGATCGAAGACGGGGTGAATGAGAATATTGCCGAGGCGGCCGAGCAGATTTTGCTGCAGGACACGGGGGTAGAGCCTTTGGAGGTTCGTGCAAGCGAAGATCCGTTCGCAGATATGGATGTACAGCAGGACACGGTGAAGGCTTTTGCTCTGGAAGGCGAGGATGTTGTGGAGGAGTTGAACCCCGCTCTGCCCGGCCCTGAGCAGCAGCATGAAATTGTGACCGTGCCTTTGGAAGAAGAAACTGCTGCAGAAACCCCAGCACCGTTGGCGCCATCGCCTGCGCAGGATGTTGCACAGGGGCAGGGGGAAATGGATAGCAGTGTTGCACAGCCGCCGCTGTCGCAGGCCGCTGCTCCGGCAGAGGAGATTCCGCAGGCCCGGGTTTATAAGGATAGCCGCCAAAATTACGTCAGCACGATCCCGCAGGATGTCTATACCGCCGATATCCAGGTGGCAGGGTTGGTCGAGGCTGCGGGCATTGTGCCGGCGCAGCAGGTTTCTTTGGTGAAACAGGCTTCGGATCTTTTTACCGTTGCGTATCAATGGCAGGCTGGCAGCGTTTTCGGGTCTTCCGAGCAAAGCGGCCTGACGTCACAATCAGGATTTGATGAGAGCGTGCAGCGCTATCTGGAGAAAACCCAGAGCCGTTGTAAGGGGGATTTTGCAATTCTGCCTGATCGCTCAATGTCCAGCGGCCCTACACGGGTCGACAGCTATGAGATTGCCTGCGTGGGGGCGAATGTGAGCTCTTCTGCCGCTCTTGTGTTTTTTAATGAGGGTACCACCTTCAATATAATTGCGCATGAGGCGCCAACAGAAAACCTGGAAAGTGCGATGAGTTTGCGTGACAAGATTGTGCAGACCGTCACCGGAACGCAGGGATCTTAGCGGGGCTTTAGGTTTCAAGCGTTACAATTCAAAAGGGCTTCTGCAATGAGAAGCCCTTTTTTAAATTGTTGTAAAAAGTATAGCAGATTTTAGTCTCTGTTTTTTAGTCTTTATCTTCGGCGGATTTTTCGCTTGATCCTCCATAGCCCTGCATCGGGAATTGGGTAAACATTTTCATTGTCCGCTCAAAAATTTCCATGTTCTTGCGGTTGAGTTCTTCCAGATCAGGTGCGCCGGGGAATATGCCCTGCATATTTTTCATCTGGCTCATTGGGTTCATACCCTGAAGCGAGTTCATGCCTTCCAGAGATTTGTTGATCTGCTCGCGCATTTGCTCCTGATTTTTCATGAACACATCCATTGTGCCTTCGAGGTATTTGGGGACAAGGCCCTGAACACTGTCGCCGTAAAATCCAATAAGGTTGCGCAGGAAGCTGGTGGGCAGAAGGCCTCCATCTTCGCCATTCTGGCTTTCCTGATCGACAATAATCTGTGTCAATACGGAACGCGTGAGGTCTTCACCGCTTTTGGCATCAACAACAACAAAGTTATGCCCTTCCTTTACCATTTCGCACAAATCCTCAAGCGTGACATAGGAACTGCGTCCCGTGTCATAAAGGCGGCGATTGGCGTATTTCTTGATAATGGTCGGTTCGTCTTTTCCGCGTCTGGTTCTGGCCATGGTATTCTACCTTTCTTGTTATAGACTTAAGCAAGTTCATTTGTGCAGGGTCATACACAAATGTTGCACATCCTGCAATTTCCAAAATAAATGCTGCACTACAATAATAACGCATTATGCAGAAAAATTGCAAAATTGGAAGAGAGAAAGTAAAAAGTTTTATCACAGAGGTTTTTGTGCAATATTATGGACATTATGAAACGCAATATAAAACCGCTTTCTCTCCATCTTGGTATGGCGCTGTCATACTGGCCGCACGCACATCCTGACTCCCTGCACAATGAAAAGGAATTGCCCGAAGAGCTGCAAAACATGCTATTGGGAATTAAAAGATACCAGAGCTATGATTACGAGCGCCCAGACATGCCATTGCATGATGTATGGGAGCAAGGGCAGGCAAGGCTTTTAACGACCCATAAAAACGGATTAGATAGTGACCGTCCGGTTTTACTGCTTGTGCCTTCGTTGGTGAATAAATCCTATATCCTGGACCTGCTGCCGGAGCTGTCCTTGCTGCGGTGGTTGCAGGGGCAAGGGATGAATGTTGTATTGCTGGATTGGGGTGATATTGCGCAGGATAGCAAGGCACAAACTCTAGATGATATTGTGAGTAAAAAACTACATGCCGCTATCGATTTTTTGTGCGCGCAAACGGGCGGCCCTATCCATACTTTTGGGTATTGTATGGGCGGGACTCTGCTGCTTGGCGCAGTGCAGGAGCGGCAGGATAAAATTAAATCATGCACTTTTCTAGCTACGCCATGGAATTTTCACGGTGGCTCACAGGCTCTGTTAAGGCGGGTTGAATTCTGGGCTGGTTCAGCCCTGCAGGCTATCCAGGAAAAGAATATCTTGCCGGAAGATTATTTGCAGGTTCTCTTTGCGTCCCTTGATCCGGAATTTACTGCAATGAAATTTGCAAAATTTGCAGCCATGGAAGACCGCAGCGAGGAGGAGGTTTTCGTCAGTGTTGAGGACTGGCTTAATGACGGGGTTGCACTGCCTCCTGCTGTGGGGTTGAGTTGCATACAGGACTGGTTTATCGGGAACGAAACAGGGCGAGGAGAGTGGAGTATTGCAGGAAAAGCTGTCCAGCCTCAGGGGGTGAATATTCCGTGTCTTGTTATAGCTTCGGACCATGACCGGCTGGTGGAGTTTGAGAATGCGAAAGTCCTTTATGATGCGTTGCCGGATGCAGAGCTTCTGAACCCTGCCTGTGGCCATATTGGGATGATTGTAGGGCGCCGTGCAAAGCAGGAGGTGTGGGAGCCCATGCATGGATGGCTGCAAAAACAGGTTTAAAAAATTGTGCAGTACTGGTATGGTGCTTCCGCATTTATAATTCACGTATAAAAACGTTTAAAGGAGTAAAAAATGGCTGATCAAGATCCTGTGGTTATTGTTTCTGCGAAGCGCAGCGCAATTGGAAATCTGGGTGGGGCTTTATCTGCGCTTGCGGCACATGAATTGGGCCGAGCATTGATAGAGAGTGTTTTGGCCGATACGGGGCTGGCAGCAAATGATGTTGATGAAGTTATTATGGGGCAGGTTCTCACCGCCGGTGTGGGGCAGAACCCGGCGCGCCAGGCTGCGATTGCTGCGGGCATTCCTCAGGAAAAAACAGCCTATACGATTAATCAGGTTTGTGGATCCGGTTTGCGCACTGTTGCGCTGGGCATGCAGGCGATTTTAAGCGGTGATGCGGATATTATTGTTGCGGGTGGGCAGGAGAGTATGAGCCGTTCACCGCATTGCGTGGGTATGCGCGAAGGCGTGAAATTCGGTAATGTATCGTTGGTAGATACGATGATCACAGACGGTCTTTGGGATGCGTTTAATGATTATCATATGGGCATTACAGCAGAAAATATTGCAGAGAAATATCAAATCACGCGCGATGATCAGGATGCATTTGCGGCCGGATCTCAGAACAAGGCTGAGGCAGCGATTGCTGCAGGAAAGTTCGAGGCGGAAATCACACCGGTTACGGTGAAGGGTCGCAAAGAGGATATTGTTGTTGATAAGGATGAATTTCCCAGAGCCGGTGTGACGGTTGAAGGGCTTGCAGAATTGCGTCCAGCTTTTAAGAAAGATGGAACGGTCACAGCGGCAAACGCATCAGGGATTAATGATGGAGCGGCGGCAACAATTTTGATGCGTGAAAGCGAAGCTAAGAAACGAGGTTTGACGCCGCTGGCGAAAATTACGTCTTGGGCTACAGCGGGTGTTGATCCGTCCGTTATGGGCACTGGGCCGATTCCGGCTTCGCGTAAGGCTCTGGAGAAGGCGGGGTGGAAAGTCAGCGATCTGGATCTTGTTGAATCTAACGAGGCCTTCGCGGCGCAGGCTTGCTCTGTGATGAAAGAGATGAATTTTGATCCCGAGAAGACCAATGTGAATGGCGGGGCGATTGCTTTGGGACATCCGATTGGTGCATCAGGCACGCGCGTGCTTGTCACTTT
Organism: uncultured Pseudobdellovibrionaceae bacterium; assembly: GCA_964352675.1. Classification (GTDB taxonomy): domain Bacteria; phylum Pseudomonadota; class Alphaproteobacteria; order Micavibrionales; family Micavibrionaceae; genus CAYGSN01. The sequence goes on from CAYGSN010000012.1 coordinate 42,544, forward strand.
GCTGCATGAAATGGCGCGGCGTGATGTGCACAAAGGTCTAGCGACTTTGTGTATTGGCGGCGGCATGGGGATTGCAATGTGCGTCGAGCGCGAAAGTGATTATAAGAAGATAGCTTAAATTAATAAGGAGAATGAAAAGATGAGTGGTGTCGCAATTGTAACCGGTGGAACGCGCGGAATTGGTTTTGAAATTTCAAAGGCTTTGATCGCTGATGGCGTGCAGGTTGCTGCGCTGTATCATGGCAATGAAAAGGCCGCAAAGGAGTTTAAAGAGCAAACGGGTGGTGCAGCATATAAGGCTGATGTCGCCAGCTATGCGGCTTGCGAAGCTGTGGTTCAGAAAATTGAAAAGAAGCTGGGCCCGGTAACTGTTCTGGTGAATAATGCCGGGATCACACGCGACGGTATGCTGCACAAAATGGAGGAGCAGGATTGGCACAGTGTGATCGAGACGAACCTGACCTCTTGTTATAATATGTGCCGCGCCGCCGTGAAGGGGATGCGCGACCGTGGCTATGGCCGCATCATTAATATCAGCTCTATTAATGGACAAAAAGGGCAGATGGGCCAGACGAATTATTCCGCAGCAAAGGCAGGGATGATTGGTTTTACAAAGGCTTTGGCGCTTGAAAGCGCACGGAAAGGCATCACCGTGAATGCCATTTGCCCGGGCTATATCAAAACCGAAATGACGGAGTCTATGGATTCGGCTGTATTAGAGAGCATAGTGAAGCAAATTCCCGTTGGGCGGATGGGAAAGCCGGGCGAAATAGCGGGTATTGTGGCGTTTCTTGCCAGCGATAAGGCCTCTTTCATTACCGGTGCAACTATCACTGCCAATGGCGGTCAATATATGGCATAATTGCGTATGCATGAGTCTTTTTTCTAAAGTTGTCCGGTTAGTGCCTGAATGAGTTCTGAAGCAAAAAAACAAACAGTAAGAGAGCGTCGCTTCGTTGCCGAAGGGACGCTGATTATGCGGGAGGGTGATCCTGGGAATTCCGCTTACCTGTTGCAATCAGGTCATGTTTCCGTTTTTACGAAAAGCGGCGATAAGGTTGTGGAGTTGGCGCGGCTTGGCCCTGGTGAGATTTTTGGCGAAATGGCGCTGGTTTTTGATGAACACCGCAAAGCCTCGGTCAAAGCGGTTGAAGATTGTACCCTGATTGTTCTGAGCCGGAGCGCATTTAAGGAAAAACTTAACAAAAGCGACCCAACCGTGCGGGCGATTGTGAAGATGCTGACGCAACGTATCGTGACTTCGAATGAAGCGGTGAGTAATAAGAAATCCGATGTTGGCGCCCTGGTGGAGACCGCAAATACAATTTACCAAAATATTCTTGCCGATCTTCCCAAAAGCCAGCAGCAGATTTTTGACAAGATGGTCATGCCGCATCTGGCAGAATTTTTAAAAGCGGTGGAAGAGTATAACGGCCGTTTTGACGCCTAGCGAGTTTTTGCGGATTTCTCTGTAAAACCTTGAAACTTTTTCCTTTGCCCTCTATTTGTATAGGCACATGAATTTGTCATCGGCCAAAGGAGATATCCCCGTGAATCGTACCCTTATTATTGTTTTGAGCGTTTTTACCCTATTGATCGCCGCCGCCCTGATCGGGCCAAGTTTTGTCGATTGGAACCAGTATAAAACGCAGGCGCAAGAGCAGGTCTACAAACAGACGGGGCATAGTTTGAACCTGAATGGGGATTTGGGGTTGGCGGTTTTGCCGTATCCTTATATTTATGCCGAAAATGTCAGTATTGATGCGCCGCCGGGATCGGCTGTGCCGCATCTGGCGAAGTTCAAGCGCGTGGATGTTAGCCTTGAGGTTGCCCCGCTTTTGCAGGGAAAAATCGCGGTGAGTGATGTAAATCTTTTGGAGCCGGATATCGCGCTACAAGTCTTCGAAGATGGCCGCCAGAACTGGATGACGCCGCAATTGGAGGCGATGAACGCGAAGCAGGGCGAAGGCAATCCCGCGCCTGGTCAGGGAACTGCAGGGCCGGATATTTCTCTTGATAGCCTGTATATCGAAAACGGCCGTTTTGCGTATCGCGCCGCCGGGGCGCAGGCCATGGAGGTAACGAACCTGAATGCCGATATTAATGCGCAAAGCCTGAAAGGGCCCTTCGGCGTCGACGGCAAACTAGATTTCGGCGGCCAGACTTATGAGCTGGACCTTGAAACCGGAGCGATTGATGCGCAGGCTGGAACTATTACGCTTAAAGGCGATGTTACCGCCCAACCCTATGATATTGCCCTGACCTATAATGGCGTTGTTGCGACAGTCGCGCCGTTTGATGCACAGGGGCAGGTTGATGTGCGCGTTGGCGGGAAATCATCCCTGCTGCAGCAAAGCGGGATCAATCTGGATGATGTGGCGTTTAAGGGCTTGCTGAGCGCCAATCAGGAGCGCGCCTCGATCAAGGATTTTACGCTGGCGCTTAAGGATAACGAATTGCGCGGCGATTTTGCGGCGCAATTTTCTCCGATGGCGGTGCGGGCCAATCTGGCCGCGCAGAATCCGGTGAACATCGATGATATATTCCCCGCCGGGAAAAACACTGCTGCAAGCGATAAGAATGCGGGCGACCCGCTGAAAGGGCCGTTTATTCCGGAGACCGTAAGCTTGCCGCAGGGGTTCTCGGTTGAGGCGTCCTTAAGCGCGCCTGCCGTATTTTTCCGCAGCGAAGCCTATAAGGACGTCCGATTGCGCATCAGCCAGAGCGCAAAACAAGCAGATATAACTGCGCAGATTGCTGAAATTCCCGGCAAAGGGAAGCTGGATGTTACGGCCGGGCTTCGCTTTGCCTCGCAATCCCTTTCTGAAAAAGATGGTGCGGTGATCAGCGCCGATCCAACCCTGAGCATTGACATCGATGCGCGGACTCCAAATATGCCGATGACCCTGGCGGCGTTGTTGCAGAATCAGGATCTGGGCGCGCTCAGCCAGTGGAAATCCGGTAGCATCGATGCGCAGGTGACGGTGAAGCCTTATTCCGTGGCAATGACAGGCGGAAAGCTTAGCCTTGGCGATACAAATTTTGTGATGAAAGGCTCGTTTGTTCCGGGGGCGGCGCGGTCGAAGGTGATAATTGACGCCACGGCGGACAATCTGAATTTTGATGAGATACAGGAAAAATTGGGCGGGCAAGAACCTGTACAAAAGAGCAATGACGGGCTGGAGGAAACGCTCAAATCCCTTGCCTTGCCGTATGATGTACAATTTGATGTCGGTGTGCAGAGCGCCCGGCTTCAGGGGTATAATGTTAGCGGCCTGCGTGCGCAGGGAATGGTCAAGGAGAACGCCTTGCAGCTTTCAAATTTGTCCGCACAAAATGTTGCCGGAGCGGCCTTTAGGGCCGATGGTGGGATCAGCGATATCCGCAATCTGAGCGGCATCACCGCGAATGTGAGTGCACAATCGGGGAATATTCCGGCGAGCCTGAAAGCTTTTGGTATTGATGCCGCGGGTCTACCGGATTCTTTGAAGTCAGGTTCAATGAGCGCCAGCGCCAGCGGGAATGCAAGCGCCATGGATGTGAAAGCGAATATGAATGCGCTGGACGGCAGCTTTACCGCGAGCGGAAAGGTGAGCACGCCTTTGACACAGGCTTCCCTGGATGGGCTGGCGTTGCAGGTTAAACACCCGAATTTTGACGCTCTACTGGCGGCTCTGGCACCGTCCAGTCCGCGTTACAGCACATGGCGCAAACCGGTTGATTTTTCCGCCGAACTGTCGATGCAGGATAAAAAAACATCCCTGAATAATATACGCGGGAACCTGGCCGGAACGACGCTGAGTGGTTCCATCGCGATTGATTCCAGTACAGAGAAGCCCGATGTGACAGGGGCTTTAACAATTGGTGATGTGGTCATGAAAACGGCTGCTTCTGGGCAATCCTCCACTGGGGCAGCCTCGCAGGGCGGCGCTTCCGCCGGTGCATCTGCGGGCGGGAAACGTTGGTCCGGCGCGCCGCTGGATGTGTCATGGATGAATGGTTTTAACGCCAATCTGGATCTAAAGGCGAATTCGATTGTCTATAACAACTGGAATTTGCAAAAACCGGCCCTGAAATTTGCCCTGAAAGACGGTGCTCTGGTCATTAGCGATCTATCCTCCGGGTTGTTTGGCGGAAACATGTCGATGAGCGCGAATGTAAAGGCGCCTGCAACAGTGGGACAGCCGGTCAGTGTGAACGCAAAGACAAACTTTGAAAATGTCGCCATGGAAGAAATGGTTTTGGCGCTGGTGAATAGCCGGATTTTACAGGCTTCGGGCACGCTCAACATGGATGCGGAAATCAATGGTGCGGGCGGATCACAGAATGCATTGGTGAACTCGCTGGCCGGGCAGGGAACAATGAACGGTACGGATATTGTTCTTGAAGGTTTTGATGTCAGCCGTTTTGCCGCCGCACTATCCGATGAAACCAAGCCGGGCGACAGTGTCATGGGGATCTGGAAAGGCACGACCAAGGGCGGTTCCACGGCGTTCGATACGCTGGACGGGAATTTCACCATGGCCAAAGGTATTGCAACGATTAACAAGATGGATTTGGACGGGCCGAAAGCCTCTCTGGCTATGCGTGGTACGGTCAGCCTGTCGGCCTGGTATCTGGATACGCAAAATACGATTACGGTAAAGGACCGCGATATTCCGCCCTTTACCGTCAAGCTGGCCGGGCCGCTGGACAATCCGGCGCAGACATTTGGCCAAGGCGTGTTGCAGGATTATCTGCAGCGCAAAATCAGCCGTAAAATTGAAAAAGAGATTGGTGATAAGCTAGGGGATAAGCTCGGCATACCGGGCCTGTTCGGCGGAGCGCAACAGCCACAACCTCAGGATACGGCGCCATCAGGCGGCGAGGAAACTCAGGGTGGCGAGCAACAGCAGCAGACTCCACCACCGCCACCAGCGGCAACACCGGAAGACGCTATACGTGGGGTTCTAGATGGGCTGCTGAATCGCCAGCAATAGCATTAGCAAGCTCTTGGGGCGCCGCTTCGATTTTGGGCGGAGTAAGGCGACGGATGTGATTGCTGTAGCCGAATGATTTATAGGATGATGCGGCCGCCGCAAGACAGAGCGCAAAAACGGCCGCCGCTGCATATTGTCTGGATTCTACAGATTGCAGAAAGCAGAGTGTATCGACCAGTTCCTGCCTGTCCAGCTCCGCATCGTAATAGGAATCGTAGATTTCATCGGTGACCTCGTCCGGGTCGCCCATTCCTCCGTGCAAAAAAGCATTCAGCGTATTGTTGAAAGCCCGGTCTTCGGGCGTTGCTCTCAACGGGTCCGCGCTGATTTTTTCCAGCATCGCAGAGCCTGCCATAGCCGGAACAAGGATCCCGGCCCCCGCCAGTGTAAACGCTGCGCCCAGACGGGCCGCCCAGCGCCGAGTCTTGAGTTGCTTCATGCTTAGAGCTTTATTGTTTTTCATAGCCGGGACAGTATGTCATATTTCTGTCCCTTGCAAGTTTTTTAGAATATAGACACGAATGGCGCTGGAGAGGTTGCGCGGGCCGCGTATTTCATCGATTTCAGTGATGAGCGCGTTCACGGACAGGTTGCGCGATTTGGCCAGGTTTTTGAGAGTGGACCAGAATTCGTCTTCCAGCGTCACGCTGGTGGCATGCCCGGCGATGTTCACAGAGCGTTTTTTCAAAACCTAATCTCTTGGTTTGGTCATGCTGACCGGGTCTATCCATTGATCGAACTGTTCAGCGGTAAGCAGGCCCAGCGCTACACCGGCTTCTTTCAGGGAACTGCCGTCCTTATGTGCTTTCTTGGCGATTTTTGCCGCATTATCATAGCCGATATGCGGGTTCAGCGCCGTGACCAGCATCAGGGAATTTTCCATGAGCGCCTTGATCCGCTTGGTATCGGCCTCGATCCCGACCACGCAATTATCAGTAAAGCTGTTGCAGCCATCGGCAATCAGGCGAATGGACTGCAGCACGTTGTAAATCATCACTGGCTTAAACACATTCAGCTCAAAATGGCCGTTGGAGCCGGCCACGGTGACGGTGGTGTGGTTCCCCATCACCTGCGCGCAAACCATGGTCAGCGCCTCACACTGCGTCGGGTTGACCTTGCCGGGCATGATGGAGGAGCCGGGCTCATTGGCGGGCAGGATTAGTTCCCCGATCCCCGAACGCGGGCCGGAGCCGAGCAGGCGGATGTCATTGGCTATTTTCATTAGAGAAACCGCAAGAACGTTCAGCGCGCCTGAGGCCTCCACCAGCGCATCATGCGCCGCCAATGCCTCGAACTTATTCGGTGCAGTGACGAAGGGTAGGCCGGTAATTTTTTTAACCTGCGCAGCAAATTTTTTATCAAATCCCTTCTTGGAATTAATGCCCGTGCCGACCGCCGTTCCGCCCTGCGCCAGCTCATAAAGATGCGGCAGGGTGGTTTTGATGCGCTTAATGCCGTTTTTAATTTGTGCAGCATAACCGGAAAATTCCTGCCCCAGAGTCAGCGGTGTGGCGTCTTGTAAATGCGTGCGGCCATTCTTGACAATTTTTGCGAAAGCCTTGGATTTGGCCTCCAGCGCCTTATGCAGTTTTTCCAGGGCCGGAAGAAGTGCAGCATTCATTTCAACAGCCGCAGCAATATACATCGCGGTAGGGAATGTATCGTTCGAGCTCTGGCCCATATTCACGTGGTCGTTCGGGTGCACCGGGTCTTTTGAACCAATGACCCCGCCCAGCATTTCAATCGCGCGGTTGGAAATGACCTCATTGGCATTCATATTGGTCTGCGTGCCTGAGCCGGTCTGCCAGACCACCAGCGGGAATTCCCCGGCCAGCGTGCCGTCTATCACTTCTTCCGCAGCCTTCACAACAGCCTTGCCAATCTTTTTATCCAGCACGCCCATATCCATATTGGTCAGGGCGGAGGCCTTTTTCTGAATCCCCAGCGCGCGCACAAGCGGGACGGGCATGGTTTCGCCGCCAATCTTGAAATTCTTCAGGCTCCGCTGCGTTTGCGCGCCCCAATAGCGGTCAGCCGGCACGGCGATCTTGCCGATGGAATCGGTTTCGGTGCGGGTTTTCGAGTTGTTCATTTTTACTGCGGCTTTGCTCATAATTTCTCTCCTAAAATCGTCACATGGCCCATTTTGCGGCCCGGTATAATTTCTGTCTTACCATACAGGTGAACGTGGGCATTTTCCATGGCCTCATAGCGGGCAATATCATTTACATCATCGCCGATCAGATTGATCATCACGGCGCTGTGGTGTGGCTCCGGGGGCAGGGCAGGCAGGCCGCAGACGGTGCGGACATGGTTTTCAAACTGCGATACGGTGCAGGCATCAATGCTCCAGTGGCCGGAATTATGGGTGCGCGGGGCGATTTCATTGGCCAGCAAGCGACCGTCTTTGGTCACAAACAGCTCCAGCGCAAGCACGCCGACGAGGTTCACGGCCTTCGCCAGGGTTTTGGTCATCTCCACAGACTTTTCGGCAACGGCCGGGTCGATGGGCGCGGGGAAGGTGGTTTTGTGCAGGATATGGTTTTTATGCTCATTCATCACCGGGCCGTATGTTTGCATGGCGCCGGTCTGGTCGCGGGCAACAATAACCGAAATTTCACATTCAAAATCAACGACCTCTTCGGCGATAAGCTCCTGATCTCTGAATGGGGACAATGCGTTTTGTATATCACTGTTTAATGAAATCCTGGCCTGGCCTTTGCCATCATATCCGAAACGGGTCGTTTTTATGATAAGTTCTTTGGAGTCCAGTTCACTAAGAAAAGATTCTATATCCGAAACGCTGCGTATCTTTTTCCATTTTGCGGTGTTTATTCCTGTCTCATTCAGGAATGTTTTCTCCTGAATCCGGTTCTGTGCCACGTCCAAGAGCGATTCGTCCGGATAAACAGCTTTCAAATTTTTGAGGTAGTGCACTGAAGAAACAGGGATATTTTCAAACTCATAAGAGATTACATCAACTTTTTCGGCAAATGCCGTGAGGGCAGATTCATCAGTGTAATTGGCGAGTACGGTTTCATCAGCCACCTGCGCGGCGGGGCTGTTTTCTTCGGGGGTGAGGATAATCGTGCGGATTCCAAGCTTATGTGCGGCCTGTGCGCTCATACGGCCAAGCTGGCCACCGCCGAGAATGCCAAGGGTCTTTGCTGTCATAGTAGGGTTATAGGATCAAGAAGGCGTATCTGCAACGCCGGATGTCTGTTTTTCCCGGTAATCATCAAGTTTTTTCGCCAGAGCCTCATCATACGTGGCCAGGATGGCGGCGGCCAACAGGCCCGCATTCTTCGCCCCGGCCTTGCCGATCGCCAGTGTGCCAACAGGAATTCCGCCAGGCATCTGGGCAATCGAGAGCAGGGAGTCCATGCCCTTGAGCGCCTTGCTTTCCACCGGCACGCCCAATACGGGCAGCGGCGTGAGGCTGGCGGCCATACCGGGCAAATGGGCAGCCCCGCCTGCTCCGGCGATAATCACCTTCAGGCCGCGCGCTTTCGCGCTCTTGGCGTATTCGTAGAGACGCTCTGGCGTGCGGTGGGCCGAAACAATCTTAACTTCGTGAGGGATACCGAAACCGTGGAGGATATCATGCGCTTCTTTCATGGTGTCCCAGTCGGACTGCGAGCCCATAATGATACCGATAAGGGGATTTGGATCAGCGTGAGTCATACGTCTTTATAAGGCAAAACAGAGGTTTACGCAATGATCTTAGGCAATAATATCATCAATCAGATCGCTTTCGATCTTGCCGATCATATCCTTGAACCACAATTTGCGCTTCTTGAGTTGCTGCATCTGGAACAGGTTGACGGGTTCGCCGCTGTTCATCATGCGGTCAATCATGTCATCAAGCGCCTTGTGCTCGCTTCTGTATTCTGCAAGTTTGAGTCTGAGCTCTTCTTGATCTTCCATGTGAGAAAAGTCGTACAAGTTTCAAAACCTTAAAAAACAATCTTAACACATAATCCGGGATTTGCTAAGAAAGAATATAGCAGAATTATATCAGCTTCTGCAAAGATTATGTTATACGGCAGCGCGGGAGTTCTTTTACATGTCCAAAACCATAGCCATTCTGACCAGCGGCGGCGATTGTGCCGGGCTGAACGCGGTGTTGCGAGCCGTTGTGTTCCGGGCGGATCATTATGGATGGCGGGTGATCGGTGTTGAAAACGGCACGGCCGGGCTGCTGGAAACTCCTTATCATGTGCGGGATTTGAAACCGGCGGAGTTTGACGGCTTTGTTTTGCGGCGCGGCGGTACGATTTTGGGGACAACCAATAGTCGAAACCCGTTCAAATATGAAATGCCGGACGGAAGCATCCAGGATCGTTCCGGCGAGGTTGTTGCGGCGTTTAAAGATCTGGGCGTTGATGCGGTGATCGGGATTGGAGGTGACGGTAGTTTTGCGATTCTGAGCAAGTTGGCGGAGCAGGGAGGCTTGAATTTTATCGGCGTTCCCAAAACAATTGATAATGATCTGGCAATGACGGATAGCTCTGTCGGGTTTGATACGGCGGTGGAGGTTGCAACAGAGGCGCTGGACCGTCTCCAGCCCACAGCAGCCAGCCACGACCGGGTGATGATCCTGGAGGTTATGGGGCGCGATGCTGGACATATTGCGCTTAGCGCCGGAATTGCCGGCGGGGCGGATGTGATTTTAATTCCGGAGATTCCCTATACGATTGAAGGCGTTGCCGCGAAAATCAAGGCGGTGAAGGATACGGGCCGTAATTTTGCGTTGGTGGTTGTCTCCGAAGCGGTGAAAGCGCCGGACGGGGAGAAGCGTGAGGTGGTGTATTACGGCGGCGAAACGCGCTATGGCGGGATTGCGCAGTATCTGGCGCCGCGCATTGCCGAGGCTACAGGGTTTGAAACCCGTGCGACGGTTTTGGGGCACGTACAACGCGGCGGTCAGCCTACCTGGAATGATCGTCTTTTGGCGCAAGCTTTGGGCGTTCATGCTGTGGATATGGTAGGACAGGGCAAGTTCGGCCGGATGGTTGCACGCCACGGGCGCAAAATTGTGGATGTGGCCATTGAAGACGCCATCAGGGAATGCCGTATTGTGAACGTGAAGGGCACGATGGTCCATACGGCCCGGGCTCTTGGGATTTCTTTTGGCGATTAGATATTGCTGCGCGGGTCTGAGCGGAGTAGGCTAAACCCATGTTATATATTCAACAATCTCTGGGCGATGGTGAGGAGCTGGTTCATGTGGGCGAGTTTCACTGGATGTACACATTCACGGCGTTTTTGAACATCGTTTTTGGTATGATCGGCAGCATCCTGGTGCTGGTCGGGGCCAATTACATGTACAAGCAGCTGGGGCAGTTTCCACCGGATTTGGGGGTGATTGAATCCATTCCCTATCTCCATCCGGGGTTGAGGATTTTCTCTTTCATTGTCTTCTTTCTGGGGCTTTTAAGTTTTGCCCAGAAAATGATTATCAAGGCGACAACGGAAATTGCCATTACCTCAAAGCGCATTGTGCTGAAGCGGGGGCTTGTGGCGCGCCATATTGGAGAGATTAGCGTCGATAGGGTGGAAGGCGTGAATGTTTTGCAGGGTATATTGGGGCGTATCTTTAATTACGGCCGTCTGGCAGTGCGCGGAATGGGTGTGGGGGAGGTTATATTTCCGCCGATTGATGACCCGATTACCTTCCGCAAAGCAATTGAAACGGCCCGGAGCTCTGCCACGTCATGAAAGGCTCATCACAAAAACAGCGTAATGTCTTTGAAGAGCGCCTCCTGAAAGGCGAAGAGGTCGTTTCCGCCGCCACGATCAGCAACGGAATTTACTGGAAACCGTTTGCGGTTTTGCTGATTGCGATTGTGTTTGCGATTGTGTTTGCGGTCGAACTGGGCGCCGTTATCGCTGTCGCAGGTATTCTCATGTTTGTTCGTGCGGTCCTGCTTAAGCAAGTGTTTTTGCTGGTGGTGACAAACAAGCGTCTGATGGCCCGTTACGGGCTGCTGCAGGTCGATGTGGTGGATATCCAGTTCTCGAAGATTGAAAGCATGGAGCTGGAGCGGATGCTGCCCGGTTATTTGCTGGGCTATGCCAGTGTTGTTATTATGGGGACGGGCAACCGTCTGATCGTTATTCCCTATGTTGAAAACGGTGTTGAACTACGCCGCGCTTACAACGAATTAACCTTAGAAGAAGAGTGAAAAATGTTTAATAAAAAACGCGCCCATCCAAACGGGTGGGACAAGGAAAAACTCGTCAGCCGCTATGTAACCGTTGGGCCGGAAAGCGCACCGCACCGCGCGATGCTGCGGGCGATGGGGTTAACAGATGAAGATATCGCCAAGCCGCTGGTGGGTGTGGCGACCTGCTGGAATGAGGCCGCACCGTGTAATATTAAACTAGCCGAACAGGCGCAAGCCGTGAAAAGAGGCGTTAAGGCGGCGGGCGCGACACCGCGTGAATTCACAACAATTACAGTCACTGACGGGATCGCTATGGGGCATGAAGGCATGCGCTCTTCGCTGGTCTCACGTGAGGTAATCGCGGATTCGGTGGAGCTGACCATGCGTGGCCATTGTTACGATGCGCTGGTCGGGCTTGCGGGGTGTGATAAATCCCTGCCGGGGATGATGATGGTGATGGCGCGCCTCAATGTGCCGTCGGTGTTTCTATATGGGGGGACGATCCTGCCCGGGACGTATAAGGGTAAAGATGCGGATATCGTCACAGTGTTTGAAGCGGTGGGGGAGCATTCGGTCGGCAAAATTTCAGACCAGGAGCTTTATGCGTGTGAATGTGGTGCTTTGCCGGGCGCGGGCGCATGCGGCGGGCAGTTTACGGCCAATACCATGTCCTGTGTCGCCGAAGCACTGGGGATTGCAGTTCCGGCGGCGAACGGTATTCCTGCGGAGTATGAGAACAAAGATGAGTATGCGCAGAGATCTGGCGAGATAGTTGTCGAGCTGATCAAAAATGGTGGGCCGTTGCCGCGTGATTTGATTACGCGGAAAAGCCTGGAGAATGCGGCGGCGATTGTCGCGGCAACAGGCGGATCAACCAATGCGGCGCTGCATATCCCAGCGATTGCACATGAGGCGGGCGTTGATTTTAATTTGTTTGATGTCGCGGAGGTGTTTAAGAAAACGCCTTATATCGCCAATCTGCGCCCCGGCGGGGCCTATGTGGCCAAGGATTTGTATGATGTGGGCGGCGTGGCTGTGGTGCTCAAGGAATTATTGGATGGTGGGTATCTGCATGGTGATTGCATCACGGTGACGGGTAAGACTTTGGCGGAGAATCTGGAGGGCATCAGTCTGCCGGAGGGCCAGGATGTTGTGTATCCAGTGAAAAAGCCGATTCATCCGAGCGGAGGGGTTGTCGGCCTTAAGGGGAATTTGGCGCCGGAAGGGGCTATTGTGAAGATTGCAGGGATGGAGAACTTACAATTTGAAGGGCCCGCCCGCTGTTTTGACAGTGAAGATGAATGCTATGCGGCTGTAAAAAACAAGGAGTATCAGGAGGGTGATGTGATTATCCTGCGCTATGAGGGGCCGAAAGGCGGGCCGGGCATGAAGGAAATGCTCTCCACCACTTCTGTCCTGTACGGGCAGGGCATGGGCGGCAAGGTGGCTCTGATTACGGATGGGCGCTTTTCCGGCGGGACGCGCGGTTTTTGTATCGGGCATGTCTCCCCGGAGGCGGCTGTGGGCGGGCCAATCGGCCTTATTCAAGACGGTGATATCGTACATATTGATGCTGGAGCTGGAACTCTGGGTGTGGACCTAAGCGATGAAGAGCTGGAGAGACGGCGTAAAAACTGGAAGCCCCGCAAAACCAATTATAACAGCGGCGTTATCCAGAAATATGCCGCTCTGGTGGGCTCGGCGCGGGACGGGGCGGTGACGCATCCGGGGGCCAAGGCCGAGACGCATGTTTTTGTCGACTTGTAGGTATTGCGCAAATAATTGATAAATTGCGATAAAACCGTAACTCCCCCTTAAGGATTTTTGTGGTACTATCAGAAGGTCGGTTCAGACAACCTTTAAACGGCCCGTTGAAAGCATCATGAAAAAAGTCTTGTCTTTTAAAAATAAAATCAGATTGATAGCCGTGCTATCCACAGGCTTGTGCACAGCTACATTCGGGTCATATGGCACGTCTATGGCGCAAAGCTCAAGTGGATTTTTTGAGGGGATTTTTTATGAATCCCCGCCTGTTCTTTTGCAGTCTTCCATTCAAAAAGCTGGCCCGGACGGACAGGTTGCCGGAAAGACGCTTTATTATCCGCAGGCCGTATTCGAATTTTATGCGTCCCGCACCGACCGTCCGTTCTGGCTGGAAGACGGAGCGCTGGGCGAGAAGGGCAAGACGTTCATACAGGTTCTGGAAAAATCATGGAGCCATGGATTAAATCCATCCCATTATCACCTGAAAACATTACAGACATTGTCCGAAAAAGCACGCTCAGCGCAGAAGGCGGAGCTGGAACTGCTTTTGACCGATGCCTTTATCCGTTATGGCCGTGATCTTTCGGGCATCCGCGTGAATATAGGTGAAGAGACGGAATATTGGCAGAAACCTGCGGAACCATCGAAAATTGTATCGGAGCTCGTGGATAACCGCCCCTTGATACGCATTCTGCATCAGATAGAGCCGCAGGGCGCGACTTACAAGAGGCTGCAAAAAGAGCTGGCCGCATTACAGCAGCAACCGGAAGAGGATTACGCCTCTTTGTTGCCGATCCGTTTTGACGGCGTGCTGATGAAGCCCGGCTGGCGGCATGCGTCCGTTCCCGCATTAAGGGCGCGTTTAGGGCTCATGCCCCGCAGCAATGACACGACATTATACGACGAGGCTTTGGCCGCATCTGTCATGGCTTTCCAGCAGAAAAACGGTTTGAACTCTGATGGCATTATCGGGTCAAATACACTGCGCTTTTTGAACCAGACAAAAACCTACCGTATGCTCCAGATTATCGCCAATCTGGAGCGGCTGCGCTGGGTGGCGGAAGACAAGCCAGAAAAATTTGTTGTGGTGAATATTCCCTCCGCCACTTTGTGGGCTATTGATAAAGGCCGCGTCCAGTTTGAGATGGATGTCATTGTCGGCAAGCCGGTGCGCCAGACCAATTCCTTTATCGCCCAGATTACCGGTATGCGCTTTAATCCCGACTGGACTGTGCCTCCGACCATCAAGCGTTTTGATATCCTGCCGAAATTACAGGAAGATCCCAACTATCTTCAGAATAAAGGGATAGAGCTGATCAGCGGTTATGGCTCCAATGCGCAAACCTTGGATTCTACAGCGATTGACTGGAACACCATCAGCCGCTCCGAGTTGAATGGGTTGCGCATGGTACAGACTCCCGGAAGACAGAATCCTCTTGGGCGGTTTCGTGTGCTGATGCCGAACAAGTATAATATCTATTTGCATGACACCAATTCGCCCGAATTGTTCAATTCATTGGCCCGCGCTGCGTCATCCGGCTGTGTTCGTATGAAGGAACCGGAAAAGATGGCCCGTTTTATTATGGATGACGTGCCGGATTGGGATCATTCTGACATCCAAACGATCCTGTCCACGACCCGCCGTCAGGATTTCGATATTCACAAATCTATCCCCATTTACATGCTGTATTACACGGCGTGGGTAGATGAAAAAGACCGCGTTGTTTTTGGCAACGACGTCTACAACAAAGACAGCAAGTTGATAACTTTGCTCGAAAATGTTGACGGATTTCATATTCCGTCGCATAATGCCCTTAATATGGCTCGTTCCGGGCCTTCTGATATTGCCCTGGCGCAATAGCATCACGTTAATACTGGTTCTGATTTTCTTTTTTTTGGGCTTTACTTGCCTGATGAATCTCTTTAGGTGTTTGGGTCTGAAAAATCGAGAAAGTAAAAATAGAGGTTACAACGCATGCTGAATGATTTTAACATCGAGAGGCAAACGCAGAAATTACAAGACATATACGGCAAGGGTTTTGGCCGCCGTGATCTTTTACAGATGGGGCTGGTGGGCCTTCTGGCCGGTGTCGTTCCTCTGTCCTTTTCAGAGAAAGCAGATGCGCGTAACTTTGCCGCTTGGAGAATTTCATTGCGTCAGGCGCATACAGGCGAAAGCTTTTCCGGCGTGTACCGTGTTGGCGATAAATACCTGCCAGAGGCCTTTGAGCGTCTGAATTATGTGCTGCGCGATTTCCGTACCGGTGAAGTGTTTCCGATGGACCCGCGTGTTGTTGATATTTTGAGCATGACGCAGGGCAAGGTCGATAATGGCCGCCCGCTGGAAGTACTTTCTGGGTACCGCAGTCCCAAAACCAATTCCATGCTACGCAACGCCAGCACAGGTGTTGCGCGCAATTCTTTCCATATGTACGGCCAGGCCATCGATTTGCGCGTGCCGGGTTACCGCACCTCCAAGCTGCAGAAAGTAGCCTTGGGCCTTCGTGCCGGCGGGGTGGGGTATTACCCGAAAAGCGATTTTGTGCATGTTGATACTGGTAAAGTGCGCAGCTGGTAGGCTATAAAGTCACATCCGTTTAACAGATAAGGATGTGCAACCCTCATGATTTTGATTGGATTGGGCGCAAATTTGCCCAGTACTTACGGCTCTCCTGAAGATTCACTGAATGTTGCGGCGCGCCTGCTGGCTGAGCGCGGGCTTGCCGTGCTCAAAACATCCGGTGTTTGGAGCACGGCGCCTGTTCCGGCCTCCGACCAGCCCCGGTATAAAAATGCAGTCCTGGCAGTGCATAGCGAGCTTTCTCCCACCCAAGTGCTTTCAATTCTGAAGTCGGTAGAGGACGATATGGGCCGGGAAGAAAGGCTGGAACGCAACGCTGCGCGTATTATCGACCTGGATTTGCTGGCCTATGGCAATTATATGCTGGACGGTCCGGTCCTGGCTCTACCACATCCGCGCATGCACCGGCGGGGCTTTGTGCTTTATCCGCTGCGGGAGATTGCCCCGCATTGGCGTCACCCGGTTCTGGGGCTCTCTGTTGATGAGATGATCAAAAATCTGCCGGACGATCAGCGCCTGGAAATCGCTATGACAATTAAAGCGGCTTAGGGTCATGACTTCGTTTTGCACCATAACTAAGGATCATGTCTTTTCCGGCGGACCTCATATTATGGGGGTGGTCAACGTGACCCCGGACAGTTTTTCGGATGGCGGTAAATTTATCAATCCTGACAAGGCGATAGAGCACGCTCTTCGCTTGGTGCGGGAGGGTGCGTATATCCTGGATATCGGTGGAGAGTCCTCCAGGCCCGGCGCACAAAGTATTGATGTTCAAGAAGAAATCGCGCGTGTTGTGCCTGTCATCGAGGGGGTATCACAAGCTCTGCGTGGTCAGGGTAAGCACATTTCAATTGATACCAGAAATTCAAAAACCATGGAGGCAGCTTTGAAGGCCGGGGCGACAGCCGTTAATGACATAAGTTCTTTCGAGTACGATAAAGATAGTGTGTCAGTTGCATCGGAGGCAGGGGTTCCTGTGTTCCTGATGCACATGCAGGGTACGCCTCAGTCTATGCAAAAAAATCCAATATATAACAATGCAGTAAATGATATTATTGAGTATCTGAAAGAAAGAATTTTATTTTGTGGTACGCGTCGTATCGATACAAATATGTTGGTTTGTGATCCTGGGATCGGGTTTGGAAAAACGCTGGAGAATAATTTGTTAATCCTCAGAAACATAAGGGAATTTCATGGTTTGGGAGTGCCGATACTGCTCGGAACATCGCGCAAAAATTTTATTGGAAAACTAAGTGGCGAAGATTTACCAGAAAACAGAATTCATGGTTCGGTCGCTTCTGCTCTCTGGGGATTATCGCAAGGTGTGCAAATTTTCCGTGTGCATGATGTCAAAGAAACGGTTCAGGCGTTTCAGGTGTTTCAGGCTATTCAAAATGCTCCGGATCAGGATGCCAGTGAAACCGCCGTGGAAAAGAGCGGGCAGGGCGCGCGCTGAAGCGCTCCGCTATCATGCCATTCATAATGGTAAACATCCCAGGGGAAGTGGCTTTGCGCCGTATTCGGCAGGAATTCATAAAGATGGCAGTTGCGGAATTTGGCTTCCGGCTCAATCTCGTAGATTTTGCCGAAGGCTCTGAAAACACCACCGTGAGAGACGATCAGCGCGGGTTGTATGTCCAGTTCCAATGCTTTTTTCTTCCCTCCCAGAACGCGGGAAACAAAGTCTTTCGGGCATTCTCCACCAGGCGGCTGAACCCAGCTATGCAGCACGGCCTGGCATTCATCATAGGGCCGGCCTTCCCAGTCTCCGGTGTGCATCTCGGCGATATCCGGGTCCTCAATGGTGGGCAATTGCAGGCCTTGATTGATAATCGCGGCCGTGTCGCGGGCGCGCGATAAATGACTGTGGACAATGACTTTGGGTTTTTCCTGTAGTGCTTCGACGATTTTGCGTGCCAGGGCGGCCTGATCCCGGCCTTGTGCGGTTAATGGGGAATCCAGGCTGCCCGCCATAATCCTGCCGGCATTGGCTTCGGTTTCGCCGTGGCGGATCATGTAGAATTTTTTAGCAGGTAAGGGCATTTTCTTTGTCTTTCTTATAAATTTATAAGACGGCCAGAGGCTCGCTGAGCTTCTTCAGTATAGCGATTATGCTCTGCGCGGCAAGCATCGAGGTTTTCGGATTGTTCGGATCGGGCCGGTTTTGAACCGTTGCTGATATCCTGCTGAACTCGCCAATAACTTCGATTTCATGGGTGTTTCCGGCAATATCAGGGTCAGCCCAGACCTCAACTTGCGTCTTCTTTGGCCCGATTCCGGAAAAAGATAAAGTGGCTGCAACATTAATATTGGCCGGGAATGCGATAGCGGCTTCGAGCGCGTTTCCGGAAAATAATTTTTGCTTCTGTTTTATCGCCGTCAGGTCGATTTTATTTTCGACAATATAGGGCGCTCCGTCATATCCCATTGGTTTTTTTGTGGTGGCGATTTTGGCGCTTGTGATCCCCATTTGCTTCAATGATGACACGCCGTCTAATCCACAGAGAGCACCGGATGGAATGATAATGCGGCTTGCGCTGCGCTTCTGCTGATCCAGTATTTCGGGAAACATCAGCAGGGCGCTGGGGCTGATCAGGATGAGAGTTTTCCCATGCTTAAAAACCTCTTGGGCCAGACCTGGAACTTCCCCCGGTGGCAGGGCTTCGATCACCATATCGCAGCGTTCCGCGAGGATAGAGAACTCTACGCACGGGACATCAAATTCTTCGGGGGCACGCAAATCGCTGACTGCGCTAAGGCGATATCCTCCAATCCCATCCATAAGCGCGCGGGCCACGGCGCTGCCGATTGCGCCCATTCCCGCTATTCCGATCTTGATATCTTTTTCTGGCATATGGCTTTCCGCTTGTGAATTGCCTTATCTTATAGTCATGGAAACTTGGCAAGATCAAGGCATAGTATTGGCGGTGCGCCCGCACGGTGAAAATGGCGCGATTGTCTCGTTGCTGACCGAAGCGCAGGGGCGTCACGCCGGATATGTGCGCGGCGCACAAGGCAGCCGGATGCGCGGCACGCTTGAGGCCGGGAATATCGTGGATGCGCATTGGCAGGCGCGCAATAACGAGGATCTGGGCAGTTTAAAGCTGGAGCTCGCCCGCAGCCCGGCGGCGCATTTCATGCAAGACCCGCTCAAGCTCGCCGCTCTGCAATCGGCCTGTGCGCTGTGTGATGCGGCTTTGCCGGAGCGCGAGGGGCATCCGGGGCTGTTTCACGGGCTGCAGGCTTTGTTTGAAACGCTTGATAGCGATGTGTGGGGGCCGGCCTATGTGATGTGGGAAATGGCTTTCTTAAAAGAGCTCGGATTTTCTCTGAAGCTGGATGGGTGCGCGGGCGGCGGCGATGATCGCAATCTGGCTTATGTCTCGCCCAAAACGGGGCGTGCGGTGAGTGTGGAGGCGGGCGGGCCGTATAAGGAAAAGTTACTGGCCCTGCCTGGTTTTTTGAAGCCCGATCCGTCCGGCGGGGAGGGTGAGGACATCCTGACCGGCCTCAAACTTACTGGCTATTTCCTGGAGCATTGGGCCTTTACCCACCACACAAAAGGTGTGCCCGAAGCGCGGCTGCGGTTTCAGGAGCGGTTTGGAAAAAGTTTGATTGCATAATGTGCTTGCATCGTGTTTAAGTAAACTATGGATAAAAAGAAACTCGCCCTGATCTTCGCTGGTGTCGGCGGAACGGCGCTCACCGTCGGGGCACATGCTTTTTTCAACTCTTCGGGGGAGATGGAGGTTTCCAGCCGCTTTCTGCGCGCTGCTGCCCATACGGCCTTAACAGGGATAGGCGCAGGGGGGCTGATGTTTGTCGTCGCCGGTTTGCTGCCTACAATTTTTATGGACCCTGATGCGTCATCTATGAAAAAGAGGGCGGCGATTATTGCGGCGTTAACGCTCGCGCTGGTCGGGGGGCGTATGGGCTATGTTTTCGGCGAGATCAATTGCTGGCCTGAGGAGCCGCTGGTATCACAGAATACTCCATCAATGGGCGCTGAGTGATTTTCTGTTATTGTGGCCCGGCAGCAGGCTGGCTTGCATCCGGTTCCGCCTCCGGCTCTGAAGAAGCAGGCTGCGTGCTTTGTATGAGCGCCTGAAGCAGCGCCAGCTGACCGGCGATCCATTCCGGCTCATCATCGCGCTTCTCAAGTTTCACAAGCGTTTTTTCAGAGCGCCTCAGAAAGGCGTCCCATTCTTTTTCTGAAAGCTGGACGGGTTCTTCGCTCCATACGCCTTTTTTCTTATCAAAACTGTATTGTTCACCGGTATTCAGATCGACAACGCAACCTTGCCGCGCCGTAAAAACTTTACCGGCATCAGTAAAGCAAAAACTGTCTCTGGCAAATGTTTCCGTATTGGTGTCAGGATCGTCATCGGCTTTTTCATCAACGTTCTTAAGATAATCCATAAAGCGTGCTATGCGAGCCGATTGGCGCGATTTTCCGAGGGCTGGCAGCAAAATGCCTATTAGCAAAGAGATGATTGCAATAACTACCAGCATGTCTGGCTGGTGATATCCACGGTTGCGGGGTGATGAAAATTCATTGCTGAGGCTCATGATAAAAATATCCTTACTCAAATAGTGGTTGCCAAGATAAGTAAATTGCTACACCCCTGCCGGAGATTTGTCAATAAAATGTGGTGTTGTCCGGAGTTTGCTGTGGCTTAAAACTTTAAAACCCCTTTTCCTTCGGCCATCTTCGCGCTATTAACAACCAATGGCCAAGAACGAATCAACAGAACCGCAAGAACTGCAAATCATCGACCAGCCGTTCCGGGAGATCCTTTCGGACAAATATCTCTCTTATGCGCTTTCCACGATTATGAGCCGCTCGTTGCCCGATGTGCGTGATGGGTTGAAGCCGGTGCATCGGCGCTTGATGTATGCGATGTACCAGTTAAAATTATCGCCGAATTTGCAGCCCAAGAAATCCGCCCGCGTTGTGGGGGATGTGATTGGTAAGTTTCACCCGCATGGCGATACGGCCGTGTATGATGCGATGGTACGGCTGGCGCAGGATTTTGCGCAGCGTTATCCGCTGGTCGACGGGCAGGGGAATTTCGGCAATATTGACGGCGATAATGCCGCGGCGATGCGGTATACGGAGGCGCGGCTGACCGATGTCGCGCTGCTCTTGCTTGATGGGATTGAAGAAAACGCGGTGGATTTTAGGCCCACCTATGATGGGTCTGAGACGGAGCCAGTCGTTCTGCCCGGTGGTTTTCCAAATTTGCTGGCTAATGGTTCCAGCGGGATTGCGGTGGGGATGGCCACATCCATTCCGCCGCATAATGTGGCGGAACTGTGCGAGGCCATGGAGCTGATGCTGGAGAAAGATGCCGGTATCGAGGAGCTTGCAAAAATTGTGAAGGGGCCGGATTTCCCGACCGGCGGGACGCTGGTGGAGGATGCAAAAGATGTGCGCACGGCCTATGAAACCGGGCGCGGGTCTTTCCGGGTTCGCGCCAAATGGGAGAAGGAAGAGCTGAAAGGCGGCACCTATCAGATTGTGGTCACGCAAATTCCGTATCAGGTGCAAAAATCAAAATTGATTGAGAAAATTGCTGATCTGATCAATGCGCGCAAGTTACCGATGCTGGATGATGTGCGTGATGAAAGTGCGGAGGACATCCGGCTCATTATCGTGCCAAAGAGCCGCAATGTTGAGCCGGAACTCTTGATGGAAGCGCTGTTCCGCTCCTGCGATCTGGAATCGCGTTTTAGCCTCAATATGAACGTTCTTGAAGGCGGGCTGGTGCCCAAGGTTATGAATCTCAAGGATGTTTTACGCGCCTGGTTGGATCATCAACAGGAGGTGCTGGTCCGCCGTTCTCAGCATCGCCTGGAGAAAGTCTTGCACCGGTTGGAAGTTCTTGCGGGGTATTTGATTGTTTATCTGAATATCGATGAGGTCATCCGCATTATCCGGTTCGAGGACGACCCGAAGGCGGTGCTGGCCAAAAAGTTTAAACTCTCCGAGGTTCAGGTTGAAGCCGTTTTGAATTTGCGATTGCGCCGCTTGCACAAGCTGGAGGAGATGGAGATTAAGTCCGAGCATGATGCGCTTTCTAAGGAGCGAGATGATCTGGACAAGTTGATCAAATCCGAAGCGCGGCAATGGACCCGTATTAAGAAGCAGATTGCGGCGCTGAAAAAACAATTTGGCGAGGATACGACGCTGGGCGCGCGGCGCACGAAAATCGGCAAAGCCCCAGCGCCTGTGGCTGTAGATCTGGATGAGGCGATGATCGAGAAAGAGCCAATCACGGTGATTTGTTCCTCCATGGGCTGGATCCGAGCGATGAAGGGGCACGGCCATGATCCGAAAGACTTTAAATATAAGGACGGCGATAAGGGGCATTTTGTCCTGGAATGCCAGACCACGGACAAAATCCTGATCTTTGCCAGCAACGGCCGGTTTTATACGGTGGGCGGGGACAAACTGCCCTCCGGACGCGGGTTTGGCGAGCCGCTGCGCCTGATGGCTGATGTGCCAAATGATGCGGCGCTGGTGGAAATGACCCTGTATGACCCGGTAAAGCGCCTGTTGGTGGCTTCAAATGATGGCTATGGCTTCATTGTGAAGATGGAGGATGTGCTGGCGCAGACCAAGACGGGCAAGCAGATCCTGAATGTGAAGCCGCCGAAGAAAGCAGCGCTGTGCCGGATTGTCGAGGCGCAGGACGACCATATCGCCGTCATCGGCAAGAACCGCAAAATGCTGGTCTTTTCTATGGAGGAGCTACCGGAGATGTCGCGTGGCAAAGGCGTGATCCTGCAGAAATTCAAGGATGGCGGGCTGTCCGATGCCAAGACGTTCGGTTGGGAGCAGGGCCTAACCTATAAATACGGCACCGGCGAAACCCTGGTGGGGGATCTCAACCCCTGGGTTGGTAAACGTGCGCAGTCCGGGCGTTTGCCGCCGAACGGTTTTCCGAAGAACAATAAGTTTGGTTAATTCTCCCTAAGGAAACTCAACATTCCCTGGTGTACGGCGGAAGGTGCCGATCGGCACTTGCGGTGTAGCGTTTCCAGAGTCTGCTGCGCCTGAATCTCCGGCGGGCGGATCGGGCATTTCGCTTGCGCGTTCTTCAACTTTTTTCTCGTAATCAGGGTTTGTGAGCTCTTCCTTCAGCAGGATAATCGAAATCCGCCGGTTGCGCGGATCGGATGGATTATCAGTAATTAAAGGCTCAGTATCAGCTTTTCCAACGACATTATCAAGGCGATCCGGCGGGAAACCGCTCTCTAACAAAGCACGTCGGGAAGAGTGCGCACGGTCGCTTGATAATTCCCAGTTTGTGTAGTCGGCCCCGGCACCATAGGGCACGCTATCGGTGTGGCCACGCACGGATAATTCATTGGGAAGCTCTCGAATAATTCCCGCGAGCTTGCCCATTAGCCTGCGGGTTTTTTCAAACATCTGTGCAGAGCCGGAGGCGAACATCGGCTCGCCTTCCTGATCGACGATCTGGATGCGCAACCCCTCCGGCGTCATATCAACCATCAGGTTTTTGGAGAGCTCCGCCAGTTCCGGATCCGCCTGAATGGCCTGACGGATAGCGTCCTGCGCCTGCTCAAACCGTTCTTCTTCTTCCTGTTTTAAGGCGCCTTTTGCTTGCTCCTTTTTTGCGTCCTCTGCAGATTTTTTCTGGGACATGGGGTTAGCGTTTGACCCGGTTGGCCGTGGGGCCGTGATTGGCTGCACATTGGTGGCCATGGACCCCTGCGGAGCCATCGAAAGCCCGCCCATTACACCGCCAGCGCCGCTGGTGGATTCGGAAACTTTTGGATGCGTGGGATCAAAATAGTTTGAAATGGCTTCAAGCTGCTCGTCGGTGGATACGTTAAGCAACCACAGCAGTAAGAAGAAGGCCATCATCGCGGTCACGAAGTCGGCATAGGCGACCTTCCAGGCGCCGCCATGGTGCCCACCACC
>CAYGSN010000013.1:0-63098 GCA_964352675.1 uncultured Pseudobdellovibrionaceae bacterium
AGCGACCAATCCGTTATGAGCGGACTGCTCTAACCAACTGAGCTACTGGCCCTTACAAAGATGGTAATCGTTATCAGCTTTGAGCGCAATGTTCAAGCACGCCTGCAAAAGTTTGACATTGCTCAAAAAATCCGTATAAATACGCCTATTCCTGAAAAGCGAGCGTCGTGGATACGTTCTCTTGATTAACTTTCAAGCCGTCAGATGCGGATATCGGGACATTAAAATGGCAAAATTGCCAGAACTTTAAACAGTCTATGAAAGGACAAAGCCATGAGTGGTAAACGCGTACAGGCCAAACACAAAATTGATCGCCGTATTGGTGCAAATCTGTGGGGCCGCCCAAAATCACCTTATAACAAACGCCAGACAGGCCCAGGCATGCACGGCGCACGCCGTAGCAAGCCGTCCGACTTCGGAACGCAGTTGATGGCCAAGCAAAAACTGAAGGGCTATTACGGCTCAATCGGTGAGAAGCAATTCCGCCGTTATTATCAGGAAGCAGTGCGTCTGCGCGGCGATACAGGTCAGAACCTGATTGGCCTGCTGGAGCGCCGTTTGGATGCGGTTATCTACCGCGCCGGTTTTGTTCCGACCGTTTTTGCTGCTCGCCAGTTTGTAAACCACAAACACGTGACAGTGAACGGCCAGGTTATTAATATTCCGTCCTATCAGGTTAAAGAAGGCGATGTGATTCAGGTGACTGAAAAGGGTAAGACCATTCCAATGGTTATCACCTCGGTACAACAGCCCGAGCGTGAAGTGCCTGAATATATTGATGCGGATTTCAAAGCGATGAAGGCCACGTTCCTGCGGGTTCCTCATCTTGAGGACGTGCCGTATCCGGTGCAGATGGAACCCAATCTGGTCGTGGAATTTTATTCACGTTAAAATTTTATCCAACTCTGGAATTTTTCGTCTCCTTGCGCTATGGTCTTAACCATGAGTGGAGGAGACGATATTTTATCCAGATCCCAATCACATCTGCAATCGGTGGGTGAGGGGTATTTTGAGCACAAGGCTTTTGCCCTAAAATATGCATTTGGCTGTTTTCAGGCTGGATTTATGGGGCTGGTGCACGCCTTTATCCCTGCTTTGTTTGAAAGCGCAGCCAGCAAGAAGATCAAAGAGCTGGATTCTATCAACCGTAACCATTTCAAGTAGTCACAGCTCTTTTTTCTTTCCGGTCAGAGCCGAAACCATGCCATGCAGCGTGCGCAGTTCCTGCTCGGTGAATTCCGGGCGTGTGAACATGTTGCGAATGTTACGTTGCATGGTGGGTTTAAGGTTTTCTTCGCGGTAGAATCCTGCGCGGTCAAGCTCTTCATCCAGGCGGGCAATAAAATTGTTTAATTCAAGCTGAGGAGCTGGTTCGGATTTCTGCGATGAGGCAATATTTTCTACTTTCCCTCGCGCCTGGTCGGCAAAAAGCTCATAGGCAACGAGCAGTACGCATTGTCCAAGATTGAGCGACGAAAAATCCGGATTTGTGGGGACCTGTATAATGCTTTGGCATAGGGCAACATCTTCATTTTCCAGCCCCGTGCGCTCCGGCCCGAATACGATGGCACATCTCTGTCCTTCCTCTGTGCGAGGGATGATCTCTTCTATCGCCTGTGCGGGAGTGAAGCTCGGTTTTACCATGCCGCGCGGGCGGGCTGTGGTTGCCAAAACATAGTGAAAATCGGCGATGGCATCCCTCAGGGAGGGGAATATTTGCGGTGGAGGCATGTGTTCGAAAGCCCCGGAGGCATTGGCATCGGCTGCTGTATTTGGCCAGCCGTCGCGCGGGTTGACGATACGCAGCTCTGTAAGGCCGAAATTTAACATGGCGCGTGCCGCAGCCCCTATATTTTCTCCCATTTGCGGCTCAACCAGTATGATAACAGGCGGGTTTTCGCTGCGATTCGCGTGTTTTTGATGTTTTTTGGACATAATAAGGTGATTACTAAGGTATTGTTGTGGCACGCGAATTGCAGTTTAACTTTACAACCTATTCTTAGGTTGTGTATAAACCTTAATAAATTATGAACGAACTTAATAGGTATCTGTGTAAAAAAAGGCAAAAACATGAGAATGGCGATCAACACCAACGAACTTTTGAAACAGGCGCAGCAGCCTTTCAATATTATTGAAGAGTTTGCATGCCTGAGCCCGAAACGTAAAGTGCTGCTTTGCGATCATTTATTTGCAGAAGGCCGCCCAACCTTCAACAATACGGTGCAGTTGCTTTGGCCCGAGGCCACGCTGCGCGATATGAAGAAGCTGGAAAAGTTTCTTTATCTTCTGAAGAAAACTGCGCATTAGGCTCTCTATGAATACACCATCTCAAAGCCAATGTTTCGTGGCGTTTTACCGCAGTGCCTTCGTGACAAGACCTATGGTTGAAAAATTCATGGTTTCCAGAGATCCCGCCGTACGTGAAGAACAAATCAGACGCTTTGTTGGGGCAAATTCTGACATAGATCCTGATGATCTCGTTTGGGGCATAGGCGGTTCAGAGGATGCAGCCGTAGAAAGCTTACAAGCTTTGACTGCCGCTTAAGCCGCTTTCTTGTAAGACAACCGTTTTTTCACCTTTTCCGGCCCAATCAGCAACAATAGATCCGCCAGCTCCGGCCCGTGATCCATGCCTGTCAAAGCCTGACGCAGCGGCATGAACAGCTCCTTGCCTTTGCGTCCGGTTTTTTCTTTCACCTTGCCTGTCCATTCGCTCCAGGTTTCCCGGCTCCAGGGGGTGTCGGGCAGAACGCTCAAAGCCTCGCCCAGAAATTCCATATCCTGAATAACCGGCTCAACCGGGCCTTTGGCTACGTTCCACCAATCCTTGATATCACCCAGCTTTTGCAGATTGGCGCGCACGGCATTCCAGAACTCTTCATCCAGATCAGGCAGCCCCATCTGCGCCAGACGTACATTCACATCTTCAAACGGAGTTTCGTGAATGATCTTGGCGTTCAGGCGCATCAGCTCTTCGGTATCCAGCTTTGGCGTTGAGCGTGAAAATTTGGAAAAATCAAAGCTGTTGATCAGCGGTGCAATCTCACGGAATGCTTCAATTGGCTCTGATGTCCCAAGGCGCGCGAGCAGGCTGACAATCGCCATCGGCTCCAGCCCCTCATCATCACGCATATCCTTGATGCTGAGCGACCCCAGGCGCTTGGACAATTTCCCGCCTTCCTTATCGGAAATCAGTGATGTGTGCGCGAATTCCGGCGGCACGGCTCCCAGCGCTTCAAACATCTGCACATGGGTGGCGGTATTTGTGACATGATCCTCACCACGAATGACATGGGTAATATTGAAGTCCACATCATCAATCACGGAGCACAGGTGATAAAGCGGGCTGCCATCCTCGCGCAGGACGACGGGATCGGACAAATCCGCGCCGTTGAATTTCACCTCGCCGCGAATATGGTCGTTCCATTCAATCGGTGCATGGTTCAGCTTAAAGCGCCAATGCGGCTGGCGGCCTTCGGCCTCATATTTCGCAATTTGCGCCGCGCTCAGCTCCAGCGCCGCCCGGTCATATGTCGGCGGCTGTCCGCGAGAGAGCTGGGATTTACGCTTGAGCGACAATTCCTCCGGCGTTTCATAACATGGGTAGAGCCGTCCATTGGCTTTCAGTTTTTCAATCTGTAGATCATAACGATCCCGTCGATTTTTCTGGTTGGCTTTTTCATCCCAGTTCAGGCCCAGCCATGTGAGTGCATCTTCAATCGCTTCCTCATATTCAATTTTCGAGCGCTCCTGATCCGTATCATCAATACGCAGCAGGAAGTGCCCACCATTTTTTCGGCAAAACAGCCATGTGATTAACGCGGCCCGCACATTTCCAATGTGAAGCATTCCGGTGGGGGAGGGGGCGAAACGTACTTTAATGCTCATCTGAAAAATTCCTTTACTCTGCTGCTGCGGCCGGGATCGGGCTGGACAAATCATCTTGGCGAATGGCCTGAAGCTCATCGGCAATAAGAAAGGCCAGTTCTAGCGCCTGGTTGGCGTTCAAGCGCGGATCGCAATGGGTATGATAACGGCTGGATAGATCCGCATCGCTGATGGCTTCGGCCCCACCCACGCATTCGGTGACATCCTGTCCGGTCATTTCAAAATGAACGCCGCCCGGATGGGTGCCTTCGGTTTTATGCACGGTGAAAAACCCTTTCACTTCGGTCAGAATATGTTCAAAATTCCGGGTTTTATATCCGGAGTTGGATTTGATCGTATTGCCGTGCATCGGGTCGCAGGACCATACGACATGCCGACCTTCGGCCTTGATCGTACGCACCAGCGGGGTGAGATTCTCAATCACCTGGTCATGGCCCATCCGCGCAATCAGGGTCAGGCGGCCGGGGATGTTTTTCGGGTTTAGGATATCAATCAGCCGCATGAGTTCGTCCGGATCCAGAGCTGGCGAGCATTTCAGACCCAGCGGGTTGTGCAGTCCGCGCACAAATTCGATCTGCGCATGATCTTCCTGATGCGTACGTGCACCGACCCAGAGCATATGGGCCGAGGTATCATACCATTTCCCCGTGGTGCTGTCCGTGCGGGTCATGGCCTCTTCGTAATTCAGCAACAACGCCTCATGCGAAGTATAAAAATCAGTGGTGCGCAGAGCCGGGACCGTCTCGCTGGTCACGCCGCAGGCTGCCATAAAGCGCACGGCATCGCTGATCCGTGCGGCCAGATCATGGTAACGTTTTGCCAGAGGCGAGCCCTCGGCAAATTCGAGATTCCATTGCTGAACCCGCTGTAAATCCGCATAACCGCCAGTGGCAAAGGCACGCAGCAGGTTGAGCGTGGAGGCCGATTGGTGATAGGCGCGGATCATACGCTCCGGGTTCGGAGTTCTGGCCTCGGCGGTGAAGTCCAGCCCGTTCACGTTATCGCCGCGATAGGTGGGTAGTGTGATATCGCCCTGCGTTTCCGTGTTGCTGGAGCGTGGCTTGGCAAATTGTCCGGCGATCCGGCCCACTTTAACAACGGGCAGGGACCCGGCATAGGTCAAAACCACAGCCATTTGCAGGATCACACGGAACGTATCGCGGATCTTGGCGGCGTTGAATTCGGCAAAGCTTTCGGCGCAATCCCCGCCCTGTAGCAGGAATGCCTTGCCCATCGCCACATCGCCCAGCGAAGTCTGTAAATTGCGGGCTTCCCCGGCAAAGACCAGCGGCGGCATTTTGTGCAGCTCGGATTCCGCCTGTTTCAGGGCGTCGGAATCCTCATAAATCGGCAATTGTGTCACCGGCTTGTCACGCCATGTTTTCGGGGTCCAGTTTTGGGTCATATTCCTTACTATCCAAGCTCCAGCTCTATAAGCCTGCATTTATAATACAAACATGGTGATATGCCAATGGTTTAAACTTGTATGCTACCGTAAATCCGGGCTAAAATAAAACGATGCAAGGGGGGGGGATGAGCACATCAGGATCAGATCGGCTGGGAGCTTGGAAAAATCGCCTTCTTTCCATGGAGGCCGCGTTTTTGAATGCGAAGGCTTCCGAACCTGTCGCGTCGGACAATCAAGTTCACATTGCCATTGAGAAAGCCGTCGGCGCTTTGGAGGGAGATCTTGCTTTCCTAGAGCCGTATGCAGCCCAGTTCTTTCATCCTGAATACGGTGAAAAGCCCTCAAAGCCCTCAATTGATATTGTGAAAGCCTGGAATTCCGGCCAGCAGGAAACATCCCTTGCCGCACTGTGCATCTTCGCGGTTGAGCAGATGAATCTGGATATGGCGCCGGATTTTATGAATGCGATGCTTGTGTCCGCCATTCTGGGACAGATCGAAAACCCCCAGCCTTTTCACAGCAACCTGCACTATAAAAAAGTTTTACTGCAGGGTTTACGCATGATTGCCGTGCATAACGAGATTTTTGAAGGAACGCGGCGTGCTTTGTCCGAGCCGGATATTGCCTTGCTCATGATTGCGGCTTGTATTCATGATCTTGGGCATGACGGCAAAGGCAATGTGGTAAAAGGGCAATTGCAGCCATACAGGCTGGAGCAGCGGTCTTTTGATCTGGCCTATCCCTATCTGAAGCTCTGCGGCATTGAAGAAGCTGATCTCCAGCGTCTGCGAGCCATTATACTGGCTACGGATGTCAGCCCGGCGCAGGACCCTGCCAGCCCTATGAACCAAACCAAAGCAGCTTATAAATACCATTTCCTGGGTGATAAGGACCGGCTATTGGCTCTTAACCTGGATGCGCCGCTGCAGGCGCTGGAATGCGATGCAAAGCTTACACTGATGGCTGTACTTTTTCATGAATCCGATATCGCCACTTCGGCGGGGTTGAGTTATACCCTGACCCAATATGAAACCTGCCTGCTTAGCCGTGAGCTTGGCCAGAAAGAGGCACGCCCGTCCCACATCGTTGATTTCCTGGATGATATTTGCCAGCGCCGATTCATGAGTGATGCTGGTCAGAAGCTATATTCCGCCAATATGGCGCGGATTTATGAGCTGGCGAAGGCTGATGCGGCCGATGGCGATGCGCCGTTTGTTTTCTCCGAGGTGGCTGCGAAAGCCGCTCCCGCGTCTGATGATCATCCGCCGCCATCTGGCGTCGGCCCGGCAGGGCAAAAGACCGTTAACTAACGCATTATCAGGCGGATTCTTCGCGCATGGTCACGAACTCTTCGGATGCTGTGGGATGAATGGCAATCGTCCGGTCGAAATCAGCCTTGGTTGCGCCCATATTCATGGCTACGGTAAAGCCCTGCATAATTTCCGCAGCATCGCTGCCAATCATATGACAGCCTATGACCTTGTCACTTTTCCGATCCACAATCAGTTTCATCATCGTTTCCTCGTCGCGCCCGGCGATACGGTTTTTCATTGGCACCATTTTATTTTTAAAAATCTTTATATCAATCCTCTTGGTGCGCGCCTCTTCTTCGCTTATTCCGATAGTGCCGATCGGCGGGTTGGAAAAAATCACTGTTGCGACATGGCCGTAATCAACCTTTTTATCCTGTTCCTTGTTAAACAAGCGATCTGCCAGGATATGCCCTTCGCGAATTGCAACCGGGGTCAGATGGTAGGTGTCGGTTACATCTCCTACCGCATAAAGGCCGGAAGCGTTGGTGTTGTTATACTCATCGACTTTGATATAGCCCTTTTTATCAAGCCCCACCCCTGCCTTATCGAGGTTCAGCCCGGCAAGATTGGGTATGCGGCCGATAGCAGCAAAGGGCAGATCGCATTCATGTTGTGCGCCCTTGCTGTCGTGAATAATATAATTCTCCCCTGATTTTTCAACGCGCTCGATCTTTGTATCAAAAAGTAGCTTAATTCCTTGTTTGTGCATATTCTGCGCCAGTGTTTCCGAGATATCCCGATCAAAACTGCGTAGGAATAAATCTTTGCGATAGATGAGCGTGACCTCGCACCCCGTGCCATGCAGGATATGGGCGAATTCAACGGCGATATAACCGCCGCCATAAATTACCGCTTTTTTGGGTGCGCGCGGCCAGTGAAAAACGTCTTCGGACGTGACCATATGCTCACCGCCCGGAATATCATCCATCCGGCGCGGCGTGCCGCCCACGGCAATCAGGATATGATCGGCCGTGACCTGCATGCCGTTAATATCAAGGGTGTGGGAATCGATAAACGTTGCCCTGCCGCGATGCACATCAATATCCAGGTTTGCAAGCATTCCGTCGAAGAAAGTGTTGATACCCTCAATACGGATATCCTTGTTGCGAATGAGCGTGTTCCAGTCGAATTCGGGAGCGGCGGGGAAGATCCAGCCATAGCCGCGGGAATCCTCAAAATGGGTTTTATACAGCGCGCCATAGGACATGATCTTTTTGGGAACGCAGCCCAGATTGACACAGGTCCCGCCCAGCTTCGAATACTCGGCCATCCCTACCTTCGCGCCGTGGGCTGCAGCGATCCGGGCAGAGCGAATACCTCCAGACCCTGCGCCGATGACAAAATAATCGTAATGGTTTTCAGTCATGCTCTTTATCGTCCTTCAATTGTTTGGAATCCCAGCGGCGGTGGAGCCACAGCCACTGGCCTGGATTTTCCCTGATCCAGCTTTCCAACACAACATGGGCGCTGTGGATCACATCTTCAACCGGCAACGGCGCGCCGTCGGCATCAAAAATGACCAGAGGCTCATGTACCACCAGTTCAAATTGTGGGCCGTCTCTGCGTATATTTTGTATAGGGATAAGCGCGGCCTTGTATTTCTGGGCCATCTGCACGAAGACTGGGTTGGTCATGGCCGGTTGGCCGAAGAACGGTACGGCCAGACCTTCATTGTATTTCTGATCGATCATCATGCCCAGATGATCGCCGTTTTTCAGGGCACGCATCATTTGCGCTCCACCTTCACGGCCTTTGGGATAGGCTTTCAGGCGGCCATCTAATGTCCGGGCTTTCATCAACAGGCGATCCGCCGCCGGATTGTTCGGTGCGCGGTAGGTGATATGCACCGGCTTTGCTCCATGAAAGATGGAGCTGGCACAGTTCACTTCCCAGTTTCCCAGATGTCCGCCCAGGAAAAGGGCTGGACCATTATTGGTATGCGCATCGATAATACTTTGGTTGGTGAGGCTCACATGATTTCTGGACAGTGTTTCCAGGTGGGGGTACTCCGCCATAACCCGCCCCAGATTGTCCCACATTTCACGCAGGATTTTATCTTCCTCTTCCTGCAAAATATCGGGAAATGCGATCCGGATATTGCTGCGGGCTTTTCGTGATGTGGCGAGTTTTGGGCCGATCATGCGCCCCAGAAATCCCCCGGCCTCCGAGGCCCAGCGAACGGGAAGCAG
This sequence comes from uncultured Pseudobdellovibrionaceae bacterium, assembly GCA_964352675.1. GTDB lineage: Bacteria > Pseudomonadota > Alphaproteobacteria > Micavibrionales > Micavibrionaceae > CAYGSN01. Next base: position 8,799 of record CAYGSN010000013.1, read on the forward strand.
ACTAAACAGAAAATAAAAGAGGTGCAGAATGCAAGCTTCCAGGGTGTAGCGGATTTTCTTCATTGCGTGTTTAAACCAGTCTGGATTTGAGGAATTCCGCAAACGCGTCTTCTTCATCGATATGGAGGCGCACCGGAATGGTTTGGACCTCAATCGCCTCAATAGACGGCAGGCGCATTGCATCTTTTTCGGTTGTGATTAGGCGGGCCTCCACTTTGTCTGCTTTTTCCTTCAGGTCCAGCAGATCAGATTTGATATAAGGATAGTGATCGGGGAAGGCGACGGTTTCAACAATCTCCAGCCCTGCGTCTTGCCTGAGAAAATCAAAAAACTTCTGCGGATAACCAAGGCCAGCAAAGGCGATATACGGCCCGGCGGGCAGTGTGTTTCCTTCCGGCTGCTGCAGTTTTGCATTAAAGAGCGGGATATTGGCAGGCAATAATGATTTAGTTCCGCGCCTGTCTTCTCCGATCATCAGGAACGCATCGGCCGCTTTCATCCCTTTTTCCAGAGGCTGGCGCAAGGGGCCGGCCGGAATCATCTTGCCGTTGCCGAAACCCATTTCACCATTTACGACAACAATCTTGATGTCTTTATAAATGCCGGGATTTTGCAAGCCGTCATCCATGAGAATCAGGTCCGCTCCTTCGCGCATAGCCAGTTTGGCGCCTTGCAGGCGGTCTGCGCAAATGATTGTCGGGGCAGATTTTGCAAGGATCAGGGCTTCATCGCCGGTATCCCAGGCGGTGTGCTTTGACGGATCGACGCGCAGTGCGCCGTGTGCACCGCCGCCATATCCGCGCAGCAGGAAAAACGGGTTTCTGGCAATGCCCTGACGACGCAGAATATCCATGACAGCGAGCGCGGTGGGGGTTTTTCCCGTGCCCCCAGCATTGATATTGCCTATACACAGGATCGGCAGGTTTACAGTTTCGGTTGAGCTGGTACGCTGGTGCAGTTCATATCCAAGCCTGTACAGGCAGGAAAGCGGGGTAAGCAGCTTTTCCTGCAGAGGCGCAGGTGTGGCTGTTTTTCGATACCAAAAAGGCGGGGCTTTTAATTTCATGCCGCCACCTTTTGTGTCAGCGGCAGAATATGTTTCATTACTTTCTCGATCACAGTGTCCTTCTCCTGAGCAAAGTCATAGCCTTTTTTCTGCAGGTTTTGCAACTTTTCGGGCGAGGAGAGCAGCGTTTGTAACGTATTGGCGAGCATTGATTCATCTCTCATGTTCAGCGCCACTCCTGCGATATGCATCTCATCGAATATCTCTTGCTGGTAATGTACATGCGGGCCGTGCAGGATGGCGCAATGAAGCTGCGCCGCTTCGATCGGGTTATGCCCGCCGCCGCCATCCAGGCTGAAGGATCGTCCGATACAGGCAACAGGCACAAGACGGTAAAGCAACCCAAGTTCACCCATTGTATCGGCGATATAAATATCGGTGGTTTCATCGGGAGGGGTTTTGTCTTTGCCACGCATATTTACGCGCAGTTCAAAATTCGCACAGCTTTTTTGAATAGAATCACGCCGTTCCGGATGTCGGGGAGCGATGATTGTTAGAAGATCCGGAAATTGTATTTTTAATTGCTGGTGTACGCGGCAGGCGATTTGTTCTTCTCCGTCGTGGCTACTGGCGTAGAGCCAGACGGGGCGCTGGCTAATTTTGGCCAAAAGTTTTTTTAGTTCCTTTTCATCATAGGCCAGAGGCCGGGCGCTGTATTTCAAATTGTCTGTAACAACGATTTTCTCGGTATCTATGCCGAGGGCGTGGAATCTCTGCGCATCTGTGTCTGTTTGCGTCAATACCCGGGAAAAAGCCCCTAATATTTTTTGAGCCGGGCCTTTAAACATCATCCAGCGGCGAAAAGACGTTTTCGACAGGCGCGCATTAACCAGCATCGCCGGAATTTTACGATCCTGAATTTCCAGTAACATATTTGGCCAAAGCTCTGATTCCATCCAGAAAATGGCGTCTGGATTCCAATGATCCAGAAAACCCACAACCCAATCCGGATGGTCCAGCGGATAATATTGGTGGAACGCCCGCTCCGGCAGCTTGTCCGCCATCATTTGCGCGGATGTACGCGTGCCGGATGTAATCAGGATTTGCAGGTCTTTATGGCGTCCCAACAGGCGGTTAATAAGGATTAAAGCTGATTGTGCTTCGCCCACGCTGGCGGCATGCACCCAGAAAAGAGCGCCGTTAGGTCTTGGTTTCGTATAGATACCTCGTTTCTCATCAATACGCGCAGGATCTTCCTTGCTGCGCTGCAATCGCCGCTTCAGCAGCATATTCAGGGCAAATTTGCCGTTTTGAGTTAAAAATCGATAAAAACCGAGCATTTTCACTGCTTTATATACGAAGTTTTAGCCTTCTGGCGGTAGGATTGTAGATATAAGGCGATCAAAAGCCAATGTATAGATAAAAAGCGGGAAAGTTTTTGAAAAGACGGATCATCAAAAAACCGAAATCCAGCGTGCAGAAGCGGGCAATCGAGCAATTGCGCCAAACGCGTGCGCGTATAAATAAGAACAATCCGCAGCTTCTGGAGCGCTTTTCGTCTCTTTTGGGTGCAAACATCCCTCAAGCGGGGTCGCATCAAAAGGAGCAAACAATAGAAATAGACAGGGATAAAAACCTTCTGGCTGTCATGACTTTCTTAGAAAATAAAAAGAGTTTTTCACCGGAATTTCAAAATAAGCTTAAGGACATCCTGCAGGAAAAATACAACAGCCCTTAATCAGCGCATTCTCCGTCTTTGTTTACTTTGGCACAGCATTTGCCTTCATTCACCGCGCTGGGGACGTAGACGCATCCCGGCGAGAGGCATATTTTTTCGTTATAAATTTCGGGATCCTGCTGTCTCTGTACAACAAGGCCTGTCGGTATAGGTTTTAGATCAGCGCAGGATTCCGGCTCGATCTGGCTATAATAGGTCACAACCGTATCTTCCATCCACGGCGTTTCATCATGATCGTAGACGGCTTTGATTTGTTCGCCCCAGCGTTCGGATATTGACTCGCAGGCGGGAGGCGGATAACGGCGGCGGTCTTCAACCAGAACAGTATCATCGCCTTCGCCGATTTGCTCTCCGTCACGGTATTGGGCGAAGGTGTAAAATCCGTCCGTGCTGTCATCGAAAACAAAATCCATACATTTTGCTCGTGCCCAGACACGTTGCATGACATTACAAATATAGGTGCCTGAATTGTCAGTCAGCAAATTTCCATCCAGATCGATCGGTTCGGGGTCATGGTCAAAAATCAGCGGGTTGTCGCTGTCGTCATCGCCACCATCATCGTCAGTTGCGCCGAGATCAAGAATATCGAAGCGTCCGGCCAGAAGGTTATAGGATTCCGGGCCATCACTTCCCGAGACGCCTGTGGATTCAAAGTTGGCGTTGATATAGCTTGAGACGGCCTCAATTACCACGCTGTTCAAAGACCCGCCCAGATCGGGTCGTCCAACTCCTAATGTGACATTTGGAGATTCCCAGCGGTCAGAGCCTGTAAATAATTTATCATCGTTTTTTGCCAAAACACCCATGAAGCGATCGAAACAGGTATATTCCAACACACTGTCCGGTTTAAGGATCAGGTTTTGGTTCTGCGTGATCTCGCGTTGCGCCTCCAGCCAGGCCCGCGATTCCAGTGTGTCGTAGTAATCGGGGTCACAAGCCGATTCCGCAACCTCCTGCGCCAAGGTTGAAGAAGAGGGAAGTAAGGACATGCCAATTATAAAGGCGGTGTAAAGACAGGGGAGAAGAGCCCTTGAATAAAGGCGGAATTTTCTTTGCTTTAAATTTTTCATCGTTATAAACACCTTATTCAAATTTTACTGTACTTTACACCTTCTGCGCAAATCCATTTCCCGGACTGTCCCCGCTCATTATCGGGTCTGAGTGCACAGATCGGTTTGTCTGTTGTAGTAACAAAACGGATTGGGGCAGACCTTTTCCTCATAGGTAATTGTGTTGTTGACTGTATTCCCGTAGGCATCCTGCGTACTCTGCGTATAAGTTACATTTACCCCGGTCGGAAACGGAGGCAGGCAGGTTGAGCCCGTGAATGCTGGTTCTGTTCCATTAAGGATAACATCCGGGTTGGTCAGGGCTTCATCAAAATTCGCGTAGTAATAATCCTTGTTCTTCGCAATATCGATATATTCCTGTCGCATATTGTCCTGGAGCAGAAGTTCAGGGAACAGAAAAGCAACAGGGTCAGGGATAGAGAACGCCCAGCACTCATTGGGCAGGCGGCGTATGTCCATATTCACCATATCTTCAAAATCAAAGAATTTATCATCTACGCCGAAATCCAGGCATCTGGCGTAGTCAAATATGCGTGCCATCTCCGTGCAGACATATTGGCCGGGATGAGGATCTAGTGAGGGGAAGAGGGAGGTTAAATCTATCCCGAGAATCTCCGGAAAAACAAAGGGCAGGAAAGCCTCCCCGAAAATATAGGACAGGATTTCTGTGTAATCGCTGACATCAAAGGCGGAAACGCCCATCACCTCATTGTTTTGTCCAACGGCATAGCCGCCCAGATAATCATGGCCGAAGTTCCAGAAATAATAGGAAATCAGGCCGCCGGGAATGGCATCGACAATATCCGGATTAAATGGATCAAGATACCAGCCCATCAGGATGGATTGCAGGGCGGGGTAAAATTGTATCCCCATATGCGTGTTGGTAAGAATAGGCCGTAGATCCACAAAATTTCCCGTGATTGTCCCGAGAATTGGGAAAGGGACTCCGATGTAATCCGCTCCGGGGTCGGGGCCTGTCAGGCTGGGGAAGAGCGGAATGCCCCAGCGAAAGCTCTCTGTAAAGATATGGCCGATCTCCAGTGCCGTTTCCGCCGTTTCATCGAAGCAGGAATATTCCAGCACACTGTCCGGCTTGCGGATCAGGGATGTGCCCATACGCACCTGGCGGGCGGCATGCAGCTGGGCGCGGCCGAAAATCTGGTTCATGAAATCAGCATCACAGGCATTGCTGTCAGATTTTTTGCGGTTCGGAGCGGAAAATGGATCCAATGGATTAAACGTGTTCGGGCCATCGCGCGGATCGTCCGGGTCGTTCTCCGTCTTTTCTTTCAAGCAGGGCAGGCCGGGCAGGCACTCGCCAAAAGGGCAGAAGGTGTAAAAACAGGGCTGGGCTTTGGCTGGAGATGCAAGAATGAAAGATGCAAGGGTGATACAGGCGGCAAAGATGCATAAGACCGGCAGGACCGCTTTGCACATTGCTGTATCAGACATTCTTTTCATTCTTTTGCCTTCTGCGCGTAGGTCGCACTTTGCGATTGCCATTCATACAGGGTGTAGTCGAAATCATTTTTGCGGTTGTCGAAAATCAGTAAATTGCGGATGCCGTTTGAATAGGCATTGCCCAGAACTATATTCTGGGCGTTCAAGCGCGTGAGTTCAACGATTTTATTGTGTTCCCGCGCCAGGATTTTATAAGTGCAGAGGGTTGAGTTTTTTTTGCATTCCGGCGTTTTTACAAAAAACTCACTCTGTCCGTCATTGTTCAGGTCCGCCTCGGCGATTTCATAGCCGTCCAGGGTTTTCAGGTTCAGGAATTTCTGTATTAAAACCCTGTCAACGGTGGAGGTTTTGGTCTGGAAATTTAGTTTTTCAAAGGCATGAGCGGGATCGCTCCAGGCGGCGCAGAGCGATAAAATGCCCAGCGTCAGGATAATCCCGGAATATTTGAAATGACTCATTTGCCTCATCAGCCCAGCTTTGTTCACATCACTCTACCGCACCTTATTATTGTAGCAAAGGGGGCGGGTGCGCTGCAAAGACTAACGAGGACAACCGGCTTTCCTAGGCGGAGGCGGGCAGGTCCATGTCAAGAATGGCCATGTTGAAGTTATAGGAGACTTCACCATCTTCATCGTCTTTATAGATCACGCCAATAAATTCGCCGTTCAGAAGGACTTCTACGGAATCTGTCGCTTTTTCGCGCATTTTCAAGGCAAATCCTTTGTTGTTAAACTTGTTTTCCAGATAGGCTTGAATGCGGGAAACTTCGGATGGATCTATAACTGCGGCCATTTTTAACTCCTTTTATGTTCTCTTTTAGATGTGGTCTTGGTCCGTTTTGTTTATGCGGCTTTTTGAATCTTCAGTCCCTTGCTTACCGTTTCATGGCAGGTCTTGGCAAGGATTTTTCTATCTTTAAAGGTTGCGGCCTCAATTGGCGCGTGGAATATGACGGTTAATTCGGCCCCCAGGGTTTTAGCAAAACGCCAGAGATGCACGGCCAGGCTTGTCTCCATGTCACGGTGCCAGCAATACAAATCGCGGTCCTCCTGGGTTTTAACGCTATGCCCATCCACACGGTCCAGACGGATGGTGATCGGTTGTATATAGGCGGCGCGGTTCGGGGCATTGAGCGCCAGTGCAAACAGGCTGGATTTAAACGGGACGACTTCACGCCCATCAGTGGATGTGCCTTCCGGAAAAATGATAAAGCTGTGTCCGTCGTTCATAAGGACCGCCAGATTGTCTTTTGCTTTCGTAATTGCCGTGCGCTTCCTCTCGATAAATTGGGTTTTTTGCAGGCGTGCCAGAAAGCCGAATAACGGCCAATTCGCCACTTCGCTTTTCGCCAGGAAGGAAGTCCTGAGAATGCCGCCCAGTAGGGAGATATCAAGATAAGATATATGATTACTCATGTACAGGACCTGTCCACCGGTGAAGGGCGTCCCCTGTACAGTGTAGCGGATGTAAAAAATGCTACACATGATACGATGCCATAGGGAAGGCAGGATATAGGCTCCGTCCTTGCGTGTTATCAGGAGGGCGAGGATTTGAAGCGGGGTAACGATAAGTAGGCTCATAAAAAAAGCAAAGAGTTTTAGGGAGGCTAAGGCTTTGCACATATTTTTACCGCAGTCTCTTACTTTTGTCCTTCGGAGATTGCGCCGAATTCCTCAATGGTTTCCAGAGCCTGAGGTCCGGTCACCGGGAAAGTCTTTTGAATTTTCCGTTCGTAATGTTTGCGGTAGCGGTCAGTGACCAGATTGGTCTGGACGACGATACATACATCGGTTGTGTTGAATTGCTCATCAATCACCGCACCGTCGCCTATTGTGGCGCCCAGCCGCAGATAACCTTTGATGAGCGGGGGCAGAGCTTTGAACGCTTCTTTCATATTTAGCTCGGCTTCCGGGATGATGTTCATGTCGATGTAACGCCCATTCAGTGCTCGTGGGCGGAGGTTCTCCGGGGCAAGATGGTTGTGGTGCAGATAGGATAGAGCCTCGGAAACACTGTCAATTTCTGTTGTGTGCAGGCTCGCGCAGCCAAACATCAGTTCTATATTGTGATCGGTGATATAATCGGCAATACCTTGCCAGAGGAGTTGCATGATTGGGCGGGTCCGGTATTCAGGAAGGACGCAGGAGCGGCCGAGTTCCAGCAAAGAAATATCCGCTCCGAGCAGGGGGGAGAGATCGAATTCATCGCTGGTGTAAAACTGACCATAACGGTCTGCGGCATCTCGGCGCAGAAGACGGTATGTGCCGACAATTTTTTCGCCACTGCCGTTGCTTTTGGCGTGATCAATAACGATCAGGTGATCGGCGTAATCATCGTAATCATCTTTGTCGAGCTGTAGTTTTTTTGTTTCTTCTGAGGCTTTTGCGCCATATTCCTCATAAAACACATTATATCGCAGGCGCTGGGCGGCCTCGATTTCTTGTTCTGTTTCCGCCAAGCGGATGGAGACATTCTCCGCAGTTTTGGTGGGGGGTGGCGATGTGTTCAAACTTATTGTCATTGGCCTGCTATTCAATACTCAATCAGATGGGATGTAAAGCGGCCCATTCTTATCTTTTCATATTTTCCCTTAGGAAGTCCATCGTAGAGGTTGCAGTTCTGCGGTCAAGAAATATTCACAAAAATTTTGTGAAACCTGCCCTTTTGCCCGCTCTACTTCACATACACATGAACTTCGTTCGTGGTGGCTTGCGCACTTTTATCATAGGACAAATCAACGCGCTCCAAAGGCAGTCCCAGCTCGGTCAATGTACGCAGGACACGCTCCGCATTCCGGCGCGCACGAGTGCTTTCGATAGCCACCTGTGCGGCATTGCCGCCGGACGGGTGTATGGCGACAAGGTCAAAACGGGCATCCGGATAACGCTGCAGGGCTTCGCTTACAGCTGTATACAGGGGCTGCTCGTAATTTACATCGGCGCGGTCAAAGCGAATTTTAACCAAAGCGCGCGGTCCGTTCAGGCCTGATACGGAAGATTGCTGTGAAACCTGGCCAGTGCTACCGTTGAACGAAGCAGGTTCGACTGCGCCGCCTGAAAACTGACCAACGGAGGAGAAGGGACGGTTCGTTAGGCTCTTCCCATAGAGATCACCATTGCTAACCGCGAGGGACAGAGCGCGAAGATTGGAGCGCTCGGACGCCAGATAGGCGCTGGTGCGGCTTAAATCATCGCTGATATTGTTCAGGACGCGGTCGATAATCACAACCGTATTGTTGATCGAATCCTCAACTTCGGCGAGGCGAACGTGATCTTCTTCCACGGCACCTGACAAATTGTAGGTCGCGCGGGTCTCATCCAGCAGGAAAGAGGCACGGGAGGCTGTATCCGAGGCTTCGATCGCCAACTGGTTTAATGAGCTGACCGTGCCGGAGAACTCCCCCAGAACTGATTCTGCAGAACTAATCCGGTTCAGAAGGCGCGGGTTGCCAGGGGTTGTTCCGGCCTGAAGCTGTGTATTGATGGTCGCCACGGCGGAATAATACTCAGCCGCTTTTGCTTCATTGCCGCGCTGCAGGTTGGCCAGAGCAGAAGACAAATTCGCCACATTTGACTGTAGAATATTCAGTTCATTGTTCAGATCGACAATCTTGCGCGTTACAAGGGTTTGTGTCGGCTGATAATAATTTCCGCCGGCAATGTCTTCGGGGCGGATGTCGGGTACTCTGGCAGGTTTGCTATAGACCGTGCTGCGGATATCCTGGGGCACTGGATCGTTGGTGATGATCAAGGAGGGGCGTTCCCCTCCTTGAGCCTGCGCAATCGAGGGTGCAGCAACAGAAAGAGCCAGAAGGCTGCAGGCAAAAAACAAGGATGTGCGCACGGGGTTGTAGGTTTTAAGCATTGTTGTCACTGTTATATAGCTACCGTTTGTTGTGAAGATATCTTTATCCGTGGAATCAATAGACGTTTTGAGAGAAAAAGTTAACTAAAAACTAGCATCGCCTTAAAACTTTGTGCTGTCAAGCGCAGAACATTATCTGAAAAGGAGTGGTCCCCGGCTTTTTAAATAGGATTTTGCCGCTTTGCCGCTATCATAAGCTTGCATTTCGATTCGGAATGACTTATGGTCTGCGCACTTTTCTTCGTGCGCGCTCGTAGCTCAGCTGGATAGAGCGTCTGACTACGGATCAGAAGGTCGGGGGTTCGAATCCTCCCGAGCGCGCCATTTCTTTCGGAAAGCTATCCCAAGCCTATTCTTTTGCGCTACAATAAAAACTTGCAATAGCGTGTGAATCATTTTAAGAAATAATTCCTTATCGACCACATCAATAGATAAGGAGTCCCCAAATGTCTAACTTTACTCTCGCCGAATATATCTGGATAGACGGCACAGTGCCCACACGGTATGCACGGTCTAAAACTCGCGCGGTGAATGTCGGCCCTTCTCCCTCCATAGAAGAGTTTCCTGAGTGGAGCTTTGACGGCTCATCCACCAATCAGGCCGTTGGCGAGGATTCAGATTGTCTCCTGGTGCCTGTTTCTTACGTGACCGATCCTATCCGCGGGGAGGGCAATTTCCTGGTGATGTGTGAAGTGAACAATCCCGACGGTACGCCGCATGAATCCAATTCGCGTGCGCAGCTGCGTGAGATTCTCGATGCCGGCGCCGCGAAGCAGGAGCCATGGCTTGGTTTCGAACAGGAATATACATTGTTCGAAGGTCGGCGTCCTCTCGGTTGGCCGGAGCATGGTTATCCGCGTCCGCAGGGACCGTTCTATTGCGGCGTCGGTGCGGATGAAGCCTATGGCCGTGAAATTGTGGAAGATCATGCACAAGCCTGTCTGGATGCCGGGATCATGTATTACGGCCTGAACGCGGAAGTTATGCCCGGACAGTGGGAATTCCAGACTGGTTTCCGCGGTGATGAGAGTGAATCGGCCGATGCGCTGACGATCTGCGATCACACATGGCTTGCACGCTGGTTGCTGTACAGAATTGCCGAGGATTACGGCGTTGTCGTTTCAACCGACAACAAGCCGGTGAAAGGCGATTGGAACGGTGCGGGCATGCACACAAACTTCTCAACCAAGGACACGCGCGACAAATCCAAGGGTAAAGCGGCGATTGATGCGGCGATGAAGGCCCTTGCGGAGAAGCATCATGAGCATATCAAGCTGTATGGTCACGGTTTGGAAGACCGCCTGACAGGAAAGCACGAAACCTGCGATATCAACACCTTTAAGGTAGGTAATGCGGACCGCGGATGTTCAATCCGTATTCCGGCGCCGGTTGCGGCAAAGGGTTACGGGTATTTTGAAGATCGCCGTCCCGGTGCGAATGCTGACCCTTACCTGGTGGCTGCACGTTTGTGTGCAACGGTTTGTGGTGTTCAGGAATCGGTCATGAAGTTCAATGAATGGCCGCGCAAAGACAACAAATTTGCCGTCGCCGCTTAACCGGTTGACCGCATAAAGTTTTGAAGCGCCCCTGGTTTTCCGGGGGCGTTTTTTCATGTTTTTCAAAGGCTTGCTGTATCCCTAAAATTTTAATAAATTTTGAACAATTTCAATGTTATACTGGAGATATGCACAGGGTCTGCATGACATAATCCATAGGTGAATTCTTAACATTTCTCCGCGATACTGTCTGTAGGCGGTGCTTGTGTCAGTAGTACCTTTATCTTTATTAAACAACACCTTGAAAACAATATCTAAAAATGAAAAACGAAAACGATAAGGCAAAAGGTCTTGATTTTGAATTTGAGATCGAAGATGGCGATAAGGCTCCCGCACGCGGTGAGGAAAAGCCTGATGAAAAAATAAAAGAATCAGTGAGTGGTGGCGACGGCAAAAACAAGGATAAAAAACCGGCAAGTTTTGAGCCCTTTCAGGATTTAACAGTAGAGAAAAAAGACGTGTCAAACAGCTCAAAGCCAGCAGGGCCACAAAAGCCCGAGGCACCGAAAAAGGAAGCTCCACCTGAGGACAAGATATCTGTGGGTGGGAAGTCTGTTCCAGCAAAAATCGAGAATTCTTCGCGCGAAATCAAGACTTATGCGGGAGATATTCCTCAGCAAAAGTCAGATTTTGTGGAAGGCCGTAAAAAAGGCCGCATTGGCGACCGTATGGTTGAAATGGGGATTATTACTCATAATCAGCTTAACGTGGCGCTGCAGGAGAAAAAGATTTCCGGCAAGATGCTCGGTGAAATTCTGGTGGAGCTTGGTTTTATTGAAGAAGAAATTCTAACCGTTTTCCTTGCAGAATCCTCAGGTTTTGAGCTTTTTGACCCCAAAACCACGATTGTGGACGGGGATGCTCTCGGGTTTCTGTCTAAAGAGCTGGCACTGAAGCACAGCGTTTTGCCCATTTCTATTGAAAGCAACCTTGTTCGCGTGGCGATGGATGATCCGTATGATGTTGTTGCGTTGGATACGTTGCGCCAGTTTTTCCCGAAGGGATCACAGATCAAGCCAATGGTGGCGACGGCAAAGGTTCTATCAGATGCGATTGATGCGGCTTACGGTTATTCGAGTTCGATCAGTGATATTTTGCGGGAGCTGGAGGAGGGCGGCGAGCAAAAGGACGTTGCCTCACTCAGTGATGCCGAGGCTTTTGCGCACCCGATTGTTCGCCTGGTCAATGCTCTTGTTTTTGATGCGGTGAAGATTGGAGCCTCTGATTTGCACTTTGAGCCTGAAGAAAACTTTATCCGCCTACGCTATCGTCTCGATGGCGTGCTTTTTACAGCCCAAATTCTGCACAAGCAGCACTGGAATGCGATTTCCCAGCGTATAAAGATCATGTGTAATATGAATATCGCTGACAAGTTAAGCGCTCAAGACGGGCGCTTTAATATGAATGTCGGCGGGCGCGAGGCTGATTTCCGTGTGTCATCCTTGCCGACTGTGCATGGTGAGAATATCGTTCTTCGGGTTTTGGATAAAAGCGCGAGCATTATGCCGCTGGAGGGGTTGGGTTTCAGTCCTGAAAACCTGGCAAAAATCAAGAAGGCACAAACGCGTCCTGAAGGCATTATCATTGTTACCGGCCCGACGGGTTCTGGTAAAACAACATCCCTCTATTCGATGTTAAATGAAATTAACGATGTGGTGGTCAACATTCAGACCCTGGAAGATCCTGTTGAATATTCTCTGCCGATGATCCGTCAAACTCATGTACGTGAGGGCGTTTTAGAGTTTGCAGACGGGATCAAGGCTCTTTTGCGTCAGGATCCGGACATTATATTTATCGGGGAAATTCGGGATTCTACCACCGGGGAAATGGCCCTGAAGGCTGCAATGACGGGGCACCAAGTTTATACGACGTTACACACCAACGACTCCTTTGGCGCTTTTCCGCGTCTGTTTGATCTGGGGTTAAAGCCGGGCATGGTTGCTGGCGCTATTATCGCTGTATTTGCGCAGCGTTTGACGCGCCGCCTCTGCGATCACTGCAAGGAGGAATATACACCGGATAAGGAGGAGTGTGAAATGCTTGGTGTTGAGGTGGGCAAGCCGCCCAAAATTTTCCGTGCGAAGCAGGGTGGTTGTGATGGCTGTAAAGGGCAAGGTTATAAGGGCCGTATAGCGGTGGCAGAAATCCTGTTGATGGATGAGGATATGGATGAGCTTCTTGCGCGCGGCGAGTCCAAGGCTGATCTAAAAAATCTGGCTGTGAAAAAAGGCTTTAAAAGCATGAGAGATGATGGCATTCTTAAGGTGCTGGCAGGGGTCACCGATCTTAAAGCCCTCTCCAAGGTGGTTGATGTCAGAGCCTAAACTTCTATTTTGTTTTTTTATGTCATAAAAGTTTTTCCAAGGAGTTCGAGCCATCGAACGCTATAAATACAGAGCCGTTAATCAAAGTGGCCGGCCCATTCGCGGCATGATTGCTGCCAACAGTGAAGTTGACCTGTATAACCAATTGCAGTCGGCTGGGCTTGAGCTTGTTGATTGTAAACCGCTGAGCAAAAGGGGGCCTGGAGGTTCGGGCTTTACCAGGCTCAAGCGCATTAAGATTCGTGATCTGATACAGTTTTTTCTGCAAATGGAGCAGATGCAGGATGCAGGCGTGCCGCTTCTTGATGCTCTGTCTGATGTGCGTGATACAACCGAAAACGACCGTATGCGGGATATCATGACCGAAATCCACCGCGATGTATCGGACGGAGGATCTCTTTCCGAGGCGATGGGCAAGCATGAAAAAGTGTTCACGAACCTCTATCTCTCTTTGATTAAGGCTGGTGAGGATACCGGGGATTTGACGTCTTCCTACCGTCAGCTTATCAAGTATCTGAAGTGGGTTGATGAAATGCAGACCCGTATCCGCAAGGCGACGCGTTACCCGATGATTGTGGTGGCTGTTGTTTTTCTTACCATTGTTGTGATGATGGGTCACGTTGTGCCGCAGATTGTTGGATTTATTTCCAATCTGGATCAGGAACTGCCGTTTTATACGATTGCCCTGATCAAGACGTCGGAGTTTTTCAGTACCTACTGGCTGTATGTCCTGGTGGCTCCCGTGGCGCTGATTGTGATTATCACCTTGCTGCGCAAGTTGTCCAAAGAGTTTGCCTATAGGTTCGATTATTTCTTGTTGAATGTTCCAATCGCCGGGGATCTAATTCGAAAAATTTCTGTGGCGCGGTATTGTCAGACGTTCGGAGCGTTGTTTGCCAGTGGTATTGATGTTCTGAACGGTCTGAGGGCCGCACGAAAAACGGTGACCAATCTGGCTTTGCTTGAGGCGCTGGAGAATGTTGAGCAGTATGTCCAGGCCGGAAGCCCGCTTTCTGAAGCTTTTAATACCAGCGGAGAGTTTCCCAGTATGGTTGTGCGCATGTTGAAGGTTGGCGAAGAATCTGGGAAACTGACTCCTGTGCTGGAGCAAGTATCAGAATTTTATACCAAGGATGTCGATGAAGCGATTTCGGGGCTGATTGCAATGATTGAGCCGACCTTGACTGGATTGCTTGGCGGTATCATATTATGGATAGCGGCTGGCGTGTTCGGGCCGATTTATTCCAGCTTTGAGAACATGGATTTTTAGGAGTTTTTATGGGTCTTTCTTTTCTTGTCCCCTCCCGTACGGTTTTGTTGGTAACAGATGATTATCTGTATATCTACAAATCTGATTCCAAGGGTGTGAATCTTGTGGAAACTGTGCCGTGGGATACGGAGAATTTCGATCGCAACGTTGCTTCGGTTATTTCCAAAGATTGCAGCGGGCGCCCTATCCTGATCCTCAATGATATGGTGGAGCAACACTACCGCAAGGAACGTGTGCCCAAGGGTGGGGTAAGTGTTCTGGATAAATCCAGTATGCTCAAACGTAAGCTGAATGTCGCTTTCCCCTCTTATCCTGTGAAGGCAGCCTATGCCCTGAAGGAAAAAGAGAAGAAAACTGCCGGACGCAATGCTTCTGATATCTATATATTTGCGGCTGTGCCGGACAGTAAGCAGTTCAAGCAGACGATGTCTGCAGCCAATACGTCTCTGGCATCTTTATCCGGTTTCTGTTTGTTGCCGGTAGAGTCTTCGGACATGGTCCAGACGCTTTCAGGCAAGCTTTCTGAGAAAAAAGGCTTTGCAAAGTCCAAATGGGTGGTCTTTATGGGCCAGCAGCGAAATGGCGGTTTACGTCAGATTGTTACGAAGAGTGGAGATCTTGCGCTAACACGTATCACTCCTATTTCGAGCCCCGAGGGAGATGTGCGTGGCTGGGCCGATGAGGTCCATCAGGAATTCAAGGCGACTATGAGTTACTTGGCTCGATTCGGGTTTCAGGCGGAGGAGGGATTGGACGTAATCCTGATAGCAGATGAGGATAGCGGACATGCCCTGAAGACGATGATTGAGGAACCTTGCGAGGTTTACAGCCTAACTATTTCTGAAGCGGCAAAAAAACTAGGTATTTCTATCGGCGCACAGGAATCGGATATTTACACTGATCCATTGCATATTGGTTGGGCGGGGCATAAAGGGCGCTTTATCTTGCCGATGAAGGCGAGCCGTATTGATAAAGTTTCCAAGCCGCGCCAGGCTGCCATGGCGGCCTCTTTCTTACTGTTTCTCGGCGCTGCGTTTATGAGTTATCAGCTTATGGACGCTTATCAAAACCTAAGCCTGCAGCTAAGCGATATCAATGACGGCAAGTCGCGTCTAGCGCAGTTAAAGGTACGACTGGATCAGGAGTTGCAAAAGAAAGAGGAGTTGGGTTTTGATGTCCGGCTTGTGCAGAGTTCTATCACCGTTCGTGATTCTTTCGAGGATCAGAGAATTAAGCTTCTGCCTTTTCTGCAGCAGGTCGGCTCGGCTCTTGGTAAGGATTTGCGTCTTGACCGCGTCATCGTAGAAAAGCCTGAAGAAAAAGGTCTCCTTGCCAAAGTGAAATTTCCGAAAAAAGGACAGAAGGCGCCTGAAAGGCACCAATTCACAGCAAAAATCCAAATGACTTACCCCAGCACAACTGACATTGATGAGGGTAATAAAGAGGTGCGGCAGCTTCATGACCGCTTATCTGCGCTTTTGCCCGACCACACAGTGACGGTGACTAAAACATTGAAAGATTACGACTATGTTGAAGAGGTCGTGGTGGAAACCGGTGACCTTGATAAAAAAGATGTCGCGCAGGATTTTGTTGTCGAGCTCGAAATTGAGGGGCCTCTGATCCAATGATACAGACACTCGGCATAAAACGAATTATGATTTTGGTGTTCCTGTTTGCCATCAATGTGGCGTTCGCGGCCGGTCTGTATCTGTATATTTACCCGGAAGCGCAGAAAAAGGACCGAGAGCTGAAAAGGCTGCGGGGCCAGATTTCTTCGGTGCAGGGCGATATTGCAAAGCTACAGGTTGAGTTCGACCAGCTTGCCGATCAGCGCGAAGAATTCGAGGTTCTGAAACAGAAGGGCTTTTTCAGCAGCCAGGGGCGGCGCGAGGCGGAAGAGATTTTCAAACGTATCCAGGATCAATCCCAGGTTATTTCTGCCGTAGCCAGCATCCGGCGTGGGGAGCTTGAAGAAAATGAAGAAGCCGGAAAAGCGTCGCATAAGGTTCTGGTCAGCCCTATTGATGTGAAGATTGAGGCGATTGATGACATTGATGTATTCCGCTATATCTACCTTGTGCAGCGCTTCTTTCCCGGACATATTTCAATCGACCAGATTCGTATCTCCCGCGGGGCGGAGGTGACTGGCACCGTTCTGCGCAGTATTGCCAGCGGCAGCAAACCGAATCTGGTGCAGGCGGATATTCAGATGTCCTGGCGGACACTTATTCCCGAGACGGATATCATTGTGCCGGATAGTGGAGGGCGCAGATGATGCCGGTTGCCGACTCATTCAGGAAGAGGTGTATGGTTGTGGCTACTGTGGTGGCTCTCGCCGTTTCTTTGCCCGTTCACAATGTTTTCGCACAAGATGTGCAAGCATTGGAAGATGCTATTATGAATGTGCAGCAAATAATAGACGATCCGGCTTTGCAGTCCCTAGGCCCTCAGGGTAACGCCGCACAGGCCGAAGAGGATAAGGCAGTAGACAGCGAGCAGTACCTTAGCGATGAATTCAAAATTAATCCAAACCGTATTCCTTCTCTCATGTTTACGTTTTGGGAATATTCCGCCATTCAGGATGCAAGAAGTTCAGTGGGAAGTGTGCGTGCGCCGACAGATGCCGAACTTGCGCGTGATTTAAACAAGGCTCAGAGGGAAAAGGTCAAGCCACCGCCGGATGAAAGAGAAATCAGGCTGGGCGGGATCGTGTATGTGCGCGGCGATGACTGGACGATCTGGCTCAATGAACAGCGTGTTACGCCGAACGCCATTCCGCCGGAAGTTTTAGACCTTCAGGTTTTTAAAGAGTATATTGAGGTGAAGTGGTTTGATGACTATACAAACCAGATTTTTCCCATTCGTCTGCGGGCACACCAAAAATTCAATATCGATAGCCGTATCTTCCTGCCGGGAACCAACAAAAGCGGGTAAGTGTGCAGCATGAGTAATTCTAGCCCTCAGATTAGTCTTGATGTTCAAAATGTTAGCGTGGCCTATGTCACGGAAAATGTGATTGAAGATATTTCAATTGCTGTGAAGCCGGGAGAGATTTTTGGCCTGATTGGCCTGAATGGCGCCGGGAAAACCACGCTTATTAAAACTATCCTGGGCCTACGCCAGCAAAATAGCGGTGAAGTGCAGATTTTTGGACAGTCTGTTTCGGACAAAGAAAGCCGCAAGCAGCTGGCTTATTTGCCTGAACGCTTTGACCCCCCGTGGTTCCTGAGCGGTATGGAGTTCGTAAAATTTTCCCTGCGGATGTATGGAAAGCCCTTTAACAAGGATGAGGTGATAGAGGCTGCCGAAAACCTAGCGCTTGATCCTGCGGCGCTAAAACGACGTGTGCAGACCTATTCCAAAGGAATGCGCCAGAAGCTGGGGTTGATCGCTACAATCCTGACCGGCTGCCATTTGCTGATCCTGGACGAGCCGATGAGTGGTCTAGATCCCATGGCAAGAACGCTGGTTAAAGATATGATTATGCAGAAAAAGGGGCGGGAGCAGACCGTGTTTCTCTGCTCCCATATTCTGGCGGATATGGACGAAATCTGTGATCGTGTGGCTGTGCTGCATAGCGGACGGATTCAGTTTACAGGCACCCCGGAAGAGCTGCGCCGCAAGACCGGCGTTGAAAATCTGGAGCGTGCATTTTTGCATTTTATTGATCAGGACCAGATTGTGAAAGGTGCGGCGGCATGATATTCTATAATCCAAATATTAGGAGTATCCCCCGTTTCGATTCGCGTTCAACCAAAGGTTTTTCAGTAATGTCCAAGTTCTGCTTTCAAAAAAGTTTTGACGTTTTAAGGCTATGTGCATTGGGTTGCGTGCTTTTGGGCGCTGCTTTTCCTGTGTCCTCATACGCGCAGGATGGTGTGGAAGACCCTCCGTCTGTTTTGAATCTGGAGGATCTTGGTCTGTCTGAATTGTCCCAGGATCAGGACACACAGCAGGATCAACCGGAGAGCACTGCCCAGCCGCTATTGCCTGAAGAGGCCGCAGATGAAGCGGGAGAGGACACCGGTATGCTTCCGGATATGGATTTGCCCCAGGAAGTGAATGACCCGCAAGTGCCTGGAGACGCAGCCCTAAGCGTGCCGCAGGAGCCTGCACCTGTGGCTGAACAGGCAGCAATGCAACTTCCCGATATTCCTGATATCAGTGAGAAGGCGCAGCCCGAAGAAAACCTGTTTTTTGATGCAGAATCCTTGGTGCCGCAGAGCGAAATGGCGGCACAAAATCCCAAAAAACTTAATCCACGCCTCCAGCCGGCGTCCCGTTTGATGATCGTCAATAAAACTGCTGGGGCGGGCGCAAGGCAGGCCAAAATTGTTTCTGCGGAGCGGGCCTTGAGCCTGGGGCGCTATAATGCTGCCTTGAGTTTCTACAACGAGGTCTACGAGAAAAACCCACGCGACCCAAATGCGCTGCTGGGCAGGGCGATTGCCTATCAGAAGCTGGGGCAGGAAGAGGCGGCGATCAGCGCTTATGAAGAATTGCTGGATGCTCGCCCGGATAATGTGGAGGCGCAGATTAATATGATCGGCTTGGTCGGCAAGCGGTATCCGGCGGTGGCCATGCGCCAGCTTATGGACCTACGTCAGCAGCATCCCGACAGTGTCGGGGTGGTGGCGCAGCTTGCGGTCTTAAGTTCTGAAATAGGACAATATCAGGAAGCGCTGGACTATCTTGGTATGGCGGCAAGCCTGGAGCCTCACAATGCATCCCACCTCTTTAATATGGCCGTAACTGCGGATCGTGCTGGCGATAAAAAGAATGCCGTTGATTATTACGAGCAGGCGCTGGAGATCGATACGATCTATGGCGGTGGGCGCAGCATTCCCCGTGAAGCGGTGTTTGAGCGTCTTGCAACGCTGCGATAGCCGCGGATGCTTGCAGACGCATTTTACGGCGCTGATCTTCTTCTGATTTCATTGATCGAACATTCTGTCGTTATCGTTCTGGGTCTGCTTTTTGGCAGTTTTGCAACGGCCATGATCCACCGAGTGCCGCTTGGAGTCCCATGGGCCTTCCCATCCAAAGGCGCTGGCCGGGATATGCCGCGCTCCCAATGCCCGTCCTGCGATCATACTCTGGGCGTTTTTGACCTTATACCCGTTTTGTCATGGGCTGCGCTGCGCGGACGTTGCCGGTATTGTAGTGCGAAAATTCCGGTATCTTATCCCCTGACGGAATTATGCGTGGTGCTGGTGTGTTTGCTCGTGCTGTGGACGCAGAGCTTATCACTCCAAACGGCCATGATTTATTTGATTATCCCGTTTCTGGCTGCTTTGCTCGTGATTGATCTGCGGCATTTGATTTTGCCCAATCATCTGGTTTTTATCGTCTGGGCGGCGGGTCTCATTCATCACGCTTTGGCCGCTTTTGTTTTTAAATCTGTTCCGCCAGAGGTTTTCTGGAGTGAGTATCTTATGGGCAGTATTGTTTTTGCCCTGTTTGTCTGGGGGGTTGGTTTTGTGGTTGGCAAGGTGTTGAAGAAAGATGCGCTTGGATTCGGAGATGTAAAATTCTTTGGTGCGGCCGGGATGTGGCTGGGACTCACGGCTTTGCCGATGTTTTGTCTGCTGTCCGGGGTTATCGGCGTTGTGTTTGCGCTGCTTTGGCGCTTTATCAGGAAAGATCCCGTTTTTCCCTTCGGCCCGGCCCTGATTGCGGCTTTTTATGTTCTGTTGCTGTTTGACGGTTCTCTTTTGCTTATATTTCCTTTAAAATAGGTGAAAGACGATTTGTTTACCTTCCGTTCATAAAATTGCGTTAAAACTATAAAGACGAATATTTCTCAAGGAGTTATCTCTTGGATCTCACACAGCTTCTCGCTTTTACCATGCAAAACGAGGCGTCCGACCTGCATTTAAGCGCCGGTAGTCCGCCGATTATCCGTGTTCACGGCTTGATGAAACGTATCAAATCCGATGAATTGTCCAGTGATGACATCCGGACCATGCTTTATTCGGTGATGACCGAAGAGCAGCGCGCGGAGTTTGAAAAGAACCGGGAGCTGGATTTTGCGATCGCGCTGGGGGAAAAGGCGCGTTTCCGTGTGAACGGTTTTACCAGCCGCCTTGGAACGTGTGCGGTGTTCCGGACGATCCCGTCCGAGGTGCCGACGATGCAGCAGCTTGACCTGCCGCCTATAATGCGCCGTTTTGCGGAGCTTGAAAAAGGGATAATTCTGGTTACAGGTCCGACAGGTTCGGGTAAGTCCACTACGCTGGCCTCCATGGTAAATCATATCAACCTGAATATGTCGAAGCATATCCTGACGATTGAAGATCCGGTCGAATTCTTCCATGAGTCGAAAAAGAGCCTGGTCAACCACCGTGAGGTGGGGACGGATACGGCGTCTTTTGCGCGCGCGCTGAAAAGCGCATTGCGGGAAGACCCTGATGTAATCCTGGTGGGGGAGATGCGGGACTATGAAACGATCTCACTGGCGTTGACGGCTGCGGAAACAGGGCATCTGGTTTTTGCCACACTACACTCCAGCTCTGCGGCTAAGACAATTGACCGTGTTATTGACGTGTTTCCGACAGGCGATAAGGAAATGGTCCGGGCCATGCTCTCCAGCTCCTTGCAAGGCGTTGTCGCGCAGACCCTGCTGCGTAAGGCTGATGGGAAAGGTCGCGTCGGTGCGTTCGAAATTCTGGTTGGCACCAATGCTGTACGGAATTTGATCCGCGAGAATCAGATCCCGCAGATGTATTCCATGATGCAGACCGGTTCGCGCTATGGGATGGTGACGATGGAGGATTGTGTGAAAGATTTGCTGGATGCCGGGATTATTGATAAATCTGAGGCACGCCGTGCCATTCTGCGTGCAACGGATGAAGAGGAAGAGCCTGAGGAGGGCCGCGCTTCCGCCGCCCTCGGAGGCGGTGATATGAGCGAGGACGCTAAATCCGAACCCCCGCAAAGCAAGTCTTCGGGCTCTGGCGGTGCTGAAAAAGATGATGAGGGGTATTCGTTTTGAGTTCTGAGCCGATCATTTTCAAGTATCTGATGGCGATGAATGATCACAGCGCCAGCGACCTGTATCTTACCGTTGGGTTCCAGCCAACCTTGCGGACGGATAACGGTTTTGTACAACTGGATTCCGCCGCGCTGACTCCTGAGATGATTGCTGAGATACTCAGTGCGGTTTTAACCAATCGGCAAAAGCACGAGTTCCAGGCAGTGATGGAGCTGAACACCTCGCTGGACATGGGCAAATACGGGCGCTACCGGGTGAATGTTTTGCGCCAGAGACAGCAGACTGCCTTGGTGATCCGCCGCATTATCTCGAAAATTCCGAGTTTTGAAGAGCTCCGGCTCCCGAAAATTCTGGAGCAGCTTTCAGTAGAAAAACGCGGTCTTGTCTTGTTGACCGGAATGACCGGATCAGGAAAATCTACAACACTGGCCTCTATGGTGGATTACAGGAACACCAATGAATCCGGCCATATTGTAACGATTGAAGATCCGATCGAATATTATCACGAACACAAGAAATGTGTCGTGACTCAGCGCGAGGTCGGGGTGGATACGGATAGCTACGGAATAGCCCTTAAAAACGCTCTGCGTCAAAGACCTGATGTTATCCTGGTTGGAGAGATTCGTGACCGCGAGGTGATGGAGCAGGCGCTTATGAGCGCAGAAACAGGGCATCTTTGTCTGGCAACGATTCATACGCATAACGCTTATCAGGCGATTGAGCGCGTGGTGAATTTTTTCCCTGAAGACTACGCCAATCAGATTCGCTTGAACCTGAGCGTGAATTTGAAAGCCATTGTTTCCCAGCGCCTGATTCCCAGCACGGAAGGGGGGATTGTACCCGCTATTGAAGTGATGCTGAATCAGGGATTGGTCCGGGAGTTGATTCTCAAAGGTGAGATTTCCAAAATCAAGGATGTGATGGAACAAAACGCACCGCTTGGCATGTGTACATTCGATCAGTCTCTTCTTCTGCTTTTTGCTAAAGGTCTGATTACCGAACAGACGGCCATTACGAACTCTGACAAAGCGTCTGACATGAAAATCAAGATCCAGCAGGCGAAGATGAGCGGGAAAGCAGGGCAGGGTGGCATTCTTCAAAACCTCGACACGTCTGTTATTTCCCTGAAAGAGTAATCCTTTTTCTTTCATTATATTTCTTCTCTTATAAAAAGCAGAACTTGTTTTAAGAGGTATTGCGCCTTGTGTGTCGATATGGTCTAATTATTGGGTACATTCCGGCAGTTCTGCCACTGATTTTTTATTATCCGGGTAATTTCATGATTGATCATAGCGCGCGCATTCCCTCTAAACTTCTTAAGGCGTCCCTGATATGTGGACTTGGTTTCTCGCTGATGGCGTGTGATCTTGCCAAGAACCAGCTCCAGCCAGACAGGGAAGCCAATCTCGCCATACAGGATTACAGGGACGCTTTTGCCTCCCGTGTTGATGAAGCGGAAGAGGGGGGTGACAATTTGCGTCCCGGATCGGGAATTCCTGAGTTGCAACCTTATGTGGCATCAAACAGCGAATCTATGAAATCCATGCCGCTTGTTTCCATCTCGGTGAACCAGTCCGTACCGCTGCGCGATATTTTGTATGAGTTGGCGCAACAGGCCGATTACGATCTGGAGCTGGATCCGCGCATTCAGGGTTCGATTATCTTCACCGCGCGCAACCGCCCATTTGATGAAGTCGTTGAGCGTATTAGTGATGTTTCTGGCCTGCGTTACCGTTTTAATAATGATGTCCTGCGTGTTGAACTCGATACGCCTTACAACAAGCTGTATAAGCTGGACTATCTGAGTTATGTCCGTACGAATAGCAGTGAGATCAGCAATGATATCTCCGTTGTGTCTGGTGAGGGGGCGGATACCGGGTCTAACTTTACTGCGGCTTCTGAGAGTGAAGCCGACTTCTGGGGCGAGCTGGAGAATAACCTGCAGCAGCTTTTGGGGGCTGCTCCGGCGTCTTTGCGTACGGATACGGACCCGCAAATTACCGCGGTGGAACAAAACCCGGATGTTCAAGCTGTGGCACCTGCAGATGAAAACGGCAATGTCCAAGTCCAGCCGCCGGATGCGGTTTTGCGTGTAGAATCACTGCCAACCAGCACGGGCGGAAGGAACAGTTCGCGTGGCGGAGCGTCTGCTGCTGCGATTCAGCCTGCTACATATTCGGTGAACAGGCAGGCTGGTATTATCAATGTCTATGCGTCTGAAAAAGATCAGAAGGAAATTGCAGCCTATCTGGAAGAGCTTGAAAGATCGGTAACCGCGCAGGTTCTGATTGAAGCCAAAATTCTGGAGGTAAGTCTGAATGATTCATATTCTACGGGCATTAACTGGCGGGAGTTTAACCCCACTGGTGATTTGACAACGCTGAACTTTCTTAATTCAGCCGGTGAAACCACACTTGATACTCTGAACCCCAGCACAAACCTTGCTGGAGTTGGTTCTTCGGCTTTTAACATTGGTTATGCTGGGGACAATGTTGAAGCATTTTTGAATGCACTGTCTACGTTTGGAACTGTAAGAGCGTTGGCCAGCCCGCGCATGACGGTGATTAACAACCAATCGGCTGTTTTGAATGTTGCGACTAACCGGGTCTTTTTCGAGATTGATCTTGAAACTGAGTTTGATCAGGATACAAATACCCGCCGGACGGAAATTGACAGCGATATTCGTAGTGTTCCCGTTGGCGTAATTGTGAATGTCCAGCCCTCGATCAATTTGAAGAACAGCACCATATCCATGTCCGTCCGCCCGACTATCACAAAAATAGATGATGAAGTCCCAGATCCCAGCGTTGCTTTTGTTGCGCAGGAGGCCATGGTTGATATTGAGTCCCTGATCCCTGAGTTGAATGTGCAGGAGATTGACTCCGTAATTAAGCTTTCTTCCGGCGATGCTGTGGTTATGGGTGGTTTATTGCAGGACCGTATTGCCAATAATGAACGGTCTGTGCCAATTCTTGGTGAAATCCCTATGGTTGGGTCCTTGTTCAAGCAGCATGATGACAGCATTACCAAGACGGAGCTGGTCATTTTCTTGCGGGCTACAATCCTCAAAAACCCCAGCGACAATATCCACGCCGTGGATAAAGATTTTTACCGCAAGTTTTCGAGCGACCGCAGACCTCTGAAATTCTAAGCATAGTGAAGCGCCCATGTCTTTGCCCCTTGTTCAATACGTCCTGACCGCCGCATTGAGGGACAGGCTTATTGTCTCTTTGATGGTGGTTCTGGTTCTGGCGGTCAGCCTATCTGTCTTCTTTGGCTCCGCTGCGGTGAATGAACAGGACCAGTTTTCACTTGTCTATGCCGGCGGCGGAATCCGCATGGCCGGAATTTTTGGGCTGGTGCTTTTTGTCGTATTTTTCATGCGGCGTTCCTATGAAGCCAAAGATATTGAATTCTTGCTCTCGCGGCCTGTCGGACGGATCGAGTTTTTACTCTCTTACGCTGCTGCATTTTCTATTCTCGCCGTCCTCATGGGGTTGGCGCAGGGGATATGCCTGCTCATTCTTGGCGCACAATTTGGAGAAGAGGGTCATATGCTCTGGGTGGCCAGCCTGATGGTTGAAAATATCATCATGGTGAACGTTGCGCTGTTTTTCTCCATGCTGTTATCCAGTGCCGCCAGCGGAACTATGGCGGTCTTTGCCCTCTACACCCTGGCGCGTATGAATGGTGAAATTCTGGGTATCATCGATCACAAAGGAGAAAATACATTTGAAGGGCTGGAATATGCGATGCAGCTGGTCTCCGCCATCACTCCCCGCCTGGATTTAATGGCGCAGACATCGTGGCTGGTTTACGGTGTGGGGGAGCAGGTCAATCTCACCTATATTGTTTTGCAGGGCGCCTTATTTACAGCCCTTATTCTGCTTGCAGCTCTGATTGACCTTGTCAAACGGCAGTTCTAGTCATGGCCTCAATTCCCGCATCTCCGGCAGAACGCAAAATCTGGATCGTGCTGTATCTTGCCCTGGCGCTTAATATTGCGCTCTGGTTTCATGCCAGAAGCTTCACATCGCGCTGGACGAATGTTCCGCCTGTCCCCAGCCAGATAAGCGCCACCGCTTCCGGGCTGGGCGATCATCAGTTCGCCTACCGGATCATCGGGATCATGTTGCAAAACCTGGGTGATACGGGCGGGCGTACAACAGGACTTGCCGAATATGATTACGAGGAGCTGTCAAAGTGGTTTTTGCTGGAACACCGTCTGGACCCGCATTCGAACTTTATTCCGTTTCTGGCGGCGTTTTATTTTGGTGGAACTAAAAATCCGGAAAAATTGCGGCCCTTGATTGAATATCTCCGCGTTGCCGGCAACAGCACGGAAGGCGAAAAATGGCGCTGGCTGGCGCATGCATCTTACCTCGCGCGTTTCAAGCTGAATGACTACGATTTGGCGCTGGAGCTGGCCAACAAGCTTGCACAATTGCCGAAAGACGATATGCCCGCATGGACGCGCAATATGCCTGCGCTTGTGCTGAATGCCCGCGGAGACAGGGAAGCAGCGTTTAATATGTTGCTTGAAATCCTGAAAAGCTCTGCGGATAAAATGCATCCGAACGAGGTCAATGCGACGCGCGATTATATTTGTACCCGCATATTGACGCTGGAAGAGGCCGCAGCCAATCCGCTTTGTGAGAATTTGTAAGGGACGCTTTAACTCATTCTTGGCTGGACGTAGCGGCATTTGTGCTTAAAATATGCCCTATGGACCAGCTGAGATTCTCCATACCTGAAATTTTGTCCCTGATCGGCGTGATTCAGTGCGTCTATATTCTGGTTTACATGGCTTTCCGCTCCGGCCGGATTTCCAGAGCCAGCCTTGCAATTCTGTATTTTCTTGTGCTGGGAACGGCTTTTGCCGCTGATTTTGCACGCAATTCCCTCGGCACATTTACGCCGTATTATTTCTACATCCAATGGGCGGGCTGGTTCCTGGGGCCGCCTTTGAGCGTGCTTCTTGTTGTGCAGATTGCCAAAATCCATGAATGGCCGCCCTTGCGCAATTTCTGGGTGTTGTTGCTGATACCCCTTGCCTTTTTCTTTTCGCAAAGTGTGGGGCAGGGCGAGCAGGTCTGTCGCGCCTATATTCCCTGTCCGGAAAGAATTGACGCTTTGTTGATTGCGGGGATTGTTGCCGGGGCGCTCAGCCTTCTAACCATATGGTTTAACCGCGATATTTTTACGCCCGTATTGAAAGAAAAGGACGGAAAAACAAGGTATTGGGTGATCCTGGCTATTATTCTGATGAATATTCTTTTCCTGTTCTCTGTTCTGCTTGGTGTAGGGTTGAACATTGAAAGTGATGAGACGCGCCTGATCCGCACCATCCTGGGGCTGGGCTATGTGTATCTGGTCGGTACGGGCCTGTTCCGGATATATCCGCAGGCGGTTCAAATTCGCAAAACGCCTGCGGAGGGTGGTTTAACTGCTGAAGAAAGAGAGATTGCCGCCAAAATTGAAGGTCTTCTGACGATGGATAAGGTTTATCAAGAGCCCACTTACGCGCGCAACGATCTGGCACGGGAATGCGGCGCTTCTGAGGCTGTTATATCCAAGGTTATCAATGTACATTACCAAAAATCCCTGCCGCAAATCATGAATGAGTACCGTATTCAGGATGCAAAACAGCTTTTGCGCGAGACTGCGGCGAATGTAAAGGATATTGCCGGGGATGTCGGGTTTAATTCACTGGCATCGTTCAACAGGGTCTTTAAAGATATGACGAATCAAAGCCCCAGCGCTTACCGGAAAAGCCATAAAAAAGAGCCTTAAACATTCGCAAACTTATTACTTTGTCATTTTGAGTATTCAGTTTGTTAAACTGGTTTTTATCAAAGCCAATAGCCGCCCAATATTAACGCTTCATTTACCAAATTCTTGCAAAACTGGAAACATAGGGGTGTTGAGTTATGCCATTTGCGTGTATACTCGATAGCGTAAATTGCAAGAGACGGAGCACGTTATGCGCTCTCATCTTTTTCAATTTGCAATCGTTTCAACACTAAAATGTTTTTATTTATCTTAAGAGGAGATCTTTAAATGACGAAAACAGAAATCAAGAACTGTAGGTCCGAAAAGGGTTTTACCCTGGTCGAACTTGCGATCGTGATGATTATCATCGGTCTTTTGATCGGTGGGGTTCTAAAGGGGCAGGAGCTGATTGCGAACGCGCAGGTCACGTCCACAATTGCCCAGATCAAGAGCTTTGATGCGGCCGTAAGCACGTTCCGCGATCAGTACAGCGCTCTTCCCGGCGACATGCTCAGACCGGATGAAAGACTGTCCGGTTGTGATGCTGCGCCATGTAACACTGCAGGCGATGGCAGTGGCCGTATTGATGTTCCTGGTGACCCAGGGACAGCACCAGGTGACGACGAGGAAGGCACAATTGCGTTCTTGCATCTGTCTGCTGCGGACCTGATTACAGGCATTCAGTCCGATGGTACAGCAGTTTATGGTGAAGCACTTCCGGAAGCCGATATTGGCGGCGGATACTGGATTGGTTTCTCTTCTGACGGAACAGCGGGCGGCATTGATACGCTTCGCCCGGGTCACTATTTGACCATGAGCGGAACCGTTGACAATGTTGGTGCCGATACAGGCTCCATGAACCCGTCTCAGGCCGCGCGTCTGGACCGCAAGATTGATGATGGTACATCCAATACAGGCGATGTCCAGGTTGATGGTGGAACATGTGATGATGGTGCCGGTGTCTACGAAGAATCCGATGACCAGGCGCTCTGTGTTCTGTACATCCGTGTTCAAAGCTAAATCTTGAGGCTTAACGTCTAAAAATTCTAAAAGGCCCGGACAGGTTGTTCGGGCCTTTTTTATGTCCGCAAATTATGCTTAAATAGGGTGTCACTATAAGGAGTATCCCCCGATGCCGCATTCAAAGTCTCTTCATTCTCAAAATGGCTTCACGCTCGTCGAGCTGGCCATCGTCATGATTATTATCGGCCTGCTGATCGGCGGTGTATTAAAGGGGCAGGAGCTGGTGAACAACGCCCAGATCACGGCCACTATCGCCCAGACCAAGAGCTTTGATGCTGCAATCTCCACCTTCCGCGATCAATACAGCGCCATGCCCGGCGATATGGGGAACCCGGCAGACCGGCTTCCGAACTGCGATGCAGCCCCGTGCAACCGCGTAAACCCGTCTCCCGATGGGCGGATCAACTCTATTTCCCTTGGCGATATCCCTTTTTCAAATGAAGAGGAATTTGTGGCCTTTTCCCACCTTTCCGCTGCGTCCCTGATTAACGGTATAGACCGCAGTGAAGAGGTTGCTTTTGGCCAGGGTCTGCCCGAAGCAAGGACCGGAGGCGGTTTTTGGGTTGGGTACACGAATGAAGGCTCCGCCCCCGTCAGTCTTGTAACCGGCGGCGAATTGCGCCCCGGCCATTATCTGGTGCTTAACGGTGTTGCAGAGGCGGTTGGTGAGCAAACGGGGGCACTGGTTCCCAGTGAGGCGGCGCGGATTGATCGCAAGATTGATGACGGCAACCCACTTACAGGAAGCGTGCAGGCCGCCAATGATGGCTGCGTGGATGGCGGCGGCGATGCATACAACGAATCCGACAGCTCATTTCTGTGCGCGCTTTATATCCGCGTACAAAGCTGATCAGAGCTATTTTACAATTTTGCTAAGCAAATCCAGCGGCATGGGCAGCACGATCGTATTGCCCTTAGCGTTCACGAAATCATTCATCGTGCCCAGATAGCGCAGCTGCATCGTCTCCGGACGCTTGGCTAGAATTGCAGAGGCTTCATCCAGCTGTTTGGCGGCCTGGAATTCCCCTTCGGCATTAATCACCTTGGCACGGCGCTCCCGCTCGGCCTCGGCTTGTTTGGCGATGGCGCGGACCATGGACGGGTCCAGATCCACGTTTTTGATCTCCACATGCGTGATTTTGATGCCCCAGCTTTCGGTCTGCTGATCGAGAATGCTCTGGATATCCTGGTTCAGCTGTTCCCGGTTGGAGAGCATATCATCCAGATCCTGCTTCCCCAGAACCGAGCGCAGAGTGGTCTGCGCCAATTGGCTTGTGGCGGTATAGAAATCTTCGATCCGGTTAACGGCATGACCGGGATCGACAACACGGTAATACACGACTGCGTTGACCTTCACCGATACGTTATCCTTTGAAATGACATCCTGTGAAGGGATATCCTCGGTTCGGATGCGCATATCAACCTTGATCATTTCCTGAAAAAACAGCCAGACGATGCGCAGCCCCGGCCCCTTGGAGCCTGTATATTTTCCCAATGTGTAGACAATACCGCGGTCATATTCCATTACCATCTTGATGGAAGAGAGCAGGTAAACAATAAACAGGATCAGGACAATTCCAAAAAACTGGGTCATGGTGGCGGGCTCCTTTATTCAGGTTGAACAGTCAAAGTTAGGTTGTGAATGGCATGAATTTTAACGCTGTCTTCGGGCTTTAAATCTAACGGTGTTTTGGATTTTGCTTTCCAGCTTTCCCCCTGCACACGAACGTTGCCTGATGTGCCGGACCAGCTGATAACGCTAGCACTTTCCCCCAGCATGCTTTCAATGCCGGTAGATACTTTCTGGGCGTTAATCCGCATAATCATAAATCCAAAGGTGATAAGGAGGGCCAATTCAAAAACGGCAATGCCGAAGACAAGTCCCCAATCCAAGGGATGTCCAAAAATTCCAATTTCTCCGCCGCTTTGCAAGGCAAAGGCAATAAAGAAAGACAGTAGGCCGTTTAAGGCCAATAACCCCATCGTTCCGATAAAAAACTCACAAAATATAAGCAAGAGGCCGGAGATATAGAGCAGGGGAATAATATTCTCCAGACTCAGGATATCGAGCAGATGGAGCGCTAAAAACAATGTGGCAATCATGGTTCCTCCTATTTAAGAGAGAGTTTCCAGTAAAGCATCCCCCATCGCGCTTGTCGAGATTTCTGTGCAATCATCGGCCATGATATCTGCTGTGCGATGCCCTTTGCTTAAAACTGTTTTCACAGCATTTTCTATTGTATCGGCCAGGTCTGTCTGATCCAGTGAATAGCGCAGGCACATCGCGAAGCTCAGAATTGTAGCCAGTGGATTGGCTTTGCCAAGACCTGCAATATCGGGCGCAGAACCGTGGACGGGCTCATACAATCCGGGAATTCCTTTTGCACCCAAAGACGCGCTGGGCAGCATACCGAGTGAGCCAGTCAGCATAGCCGCTTCATCGGACAGGATGTCTCCAAACAGATTGTCTGTGACAATGACGTCGAACTGCGAGGGATTGCGCAAAAGCTGCATCGCACAATTATCGGCATACATGTGCTCTAATGTCACATCGCCAAATTCCGCCCTGTGCAGTTCTGTTATCTCTTCGCGCCAGAGTTTACCGCTTTCCATCACATTGGATTTTTCACAGGAGGTGACCTTGCCAGAGCGTTTGCGGGCCAGCTCAAAGGCTATGCGGCCGATGCGGGTGATCTCGCTTGTGGTGTAGCTCTGCGTGTTAAACCCGCGTCTTTGCCCGTTTCCCAAATCCTCAATCCCGCGGGGCTCCCCAAAATATACACCGCCTGTCAGCTCCCTCACGATGAGGATATCAAGACCTTTGACGATCTCAGGCTTGAGGGTCGAGGCATCTATCAGCGCATTGAACACAATCGCCGGGCGTAAATTTGCGAACAAATCCAGTTCCTTGCGCAGCCTGAGAAGGCCGGCCTCGGGGCGGTTGTTGTAATCTACACCGTTCCATTGGGTACCTCCAACAGCACCCATGATGATAGCGTCACTGTCGCGACATTGTGCCAGAGCCTCATCGCTGAGCGGTACTCCATGCGCATCAATGGCCGCGCCGCCAATCAGCTCCTCTTGTGTTTCAATACTTAAGTTGGTTTTTTCATTGATCCAGCCAATGAGCTTTTTAACCTCTGCCATCACCTCCGGGCCGATGCCATCGCCGGGCAAAAGAATTAACTTGTGTGTCATAGCCACGGCCTCTCCTTTTTTCTGCGCTCTTCATAAGCGCTGATATGCGCTTTTTTCTCCAGTGTCAGGGAAATATCATCCCAGCCATTGAGCAGGCATTCTTTGCGGAAAGGATCCATTTCAAAAGAAAAACTGAACTTGTTTCCGCGTGTGATCGTTTGCTTCTCAAGATCGACTTCAATTTCTCCGCCGGGGTTATTCTGAGCCTCTTCCATAAGCTGGCGAATATCCTCTTTCGGTAGCTCAATCAGGAGAAGTCCGTTCTTAAAGCTGTTATTGGCAAAGATATCGGCGAATGTTGGGGCGATTACGCATTTGATCCCCATATCCTTCATCGCCCAAGGCGCGTGCTCGCGGCTGGAGCCGGAGCCGAAATTCTCTCCGCTGATCAAAACTCCTGCGCTTTTATACTCGGGTCGGTTCAGCACAAAATCAGGGTTATCGCTGCCGTCCTCCAGATAGCGCATATCGTGAAACGCATGCGTGCCCAGCCCGGTGCGCCTGATGGTGCGCAGGAACTGCTTGGGGTAAATCTGGTCGGTATCCAGATTGTCGATCGGCAGGGGGGCTGCTATGGCTTTGATGGTTTTCGTCGGTTCCATATCTCCGTTTTAAGCCGCTTAACCGCCGATCACAAGGGTTTTGATTGACAGTCCTATAAGTTTTTCATAGGCTCCTTTTTCACATTTTTGATTGATCAGGAGAATAAAACCATGAGCACAGCCACAGCCGCGCAGCCCGCTGAGAGCAAGACCGTCAAATGGGACGGCAACCTGAATGCGCAAGGATATGAAATCCTCAAGGGACAAGGCGGCGCGATCGTCAGCCCGACCAAGGTCGGCTATATCATCATGACCTCCGATAAAGAGGGGTTGGAGCGTAAATTTGCCGCCAAGGAACGCAACCGTAACAAACCCGGCGTGGTACTGTGCGGCTCTATGGAACAATTGCGGTCTTTGGCACAATTAACTCCGGAGATTGATGCCTTTTATCAGGATCACTGGGACAGTGACATCCTTTTGGGCTGCATCCTGCCCTGGAAGGAAGAGGGCAAGAAATATATCCCGCAGGATGGTTCGCAGGAATTGATGATGGATGGGCGCGGGACCAGCTGTTTCGTGATTAAATTCGGCGTTCCGTCTGAACAAATTGCTGCACAGCTCTGGGAGAAGGATCAAAAGCTGTCCCTGGCCAGCTCTGCTAATCCCTCCGGCAAGGGCAATCGCGGGCTGATCACCGGCGTAGGAGAGCGTATTGAAAGTGAAGTTGATCTCCTGATCGAGGCAAATGATTACGTGGCTTCTATACAGCCTGATAAAACGCTTGATACCCGCTATGAACAAGGTGTCATGGTCTCCATGGTCGATGATGCCGGCACGATTGTGCCTGAGCAAAAAGGAGAGCGCGGCGTTTTGCCTTGCCCGGTTCTGATCCGTAAAGGGCTGGATTGCGAGCGCATCATGAGCAAGTTGTCCGATCATTTCCTGACATGGGATTACCGCCAAGGGGCTTATTACTAGGGTTGCTCCTCTAGTTTCATCTCAATAAACGCATTCAATAGCTCCATGTCAAAAACGGCCGCGCCTTTTTCATCGCGCATACGCTTGATCACGGCGGGGGGCGAGGTATCCCGATCGCCGAAATGCGGCCGCCAGATGCGCCAGCCGTCATAGGCTTCGACAATGCTCGCGAGCCTTACAGGTTTCGAGAGCTTTTCTCCCTTTACCCCGTGTGTGCCTTTTCCGTCCATCTGCTCATGGTGATTGAGCATGATATCCACCATCAGATCCTTAAACGGGTGTTCCAGGTCAGAAAATGTCTCCTCCACGATTTGCGCGCCCAGTAGCGTATGCGTACGGCGATAAGCTTTTTCTTTCGGTGAGGGTTTGTCCGGTTTATCCCATATATCGACGGGCAGGAGGATCTTGCCGATATCATGCGGCAAAATCGCCCAATACATGTTATTTGCTACAATGTCGCTTAAACCGAGGTGTTTGCAGGTTTTGCGCATATTCTGCGCCACGCGTTCGGCATGCTCATGGAAAATATAGGTGATGTCACCGGGCCTGCGCGCATCATATGCCTTAAGCTGCGTTATATGGTCTAGAATAAAAGGCTTAAAAACCTTTTGGCATGTTTCATCAGTTTCAAAATCAAAATGATCAGGCCAGTTCTCTGACATCCGTCAACCTCCCTGTTATTGCGGCCGCAGCGGCCATGGCCGGGCTCATCAGATGCGTGCGCCCGCCCTTGCCCTGACGCCCTTCAAAATTCCGGTTTGATGTGGAGGCGCAGCGTTCTCCCGGTGAAAGCTGGTCCGGGTTCATCCCCAGACACATCGAACATCCCGGCTCGCGCCAGTCAAACCCGGCTTTGATGAGAATATTGGCAATGCCTTCTTTCTCGGCCTCTTTCTTAATAAGTCCGGAGCCGGGTACCACAAGAGCCTCTTTAATATTCTGCGCCACCGTTTTTCCCTCTACAATCCGCGCGACTTCACGCAAATCTTCAATCCGCCCATTCGTGCACGACCCGATAAAAACTTTATCCAGCGCAATATCTGTCATTTTTGTGCCGGGCGTGAGGTCCATATAGGCCAGCATGCGTTTGGCGGCCTCGCGCTTGCCCTCATCTTCAAAATCCTCAGGTGAGGGGACTTCTCCCGTAATCGGCACGACATCCTCCGGCGTTGTTCCCCATGTGACCAAAGGCGGAATATTGGCGGCATTCAAACGCACGTCCTTGTCAAACACCGCACCCTCATCACTGTGTAGTGTTTTCCAGTATTCAAGAGCCTTGTTCCAATCATCACCTCGTGGTGCCCGCGGGCGGCCCTTCATATAATCAAAAGTCGTCTCATCGGGCGCGATTAAGCCGGCGCGTGCTCCGGCCTCGATTGACATGTTACACACCGTCATTCGTCCCTCCATGGACAGGGCGCGCATAGCCTCGCCCGCATATTCAATCACGTGTCCCGTGCCGCCGCCTGTACCGATTTCACCAATAATCGCTAAAATCATATCTTTGGCCGTTACTCCGGCGGGCAGGGCGCCATCCACCGTGATGCACATGGTTTTGGGTTGTTTTTGAATTAAGGTTTGCGTCGCCAGAACATGTTCCACCTCCGATGTGCCGATGCCGAAGGCCAGCGCGCCGAATGCGCCGTGCGTGCTGGTATGCGAATCCCCGCAGACCATGGTCAGGCCGGGCTGCGTTAGCCCTTGTTCCGGGCCGATGATATGGACGATTCCTTGGCGGATATCAAAAATATCAAACAGCTCAATTCCGAATTCCTCACAATTCCGCCGCAGCAGGTCGATTTGAATCCGGCTTTCTTCATTCTCAATCCCCTTGGAGCGGTCTGTGGTCGGCACATTATGATCCATCACGGCCAAGGTGCTCTCGGGTTTGTAGACTCTGCGCCCGGCCAGCTTCAAGCCTTCGAATGCCTGTGGGGTCGTGACCTCATGGATCAGGTGTCGGTCGATATAAAGCAGGCACGTGCCGTCATCGGCGGTGTGTACCACGTGATCGTCCCATATTTTTTGAAATAAAGTGCGGGGGTTCATACTCGCCAAAGCTACAGCCGCTTTGGTAATAAATCAAATTTTTTGTGAGTAACTTGCAGACTGCCCTTGCTGCAGCGCACCAAATTTGAAACCCTGATTAGGTACAGTAATAACAAAAAACTAGGTTAGGGAGTTTGAGAGTATGGGATTGAAAAAGAGCGCAGAGCTTGGCTCTGCAAGTGGTGTTGACGATAAGCAAGCAGAAGATAGTTATCCTATTTTTTGCGTCGCCACCGCCAGCGGGTTCGCAATTTCCTCCGCCATTATTCGTGAAGAAAAAGAAAACATCGCGGCCTGATCGGTCGCGATGCGTTATTCATTTTTAATCTGAAAATTTTAGAAAAGAGGCGCTAAAGCCAGTCGCTCTTAGCTGTCGCCGCCTTCTGTCTTCTCTTCGGCAGGAGCCTGCGCAGCCTCTTCAGCGGCTTTGGCTTCAGCTGCCGCTGCTGCTTCAGCTTCCTCGGCAGCCTTTGCAGCGTCTTTCTCAGCTTGCTTTGCCTTGGCCTTTTCCTCTTGAGCTATTCTGCGCTCTTCGGTTTTCTTGGCTTTTTCCTCTTTCTTGGCTTTTTTCTTCGCGGTCTGGGTCAGGGCTTCAGTAGACTCTTCCTGCTCCACCTCAATACCGTGACCAGTTGTACGCTCAGAAATACGGGCTTTCTTACCGCGCAGGTCGCGCAGGTAGTAAAGCTTTGCACGTCGTACAGAACCTCGGCGCACCAACTCGATACTATCGATACGGGAGCTCCAGAGCGGGAAAACACGCTCAACGCCTTCGCCGTAGCTGATTTTGCGGACTGTGAAGTTTTCGTTCATGCCGGAGCCGGTGCGGGAGATACAAACGCCTTCATAGGCCTGAATACGCTCACGCGTACCTTCCTTAACGCGAACATTCACCTTGATGGTGTCGCCGGGATTGAAGTCTGGAATGTCTTTGGAGCCTTGCAGCTTTTCCAGTTGCTTGGCTTCGAATTTTTGTAGTGTGTTCATCGCTTTATGCCCTTTTTCTCAAGCCCGATTTCAACCTGTTACAGTCGGCGGCTTGCTTATCTTTTTTACGGGTTAATCAAATTCAGGTGGCTTTATACCGTGCGTACGCGCAAAAAACAAGAAAAATTAGCTTTTTTTCAGTAAATCCGGACGCCTTTTTTCTGTTAGCTCTAAAGATTTGATTTTACGCCATTTTTCAATCTCTGCATGGTTGCCGGAGGTCAGTACCTCAGGCACCACATGTTTTTGGCCATTTACGGCTATCCACTCCGCCGGACGGGTGTAGTGCGGGTATTCCAAAAGATTATTGGAAAAGCTTTCTTCCAGAGGCGTATTTTCATTCCCCATCACGCCGGGCAAGAGTCGAATACAGGAATCCATCAAAATCAGCGCCGCCGGTTCACCGCCGGAGAGAACATAATCGCCGATGCTGATTTCTTCAAAGTCATGCGCTTCCAAAGTGCGCTGGTCCACGCCTTCATACCGGCCGCAGAGCAGGGTAATAATTGTTTCTGTGCTAAGTTCTTTTACCAGATCCTGCCTCAGAGGTTTTCCGCGCGGAGAGAGATAAATTTTCCTGCCCGGGTTTTTAATTGAAAGCAGGGCCTTCTCAATAATATCCGCGCGCATCACCATACCCGCCCCGCCGCCATAGGGCGTGTCATCGACGGATTTGTGAGTATCCTGCGTGAAGTCGCGGATATTCACCGCCTTGTATGACCAAAGGCTCTTTTCCAGCGCCTTACCACTCAGCGATTGACCCAGCGCGCCGGGGAACATGTCTGGAAATAGGGTGAGGAGGTTGAAAATCATGCTTCCATCCCTTTTAAAATTTTCTGCGCTTTGTCTAAATCGTTGGCATCGACCAGAACGCGGATATCGCGAATGCCAAATCCAACAGCCGAGGCGTTATCATCAAACACATGGCATTCAATATCATGGCTTTGCATCAAGCTGCGGATTACATGTGCGGCCCCGCTGTCTAAAACTGTTGCCAATACTTTCAAGCCATCCTCACTCAATCTTCATATCCTTGTGGCTATCCAAAAAGGTGACCGTTTCTTTTTCAAGATCAATATCTGCAACATATTCTTTTTTAAGGGGAACGTAAAAAGACTGCCCCATTTGCGGTTGGAAATCCAGTAATGTCCCGGCGCCAAAATCATCGGCGCTGCGGACCATGCCAATTTTTTCACCGGCTTGATTCAAGGCTGTCAGGTTTTTGAGGTCTTCCAGATAATACCCATCGGAATCTTCGAGCTCAGGCAGCATGTCGCGCTTTGCGTAAAGTTCGGTCCCTGTGTACGTTTCCGCAGACGTACGGTCGGATACCCCTCTGATTTCCGCCAGAAAAATTTTACCGTTGGAATTTTTCAGGGCGATATATACCTGCTCTTCGCCCTCTTCGGAAGTGAAGAGGGGGCTGAGCTGTTCTATCAATGTCGGGTCGTCGCCAAAGGGCCGGATTTTCACCAGCCCTTTGATTCCGTGAGCACCAACAATTTTGCCTAAGCAAACGCGCTTCATAGATGAGAGCGAAAGAGAGATGGTTATCCCTCTTTCTTCTCCTCTTCAGGTTTTTCCTCAGCAGCAGGAGCTTCGGCCTCTGCCTTAGGCTCTTCAACTGGTGATTCTTCAGCAGGAGCGGCTTCAGCTTCCACTGGAGCTTCGGCAGCAGCTTCCTCAGCAGGGGCTTCCTCAGCAGGGGCGGCAGCGGCAGCTTCTGCCACGGCTTTTGCCTCTTCTTCAGCAGCTTTTGCAGCTTCAGCGGCGGCCGCCTTCTTTTCTTCCTTATCGGAAATGCGCAGCTTTGTCTTTTCAGATTGCGCCGATTTTTGCGGACGGTTCGGCTGAGCCGGCATGTCAATAATTCCGGCTTTACCCAGGAAGATTGCTACACGTTCGGACGGTTTCGCACCTTGTGAAAGCCAGTACTCAATCCGGTCTTTCACCAGCTGTACGCGCTGGTCGTTTTCATCGTTTAAAAGCGGGTTGTACGTTCCCAACTTTTCAATGTAGCGGCCATCGCGCGCCATGCGCTTGTCGGCTACAACGATGCGGTAGAATGGACGGTTCTTACGTCCGCCTCTGGATAGTCTGATTGCTAGTGCCATAGTTTTTCTCCTTTTCTAATCAATCAGTTAAAAGTCTTGTAGTAAATAAATTCGTCAATACGCGTATCCTCGTTCTGACGTTTGAAATATCCCGGCACAACGCCACCTTTCTGAAAACCCAGTGCTTCATAAAACCGCACGCCTCTGTCATTATCGGCTTCGACCATGAAATAGACGACCTTAAAGCCCTCTTTTTTCAGAAACTCTTCAACATTTTGCATCATTTTGCGGCCCAGCCCTTTGCCTTGAAGGGTTGATTTGATGCCCAAAGAGCCAAGATAGGCGGCCTCGCTGGCGCGGGCCTTGCCTTGTGTGACCGTGCACATGCCATAAGGGGTGCCGTCATGCTCAAAAATCCAGAAATAATCGCGGGCTTTAAGCTGTGTAAACACTTCTTTAAAGCCGTCTTTGTCCAGCATCTCATAAGACATGAACGGATTGACGGTGACATCCATATAGATTTCGTAAGCCGTATCAAAATCCGTATCAGTCGCAGGACGCATCACTTGCCCCCCTTATAGAGAGGTCCGCCGGGTGCGAAGGGGTTAGAGCCCAGCCCGCCATTACCGGCTTTCGCCATATCTTCCGCCAAGGCTTCGGCATCCATAGAGCCAGCCATAGCCTCAAGCTCGGCCATGTCACCGCCGCCCATCAGACCCTTCATCTGCTTCATCATACCGCCCATGCCCATTTTTTTCATGCGCTTCATCATGGTCTGCATCTGTTTTTGCTGCTTCACCAGCTTGTTGATCTCTGGAACAGTTGTGCCGGAACCTGCGGCGATGCGCTGCTTGCGCTTGGCATTGAGTAAATCCGGTTTGGAGCGCTCCTGCGGCGTCATAGAAAAGATGATGGCTTCCTGCTTTTTGATCATGGAGTCGTCCACGCCCGCTTCTTCAAGCTGCCCTGCCATTTTGCCGATACCGGGCAGCATCTTCATCATTGCGCCCATGCCACCCATTTTCTTCATTTGCTGCATCTGGGACAGTAGGTCGTTAAAGTCGAACTGGCCTTTCTTGAATTTTTCGGCCATTTTTTCGGCGTCGGCCTGATCGACGTTTTCCACAGCCTTTTCTACAAGGCTCACCACATCGCCCATGCCCAAAATGCGCCCTGCAATACGGTCGGGGTGGAAGGTTTCGATTTCGCTCCACTTCTCGCCGACACCAATCAGTTTGATCGGCTTGCCGGTGACGGCCTTCATCGACATCGCCGCGCCACCGCGCGCATCACCATCTACGCGGGTCAGCATAATTCCGGTGAGGCCGACCTGTTCGTTAAAGGCTTTGGCAGTGTTTACCGCGTCCTGCCCGGTCATGGCATCGGCCACCAGCAGGGTTTCGACAGGTTTGGCT
The DNA here is from genome assembly GCA_964352675.1 of uncultured Pseudobdellovibrionaceae bacterium. Lineage (GTDB taxonomy): Bacteria > Pseudomonadota > Alphaproteobacteria > Micavibrionales > Micavibrionaceae > CAYGSN01. The sequence goes on from CAYGSN010000013.1 coordinate 48,100, forward strand.
GCCTTCTGGATCGCGGCGGCCTCACTCATCATCTGCTCATCCAGCGTGGTGCGCCCGGCCGTATCGAGCATGACCACGTCATAACCTTCCTTGCGGCCTACATCCATGGCGCGGTTTGCAATATCAACCGGCTTTTGCCCTTCGATAATCTCGAGCGTGGTCACGCCGGTTTGCTTGCCAAGTTGCTTGAGTTGTTCCTGGGCGGCTGGGCGGTAGACGTCTAGCGAGGCCATCAGCACCTTTTTCTTGTGCTTTTCGGTAAGCATTTTTGCGATTTTAGCGGTGGAAGTGGTCTTGCCGGAGCCTTGCAGGCCGACCATAAGGTAAGCGCATGGCGCTGCGCCGAATGTCAGATCCTGTGCCCCTTTTTCGTTTTCAGAGCCGCCCAGCATCTCCACCAGCGCATCATGGACAATCTTGATAACCTGTTGCCCCGGATTAACGCCTTTGATGACGTTTTCGCCAACGGCTTTGTCTTTAATGGAAGCAATAAAGTCTTTAACGACGGGCAGGGCGACATCAGCTTCAAGCAGGGCAAGGCGGATCTCACGGCTCACCGCCATGACGTCGTTTTCGCTCAGCGTGCCTTTGCCCCTGAGTTTATCAAATACACCACCTAGTTTTTCGCTCAGATTTTCAAACATCTGTAACAATTTCCTCAAATAGAGATTTAGCCCCGCTGAGCGTAAATTCGCCGAGCGGGGGATACCTGCACCTCTAGAGTGCTTGGGCACTGAAAAATATAGCTTTCAGTGGAATTTGGTGGCACATTAGGCGGGATTGTGCAGAAAGTCAAGAAAACTATATGGATAAATACAATGCGCTTTAGAAAAATGCACGGCCTTGGAAATGACTTTGTCATTCTTGATCACAGAGAGATCAAGAGCGGCATGCTGACCAATGCCCAAATCCAGCAGATATGCGATCGCCACTTTGGTGTAGGTTGTGATCAGCTTGTCCTTCTTGAGCCGTCTCAAAAGGGTGATATTTTTGCCCGGTTCTATAACGGCGATGGTTCAGAATCCGGAGCATGCGGCAATGCTACGCGCTGCCTGGCTGATCTTTATTTCAAGGAAACGGGTCAAACGCAATGTGTGATTGAGACAGGCGCGGGGCTATTGCCTTGTTTTCAAAGTGAAAATGGCCTTGTAACCGTCGATATGGGCGCGCCAAAGCTCGAATGGGCGCAAATTCCACTCTCTAAGGTGATGGATACATTGGCGCTGGAATTGTCGGCTGCGGGTTTAGACGCTCCCGTGGCCGTCAATATGGGAAATCCGCACTGTGTTTTCTTTGTGGATAGCCTGGAGGGTCTGGATGTAGAGAAAATTGGATCGTTTATTGAAAACAACGCCTTATTCCCGGAGCGCACCAATGTAGAATTCGTGCAGGTTTTGGATCGATCAAAGCTGCGTCAAATTACTTGGGAGCGCGGGGCGGGGGTTACGCTGGCCTGCGGGTCTGGCGCTTGCGCTGTTGCCGTCGCTTCTGTAAGGCGTGACCTCACGGATCGCAGTGTCGAAGTTAACCTCGATGGCGGCGCACTGCATATTGAATGGCGGGAAAGCGATGGCCATGTCCTCATGACCGGCCCTGTGGCATATGTATTTGAAGGTCAGCTCAAAGTCCTCTAAAATGCATTTATTTACAATACCTTCGCCGTAACCAAATAAGCCTAGCGTCAGGCGATCCGCCGGGCCAGACGAAATAACCCACAGGCCAAGATCATTGTCACTGGCTGCAGCGCACAGATTGATCCACAGAGATATGCACAGATGGAGGAGGTCTATCAGATCATCGGCAATAACCTCAAGCTTAAAGAGGAAACATGGGGCACAAATTCGCATGAAAAAATCATCGTGAATGATATTATGGCGGTGCGGGAAACGGCCTCTCATTTGCTCGAAGGATTTGAAGATCACAGCCGGGCATTCCTGCAAGTACAAAATGTCTGTGATCATCGCTGTACGTTCTGCACTATTGCCTATGGGCGCAGGAATTCACGATCCGTACCTGTCGGCGAAATCGCCGCGCAAACACGTACACTTGTTGAAAAAAGGTATAAGCAGGTCGTCTTTATCAGTGTCGATCTTGCTTCTGATGCCGCTGAAAATAATATGCTGAAGGCCGTTACGGTTTAATCGCGCTCCAGACTCTTATAATCTGCTAATCTCAGCGGGGCGGGAGGGGGCGATGTTGTGTCTGTACCTGTCTGGCTACGCAATAGCGGCTGTGTGCTGGTTGCAGGAGTCAACTTTCCAGACTGCATATTATCAAAGCTTTGTGTAACAGCGCCATTGAGGGCACCAAGATCGAGAATGTTCTGGGCAACGGGTCTGACCATTGTAAGATCGGCGAAATTCATATCATCGCAGAGTGCAAGCATCGCATCGGCCATATCCATTGTTTCAAACGGCGCGTGGTGCCTGTCTATCGCGATGCAGAGTTGACGGACAAAATAGGCTTCTTCGGGCCGCGTTCTCATGGAGAGCAGTGCATGGTAAAGCGGTGGGCAGCCGTCACTGTCGGGCTGTGACAATAAATGTCTTTTCCGTTTGTTCACAGAGCGCAGGAGCTTTACTGCAGTATTCAAATCAGGTTTTGGTTCCCGGCACAGGGTGCGGATAGAATGTGCTTTTCTATCAAACAGGCTCCCCAGTTGTAATCTGGCCAGATTTTGCACGTTTTTTAACATTCTTTCCTCAAAAAAAATCACTATATACACCGCACATTATGTTTATGCAAGACTCTGTCAAACCTTATATTTGTACTCTTGATATCAGCCTCTATCCATGTTCATCTGGGGGCATAACAGATAAGGGGGCCAAATGGTTTTCTGGCGCAAAAAGAAAAATCAAAAAGAGCAGGAACAAGAGGCGCGCGACGACAAGCTTCTTCATCCAAGCGGCGAGCCTGAGCTTGAGCCTCCTACAGAATATGAGGCGGAGGTGGGCCCGCATCTTGAGCATGAGCTGGAGGAGACCGAGGCCGAGATTATTGAAGAGCTGGATGAGACGCCGGTGCCGCGCCACACCCTAAGCGAGGATGTGAGGGAGGCGCAGGATTTGAGCGACCATTCAGAAGAAGGCGGCTGGTTCTCGCGCCTGACATCGGGCCTGAGCAAATCGTCCAGTAAAATTACCAAAGGCATTTCCAACCTGCTAACCAAGTCAAAACTGGATCAGGATACGCTGGACCAGTTAGAAGATTTATTGATTGAGGCGGATCTGGGACCTAAAACGGCCGCTAAGATCATTGAAGAATTCTCCAAAGACCGCTTTGGCAGCGAAGTGACAGGACAAGAAATCCGGGAGGCGCTGGCCGAAGTTATGACCCATATGCTGGAGCCTGTGGCGAAAGAGCTTGTGATTACAAAGCCTGCTGATGGGCCGCATGTTATTTTGGTTTGCGGAGTCAACGGCGCGGGGAAAACTACAACGATAGGTAAGCTGGCCCATCAGATGAAGTTTCAGCAAAGTCAGAGCGTAATGATCGCCGCGGGTGATACGTTCCGCGCGGCAGCGGTTGAGCAGCTCGAGGAATGGGCAAAACGGGCACAGTGCAAGTTCTGGGCGAAGGATATTGGCGCGGACTCGGCCGCTGTGGCTTTTGAGGCTTACGAGCAGGCGAAGAAAGATAACATTGATGTGCTACTAATCGATACCGCCGGCCGTTTGCAAAACAAGGCGAATTTAATGGCCGAGCTGGAAAAAATTATCCGTGTGCTGAAGAAGCAGGATGAAAATTTGCCACATCAGGTTCTGCTGGTGCTTGATGCCACCACGGGACAGAATGCTTTCTCACAGCTGGAAGCGTTCAGGGGGCTTGTCAATGTTACCGGTCTGGCGGTGACAAAACTTGACGGCTCGGCCAAGGGTGGAGTTCTGGTCGGGCTGGCCGACCAGTTCAGCGTTCCCGTCCATGCCATTGGCGTTGGCGAGGGTATCGAAGACCTGCAACCCTTCAGCGCTCGTGAGTATGCACGCTCCCTGATGGGATTAAGCGATTGAAAAACGGATGAGAATCCGCCATCATGGCGAAATGGCAAAAGCACCGAAATCTTTTAAACCCCGAAAATTTAAAGACCCACATGAGGTCCTGGACTCTCTAACCACGATTTATGAGGAGCATGTCCGCTATCTGCGTGAAAGCTTTGAGGAGTTTACGAAGGGGAAGCCGCTGGCCGGCTCCAAGCGTATCCGTGCTTGCTATCCTTATATCCAGATTCAGGTTGATGTCGCCCGCCGTTCTGATAGCAGGCGCTCTTTCGGTTTTGTCTCGCGCAACGGTCTATTCCGCACGACTCTTACACGGCCGGATATCTTTAAGGCGTATTATTTCAACCAGGTGCGGTTGTTGCTCAAAAATCATGATGTGGGTATTGAAGTTGGAATCAGTGATACTCCGATCCCGATTCACTTTGCATTGGGCGAAAACTTCCACCTGGAGCAGGGGCTTAGCCCGGAACAGATTCACGAAATCCCGAATGTTTTTGATGTGCCGGACCTGGACATCATGGATGACGAGATCGCCAACGGAACCTTTGTACCCGCGTCTGGTGAGCCTACACCGCTGGCGTTGTTCACCGCGCCGCGCGTTGATCTGAGCCTACAGCGGTTAAAGCACTACACAGGAACCTCACCGGAGCATGTGCAGAATTACGTTATTTTTACGAACTACCAGTTTTATATTGATGAGTTTATTAAGATCGCCAAGGATATGATGGCGCCGACGGATGATCCGCAGCTTAAAAAGCGTCGCAGCCTCTACACGGCTTTTGTAATGCCAGGCGACTTTATTATAACCAATGAAAATCTGGCAAAAAATCCTGAAGATGCGCGCGAATTCTCCGATATATCCCGCATGCCGCAAATGCCGGCCTATCACCTGAAAACCGAAGATGGTGGCGGGATTACCATGATCAATATCGGCGTCGGTCCGTCCAATGCCAAAACCATTACGGATCATGTGGCGGTGCTGCGCCCGCATGCCTGGCTGATGCTGGGGCATTGTGCGGGGCTGCGTAATTCACAGAAGCTGGGTGATTACGTTTTGGCGCACGGTTATCTGCGGGAAGATAACATTCTGGATGACGACCTGCCGCCCTCCATCCCCATACCGGCGCTGGCGGAGATTCAGGTTGCGCTGGAGCGTGCGGTTGAGCAGGTCAGCGGGCTGGAGGGTTATGATCTGAAAAAAGTTATGCGCACGGGCACTGTGGCGACGACGGATGACCGGAACTGGGAGCTGCGATCCTCCATTAAGCAAAACCGCCGCCTGAGCCAGAGCCGGGCGATTGCGATGGATATGGAATCCGGGACGATTGCTGCCAATGGTTTCCGCTTTCGCGTGCCCTACGGTACCTTGCTCTGCGTCTCTGACAAGCCGCTACATGGTCAGCTAAAATTACCAGGCATGGCTGATAGTTTTTATCGTCAGCGGGTGGAGCAGCATCTGCAGGTCGGTTTGCTGACCATGACCATGTTGCGCGATCTTTCACCGGAAAAGCTTCACAGCCGTAAATTGCGCAGCTTTAACGAGGTCGCGTTTCAATAGTTCTTCTTATCAAATGCCGGTAGAAATCAAAAAAGGCACCACAGGGCGCCTTATTCGCTTTTATAGACTTTTAAATAGTCTTAGTCTTAAACCGAAATATCAACCAGAGAGCCGCGCTCACCGGAAGAGGCGTCTTCGGACTGGTTGTTATTGGCAACGTTAAAGCCCTGCGCTTCGTCGCGACGCCCAACATTTTGGTTGTCTGTTTCAGCATTCTGCGTCTGTGCAGCCTGTGTGCCTTGCGGCTGAACTTGCTGTCGATCGCGCGGCTGTTCCTGTTCTTCCGCACGGCGAGCTTGTTGGTTATTTGCACCGCCCTGTAATGCCGTTGCGATTGGAAGTTGTTGCTGCGGTCCGATGCCGCCCAGAGGTCCTGCCATAGTTTTAAATCCCTAGATTATGATTTGTTCCCACTACTCTTTAGTTTACTTACAATTTATTAATAAAGGATTATTATAGGGTGAGTCTCTATAAAAATCAAAAAAATCTGCAAATTAACCATTCCGTAAACAAGTTTTAACGCAATCGTAACCAATCCGGCGTATAAATAGGGGCAAGACGGCAACGTATAAGCCATAAAAAACCAACTAAACTGCGTGCCTTAAGACTTCTATGGATCTGGATCGGATTCGAATTTTTAAAATAAAAAGAATATAATAAGAATTATGGGGCTAAAAAAATGGATCTGAGCTTTTTGGATAAATCTTCAACGGTAACGCCGCTTCTGGTGCGTTTATATGATTCACACAAATTGTACTCTCTTGCGAAGGATAAAAAGCCATATGCCAGAGTGGAGTTGACCGGTGTTGTCAGCGACTTACTGGAAATGGACCTCTCTATGAAAGAGGGCGAATTGATCGCCGATGTCCTGATTGCGCTTTTGCGCCAGGCGGAAAAAGATTTGCGCGGAGCTTTGGCTGAGCGTCTTTCAACAATGGACAGCGTGCCCTTACGCCTTGTGCTGCAGATGGCAAACGATGAAATTGAGATCGCGGAGCCTATCCTAAGGAAAAGTCCGGTTCTTGGTGATCTTGATTTGATTTATATCGTCAAATCCAAAAGCGCCGAATATTGGCGTAAAATCGCCCAGCGCAATGCTCTGAGCGAACAAGTGGTCGAGCTTCTGGCTGATACACGCGATTTGGAAACAGCAATTAATTTGGTGGAAAACAAGGGGATTGTCCTAACTGATTATACATTAAGCATCCTGAGCGATATCGCGCAGGGAGAGGAAACTCTGGCTGCTCCTTTGTTGCGCCGTGATGAAGTGACGGCAGATATCGCCGGCAAGCTTTATCAGTTCGTGGGGCAGGACATTAAGCAATTTATCCTTGATAATTACGAGCTGGAATCCCAGGTTTTGCTGGATGTGATTGATGATGTTGTTCTGGATTTGGTGGATATCGATGAAAAATCCGAATTGCTGCCGACGGCTTCAATGGAGAAATCTGCCGACCGTTTTGCAGAAAAAGGTTTGTTGACTGTTAAGCTGATGCTCAGCACGTTAAAGCGCGGGCAGGTCCCGGCCTTTATCGCACAATTTGCAAAGTTTTCCGGTCTGGATGCCAAAACCGTTCTGGAAATTTTGATGCAGCCAAACGGTCAGGGATTGGCCGTGGCCTGCAAAGCCTTTGATATTCTCAAGCCTGATTTTGTTTCGATCTTCTTACTGACAAACGGATTGCGCAACGGCAGTTCGATGGTGGATACACAGGATATCAATCGCGCCATTAGCTACTACAATCGAGTGACAGCGGAAGTTGCCAAGCGCATCATGAAAAACTCACTGGATGGCAACAGCCTGAACTAAGCAGCTTTTTTGTTGACGGATAAGGCGGCAACGCCGGGCAGGGTTTTGCCTTCCAGCCACTCCAGAAACGCGCCGCCAGCTGTTGAGATATAGCTGAAATCTTCTGCAACCCCTGCATTTTCCAGCGCAGAAACTGTGTCCCCGCCTCCGGCCACGCTCACGCATTGGCCGGATTTTGTCATCTGTGCCACCGCACGGGCCAGAATATTTGTTCCCGCATCGAATGGCTTAACTTCAAACACGCCCAGAGGACCGTTCCATACAATCGTATGGCACCCTTTAATTTTGTCTGCAATGTCGTCCACGGCATCGGGCGCGGCGTCAATTGCCATTTTACCTTCGGGAATTCGGGTGCTGTCCACGATGTCATTAGCAGCATTGGTTTGTATTTCGCTCACCACCACCACGCGGGACGGTAGCAGGATTTTGCAACCTTTATCTTCGGCCAGCGCCATAATCTCCCGCGCCTGATCGGCCATATCTTTCTCGCAGAGAGACCCGCCGATATCAGCCCCTTGTGCGAATAGGAAGGTATTGGCCATGCCGCCGCCAAGGATAAGAATATCTACTTTTTGTACCAGGTTTTTCAGCACGCTAAGCTTGGTAGAGATTTTAGAGCCCCCGGCGATGGCTGCCACCGGGCGCTTTGGATTTTCCAGCGCCTGATCGAGCGCGCGCAGTTCTTCCTCCATCAACAACCCCGCGGCGCTGGGCAACAGATGGGCCAGCCCTTCCGTTGAGGCATGGGCACGGTGTGCCGCGGAAAACGCATCATTCACATAGATATCGCCCAGCTTGGCCAGTTCCTTTGCAAATTCCGGATCGTTCTTTTCTTCTCCCGCATGAAAACGCAGGTTTTCCAGCAGTACAATGTCACCGTCCTGCAAGCTATTGCACAAGGTTTGTGCCGTTTCGCCGATGCAGTTTTGGGTAAAGCGCACAGGGGCGCCCCATGCGGTTTCCAGCGCTTTCAGGATAAAGGCCAACGAGAGCGCAGATTCTTTCTCTCCCTTCGGCCGCCCGAAATGGGACAGGATGATAATGCGTGCTCCGGCGCTGCGCAGTGCATCTATCGTGGGTTTCAGGCGGTCAATTCGCGTGGTGTCGGTGATACGCCCGTCCTGTTTCGGGACATTTAGATCAACCCGCAGAAGTACGCGCTTGCCCTTTAAATCCAGATCTTTGAGAGAGGTAAAATCCATGATATTCCTTTTGATTATTTGAGAGTTTTATAGTTTTCCGTTGCTTCAATCAAGCGGGAACGCAGGGCCGGGTCTAACGCCGAGTGCCCGGCATTGGGCACAATAATGTAATCTGCTTCGGGCCAGAGTTGATGAAGCTTATGCGCGGTCTGGATCGGGCAGATTGCGTCATAGCGCCCCTGTATAATTGTGGTTGGGATGGCGCGCATGGGATCAATAGCATTCAGAATGCTGCTTTCTCCGCTCAATATCTCGTGTTTGAAAAAATGTGCCTCAATCCGTGAAATGGCCAGGGCGTGCTTCTTCTGTTCATCCGTGGTGATGGTTTCATAGTTTGGATAAAGAGAGGAACAGGCGCCCTCATACAAAGCCCAGCGGATAGCGGCCTGCAGCATCACATTCGGATCATCCGAGGTCAGGCAGGCATAATAAGCCTCCAGCAAATTGTCGTGTTGGTCTTCGGGGATCAGGCCCGCAAATTGTTCCCACGCTTCGGGAAAAATCTTGCGCATACCATAGAGGAACCATTCAATTTCATCGGCTTCGCACAAGAAAATTCCGCGCAGAACCATGCTGATGCAACGCTTTGGGTTTTTCGCCGCATAGAGCATAGCCAGCGTACTGCCCCAGGACCCGCCGAACAAATGCCAGCGCTCGACCTTCAGGTGCTGCCGCAACGCCTCCAGATCATCAACCAGATGTGCCGCTGTGTTGTTTTCGAGGCTGCCCAGCGGGTGAGATCGACCGGAGCCGCGCTGGTCATAAACAATGATCCGGTAATGATCCGGGTCGAAAAAACGGCGATGAGTTGGGGTTGCACCTGCGCCCGGTCCGCCATGCAGGAAGACGATCGGTACGCCGTCCGGGTTTCCGCTTTGTTCCCAATAAATCTGGTGCGTATCGTCAACATTCAAAAAACCGCTGGAATAGGGCGTAATGGGCGCGAACAGGTCAAAGACAGGTTCTGCCGAGCGGCGCATGGGTTTGCGAATGATCTTCGATGTTTTTCTTGTCGGTGACACGTTTTTAAATCCGTTGTCTGTTATCGCTCAGCAAGAAGGTTAATTCGTTAAGGATTGCTGATGGATTTCACCATAGGACCTTTTTCCGGCGGGCGCAACGGGTCGGCGGCCTGTATGTTCATGCGGCCCTTTGTGTCGGTGAACTCGATCGCTTCGGGATGGTCAATTTCGATATAGGGGCCGTTATACTCCTCAATCCAGCCGCGTACGCGTACATGCCGCCCGCCCCACTGCATGGGGTCCATTCCCGCCTGCTGGAAATATCGCTTATTGGCCGGAGCAATCGAAACCGTGAAATCTTCCCGCCAGTTCTGGCCAAAATTCAGGTAAATCCGGTTGTTGTTCAGAGCAACGGCTTCGATTTTGCCTTCCACGATGCGGAATTCGTTCAGGCTGTCCCCCGCCTTTTCTTCGGTCATGATTTGAAATTCGGGCATACTCCAAAACCCAAGCGCCTCTTCGCGCGCACGGGATTCAAGAGCATACATCTGCTGCGCCATGTCCGGATTGCGCTGGGTTGTGCGTACACGTGCCAAACCCAGAGAAATCAGAGTACCCTGCGCCCAGGCATTGTCGGCATCCCGTTGTATCTGAGCCAGATCATGCCCCATACGATTAAGGCGGCCCAGATCCTTTCGTGCGGTTTGGAATATATGAACCGTTTCCCCTTCCAGAAAATCTTTCAGGACATCAAGGGCCAGGATAGAAAATTCCCCCGGATTGAAGTAATCATAGCCGGGGATATCAATGCCGGAGAGGCGGATTGTACGCCCGTCCGTAAGCTGGAAGGTCAGAGGGTCTATGACGGTTTTGACCTTGCCGGTTCCGGTTTCGCGCATGGTGATGAAATCACCGTTGGGTAAAGCTTCTTTGGCTTGTGCGCCCGCGACACAGAATAAAAGGCTGGAGATCAGCAAAAAACACGCTAATATTCGTTTCATGATAATATTAAATTCACTTTCAAAGACATTTGGCAAGGGCGCGTTCGAAATTGTGCTGCTGCTGTTGTGCGCAAATCTTCTGGGCGCGTGTTCCACCAATCCGGCCACCGGCGCTTCGCAATTTACGGCTCTGATGTCACCGGAGCAGGAGGTGCGTGTCGGCGCAGGCGAACATGAAAAGGTCAAACAGCAATTTGGCCTTTACGATGATGCGGCGCTCTTGAATTACGTACGCCAGGTTGGGGCCAAGGTCGCGGCCAATACGGAACGCTCCGATGTGACGTATCAGTTTTTTGTTCTGGACAGCCCGATTGTGAACGCCTTTGCGCTGCCGGGTGGGTATATCTATGTCTCGCGCGGCCTTCTGGCTCTGGCGAATTCGGAGGCTGAGCTGGCGGCCGTTCTGGCGCATGAAATCGGGCATATCACCGGGCGGCATTCGGCAGAGCGTTATTCGCAGAGCGTGATAACAAGTCTGGGGGCGGCTGTGATTTCTGCAGCGGTGGACAGCTCCGGCGTCAGTCAGGCGCTGGGGATTGGCTCAAACCTGTATCTCAGCTCTTATTCCCGTGGGCAGGAGAGCGAGGCCGACACCTTGGGTCTGCGCTATTTAAGCCGAGGCGGGTATGATACGGCCGCGATGTCGTCATTTTTGCAGTCTCTGCAGAATGAAAAAAACCTCCAGGATATGGAGAGCGGTCAGGCCAGCTCGAATTTCAGCTATTTTTCTACGCATCCGGCAACCGCAGACCGGGTGAGCAAGACCCGCGGCGAAGCGGCTCAATATGCTGCGGGCGGAACGGTTAACGAGGGTGGGTACTTGAATGCGATAGATGGTCTTGTCTATGGTGATAGCGCCGATCAGGGGTTTGTCCGCGGCCGGACATTTTCTCATGCGAAGCTTGGTTTTACCTTTGAGGTTCCGCAAGGCTTCCGGTTAATGAACCAGCCGACGCAGGTGGTGGCGACATCGTCTGTCGGGGCGGTTGTTGTGTTCGACCTGGCCGGAGCGCAGGGCGTATCCGATGCCGGGGCGTATCTTTCCCAGATCTGGATGAAGGGTGAAAAAATTCCTGCGCCAGAGCGCATCACAATTAATGGTATGGGAGCGGCAACAGCCTCCCTTCCGGGGACGGTAAACGGCCAGCCCGTGACAATCCGCCTGGTCGCGATCGAGTGGGAACAGGGACGTTTTGCCCGATTTCAGATGGCCATTCCTCGAAGCAGCCCGGCTTCTTTGGTTGAAGATCTCAAACGTGCAACCTATAGCTTTAAGCGGCTTAGCACTGCGGAGAAGGCAATTCTCAAACCCTACCGCGTCAAGGTTGTTACAGCCGGGGATGGGGATACAGTGGCTTCTCTGGCACGCCGCCAGCCCTTTGAAAAATTTCAGGAAGAGTATGTTCGCGTCCTGAATGCTCTTGCTCCGGGTGCGCCGCTACAGGCAGGGCAGCGCTATAAAATAATCGTGGAATAAATCGAAATAAAAAATAACCGGACTGGGAAGGGGGAGTTCTCAGCCCGGTTCTCGAAAGACCGATGAAAAAATCAGCCTTCCAGAAATAAATCCTTCTTGTTTTTGACAAGACCGCTCATGGAGCTCTTTAGTTTGTCCATGGCGCGTTGCTCCAATTGGCGCACACGCTCCTTGCTAACACCCAGCTCTTTGCCGAGTTCCTCCAAGGTTACAGTCTCATAACCCAAATGGCGGTCCTTGATAATTTTCTGTTCACGTTCCGGCAAGGTGTTTAAGGCATCTTGCAACCAGCGGGAGCGCGTTTGTGCATCTCTCATGCCGATGACAACGTCTTCGGGCGTTGGGCCTTCATCGGCCAGAAAGGTCTGCCATTCGTCTTCTCCGGTTTCGCCGATACGAGCATTTAACGACTGGTCACCGCCGGACAGGCGTCCTTCCATATCGCTCACCTCTTTGGTCTTAACCTTCAGCTCTTTGGCAATCTCACTGCGTCCCTTATCGCCCAACCCTTCGGCCTCATTGCGGCTTTCAATCTTGGCGCGCAGACGGCGCAGGTTAAAGAACAGGGATTTCTGCGCAGCCGTAGTTCCCGTACGCACGATAGACCAGTTACGCAGCACGTAATCCTGGATACAAGAACGTATCCACCATGTTGCGTAAGTTGAGAAGCGCACATCGCGCTCCGGATCGAACCGGCTTGCGGCCTGCATCAGGCCGATATTGCCCTCCTGAATAAGGTCGCCCATGGGCAGGCCGTAATTGCGGAATTTGCTGGCCACCGAGACCACAAGGCGTGTGTAAGAGCGTACAAGCTCATGTAAAGCCTCTTCATCCTCACTGTCCCGCCAACGTCTGGCCAAATCCAGCTCATGTTCCTTTTCCAGTAAAGGCTCATTCATGGAGGTTCTGATATAGTCCAGATTTGCTTTTTGTGTTTGGGGATCGTCAATATGTGCCATCTCTTTACCTTCCTTCCAGGCATTTCTTGCCTTGCACGACTCTATTCGCAGGAGCAGGTGAAATAGATTACATTTTTATTAAGTTTTTTTTAATTCCTGTGGATCAGGCTTCCAGCATGTCGACAATTTCACCATCAGGCAGGAATGCCGCCGCAACCAGCTTTCCGCCAAAGCCACAGCCGTCATCCAGCGTTGCGGTAATGCAATTCAGATGCTGGCCCCTGTGTTTGGCATCATAGCCGCGTATGACCTTCTGGAAGGGCAGGTAAGGGGATTCAATCGCTTCAAAGTTACAGGATGACCACCAGAGATGATCTCCCTGTTCATGCAGAGGTTTTTTAACATTCAGGCCCGCATGCACGAACAGCATCGGGTATTGTGCATCTTCCGGTGTCATAGCTGCGCGGGTGAATTGTGTGGAGAATATCTCATGCCCTTTATGGCGGCGCACGGCCTCGCGCACAGTGTTCGTCCATTTCGTCAGTCCCATCACGCCGGAGCGGCAGGCTTCTATCCCGTCATGCGCAGACAGGCCGTAACTGGCCAGCGTGGTGGAAATGCCGTTGCCGAGCATCCATAGCAACACATTTGTCGGGTCAGGCGCAAATTGTATCTGCAGGAGTTTCTGCCACATTTCCTCCTGGCTGCCGCGCAGGTAAACCAGATCGCCGGGCAGCATGCCTCGCTGGGAGAGAACCATGCGGCGGAAGGTCAGGATTTCATCAATGCATGCAGCGGACTGTTCGCTATAGCCCGTATAATTCCCTAGATAGACGATGCGTTCACCGGGCCGGATGCGGGCAAGAATTTCATCATGAATGCGTATGAGCGGTTCAATTTGACCGTGAATAGCGGGTATGGCCCATATTTTCCTGGGCTTTCCTAGATTCGTGAAACACGGGTTTTGCGTTCTCGCGTTCAAATGAATAACCGTTCTTCAATAATGTTTTTTTAAGGACGTGGTGAATGCAGCACGAAGGAGGGAAACGCAGGATAAGAAATGACAGGGTGTGGATAACTTACGATCCAATTCCCAGAATCAAATATAGTATACAAAAAAAACAGGCGCTTAGGAAGGGATATCTTCGCACTGCGCCTGTTTGTAACTTAATACGGCCGGTCCGGCCGGTTTAGAAAAACCTTATGCAGCCTTCTTGGTTTTTTCTTTGGCTTTAACGTCCTTGGCTTCCTTTGTTTTCTTTGGCATCAGGATATCTTCCAGGCGCTCTGCGGCTTTCAGCTCGGTGATATCTTCGATCACGGCGACTTCGCGAGCCAGGCGCTCAAGCGCGGATTGGTAAATCTGGCGCTCGGAATAGGATTGCTCTGAATCGTCATTGCTGCGTTTCAAATCACGAAGAACTTCGGCAATCGCAACCGGATCGCCGGAATTGATCTTTGTTTCATATTCTTGTGCACGGCGGCTCCACATGGTGCGGCGGATACGGGCGCGCCCCTTCAGTGTTTTGAATGCATCTTCCAAGCGTTCACCGGTGCAGAGCTTACGCAGACCGTTGGCCTCGGCTTTCATGACAGGAATTTTGAGGCGCATGCGCTCTTTTTCGAAGCTGATAACATAGAGGCGTACATCCATACCGGCGATGGTTTGGGTTTCGATGCCTTCAATTTGTCCAACGCCATGTGCGGCGTACACAACATAGTCACCAGTCGAAAAGTCAAAATTGTCATTATCAGCCATATTTTTTCACCTTTTTATTGTTTGCAAACAAGCAAATCCAAAGTTAATTTTCAAAAACAACAAAAGCTCCCAACGTCTTAAAAGATATAGCTTTAAGCCGTTTCGCTTTCGCAAGCATTGTTGTGATTGTGCGAGGGGTACTGTACCTGAAATTTCATAAGAATTCAACAAATAAGTTTCTGCTTATGTTTCAGCTATGCGATGTCGCTGATTTCTGAGGCTGTGTTTCGGAGAGGGGGGCTCTTTTAGGGGATAATTTTTGGGCGGGGAGAAAGGCAACGTTAATAATCAGCCAAATAAATGATACCTATGAAGACACTCATAGGAGAGCAT
>CAYGSN010000014.1:0-60875 GCA_964352675.1 uncultured Pseudobdellovibrionaceae bacterium
GGGCGTCGCGTACACTTTGAATTTGCGCGACTTTCGAAGCGGCCAGCCCGGTTTCTTCGTCCCTCAATCTGGGGTTCAGCAACACTATATCCGGGTTTTCGGAGCCTTTTAATTTGTTTTGCAGGGCAAAAGCGCCGTTCAGGGCATCTCCTTCGTTTTGTGGGTCTCCGCCAATTTCTAAAACCTCAAGCGCCACAGTGCGGTAAAGAGCACCGGTATCGAGATAGGCAAAATGCAGCTTTCGGGCGAGGGCTTTGCTGAGAGTTCCTTTACCTGCAGAGCTGGGACCGTCTACAGCAATTACGGGCTTTTTTTTCAGTGTTTTGTCTGGCATGGTCGTAGCCTATGAAAATGAAAATCCAAAGTACAGTTCTTTTTTGTCTGCTCCTCATTCTTGCTGCCTGCTCAAAGGGGCAGGGGATTAGCTTGCATGAATTTGCGCATGATAAGGCTACCTTGCAAAATTTTACCGTCTGCCATGGTTTTGGCTGTAATGAGAGCACGGAGGCGTATTTAACGCAGGCGCAATGGCAGCAGGTCTTGACTTTGTTTAACCCGCCTGCAAAAAATGCGGCGCAGGAACGCGAGAGGATTGCGCGCGCCGTGGGCATGGTTGAAAACTTCATTCTGGCCAATACCGACCTGCAAAAAGATTATGGCCGCGCCGAGACATTCAAGGGCCATAACGGGCAAATGGATTGCGTGGATGAGGCGATTAACACCTCGCTTATTCTTGATTTTATTAGCCGCGAAGATGTGCTGGTCTGGAACGAGGTGCGCGGCCCCATCCATCGGGGCTATATCGTTGATATGATGTGGCCTCATAACAGCGCGGCGGTGAGAGAAATCGCAACGGGGGAGACCTACGCGATTGATTCCTATTTCTTCGATACCGGTCATCCGGCCTCCGTTGTGCCGCTTGATATATGGCTGGATAATTGGGGGCCGGATAGGAATAAAGAAGGCACTAGCTAATCTCTGAGCCGAGTTCCTGCATCAATTCTACGAAATTCGGGAAGCTTGTGGCAATCGGGGTGGCGTCATCAATTTGGACGGGCTCATCTGTGACTGTGCCGAGAACCAGAAAGCTCATGGCGATGCGGTGATCCAGGGCGGTTTCAATTGCTGTGCCGCCTTTGGGTGGTTTTCCGGTGCCGTGAATGGTTAGACTATCCTCGCCCATTTCCAGAT
Source organism: uncultured Pseudobdellovibrionaceae bacterium (assembly GCA_964352675.1). Classification (GTDB taxonomy): domain Bacteria; phylum Pseudomonadota; class Alphaproteobacteria; order Micavibrionales; family Micavibrionaceae; genus CAYGSN01. Next base: position 1,192 of record CAYGSN010000014.1, read on the forward strand.
CCACACCGCAGGCTTTTAGGCCATTGGCAATCATCAATAAACGGTCGCTTTCCTTGACGCGCAATTCCGCCAGCCCAGTCATTTTTGTTTTGCCATCGGCGCAGGCGCACGCCATGGCCAGCACAGGGAATTCATCAATCATGTCGGGCACGCGAGCCGGGGGCACGTCAATACCCTTGAGCGGGCCAGAACCTTTAATGACAATATCGGCAATTTTTTCGCCCGCTTCGATGCGTTCATGCTCAAAGGTGATGTCCGCGCCCATCTCCTGCAGCGTCAGGTAAAGCCCGTTGCGGCGCTCACTCATTCCTATGCGTGGCAGGCGGATGTCCGAGCCTTCATTGATCGCAGCCGCCACGGCCGGAAATGCGGCCGAAGATGGATCGCTTGGGACATCAATTGCGCCGGGCTGGAGCTGTTGATGGCCTATAACGGTGATGGCATGCGCGCCATCTTCGAGTATTTCTGTTTTCACATCCACCCCAAAGGCGCGGAGCATATTTTCTGTGTGATCACGGGTGGGGCGCTCTTCAATCACGGTCGTTGCGCCTCTGGCATTCAGACCCGCAAGCAAGATCGCGGATTTCACCTGCGCGGAGGCGACAGGTAGGCGGTATTCTATGCAGAGCGTATCTTTGCAGCCCCTGACGGTCAGCGGCAATCGTCCGCCTTCTTTCGCCTCAAAGTTGGCCCCCATCATCTCCAGCGGTGTCATCACGCGCTGCATGGGGCGTTTGGAAAGGGAAGCATCACCAGTGAATTTAGCCGATATATTATGCCCGCCAACGAGGCCCATGAGGAGCCTTGTAGAGGTTCCTGAATTGCCCATTTCAAGCGGATCGCTGGGTTGATGCAATCCACCAATTCCAGTGCCGAATATGCGCCATAGCCCATCGCCGCCTTTTTCAATTTTTGCGCCAAGTTGGCGCATGGCCTGGGCGGTGCACAGCACATCTTCGCCTTCCAAGAGGCCGCTGATCATCGTCTCGCCAATCGCAAGCCCGCCCAGCATAAGAGCACGGTGCGAAATCGATTTATCACCGGGGATACGGACTCGTCCTGTCAGGGCGCTTGATTTTTTTGCCGTTAAACTCATGGGCTAAGACATAGCGTTTTCAATGGATGATGGCAAAGGGATTTTATTGTTTGAAGCTGCTCAGATCGCCGTTATAAGATGTGGCAAATTTTGTGAAATCTTCATTGGGTACAGGGCGAGAATAGCGGAAGCCCTGTACTTCATCACAATTATGCTCGATCAGGAAGTCTTCATGCTCTTTGGTCTCCACGCCCTCTGCGATAACCTTCAGGTTCAAAGAATGACCAAGGCCCACAATCGTACGGGCAATTGCGGCATCATCCGGGTTGTTGAGTGCATTGCGAATAAAGCTCTGATCGATTTTCAGGCGGTCGATCGGGAATTGCCGAAGGTAAGACAGAGAGGAATACCCCGTACCGAAATCGTCAATCGCCAGCTCAACTCCCAGGCTGTGCAATGCCTGAAGGGTTTGGATAGTATGCTGGATATCGTCCATAAACACACTTTCCGTTACCTCCAACTCCAATTTGCGTGGATCAAGTTTTGTATCGATTAAGGTTTTGTTGACGAAGGCAACCATATCACTCTGGCTGAATTGTGCGGCCGAGACGTTAACCGCAATGCGGATATCCACGCCGTGTTTAACACTCCATTCCTTTGCGTCCTTACAAGCTTTGTGCAGTACCCATTCGCCGATGGGAACGATCAGTCCGGATTGTTCGGCAATCGGAATAAATTCACCGGGTGAGATAAAGCTACCGCCTTCTTTGCTATTATTGGGCTTCCACCAGCGCAACAGTGCTTCTGCACCAATAATTTTTCCAGTTTTCAGGTCCAGCTGAGGCTGGTAATGCAAATCAAGTTCGCTATTTTCCAGAGCATCACTCAAATCACGCAGCATCTGGAAGCGCGCCTGTACAGCGCGGTCGAAGTCTTCCGAATATTCGCGGATGCCATCACGCCCTTCTTCTTTGGCACGGTTTAGGGCGATATCGGCGTTTTTTAAAACCTGGTCAGGGTCAACGCCGTCATCAGGGAAGGTTGAAACGCCTATGGAGGAGCGAACTTGGAAGGATTCGTTAAAGACACGGAAAGGCTCGGAACGGATAACACTATGCACTTTTTCGGCCACATCGCGCGCCGAGCTAACCCCGCTGCTCAGCGGCATGGTGATGGCGAACTCATCCTCTCCTGTGCGTGAAACTGTTGCAGATTCAGGCATAGCGGAGCGCAGACGTTTGCCGACGCTGCGCAGGATGGCATCTCCGACATTATGTCCCATTGAGTCATTGATATCTTTGAAATGATCCAGATCTAGCGCGACGACGGCAAATCGCTTCACGCTTCCGTCGTTGCCAGCTTGCATGTGGTCGGACAGGGTTTGTAGAAACAATGTGCGGTTTGGCAGGCCAGTTAGCGTGTCGTAATAAGCGAGTTTGTGAATTTTATCCTCAGCAGCGCTGCGGATACGTTTGATGTTGTCGGCATTCTGGTGAATGAGCTTCTGTGCCAAAGCAATGGCTCCGCCAATTTCATCATTTGTTTTATAGGGCGAGTCGGGAATTTTTGGTTCTTCTGGATTTTTGCTGGCCGCCATCAGGTTGTTGCGCATAAACAAGATAGGCTCCAACAGCCAGTGACCCAGTGCAATCATCAAAACCGTGGTGACAAAGGCGGACATCAGCAGGGTAATAATAATTGTTTGTTCTGTGTATTCTTGCACTCTGATGCCTACCTCACTGGAATCAAGCCGGGCGACGATAATGTAAGGGCGGCGTAGTTCGCTACTGCGGAAGACAACCTCATAGGAAGCGCCATCTGGGCTGAGATAAGTCCGTGCCAGGCTGTCCCGATCATACAGGACAATAGTTACCGGCTCACCATAGCTTTCAATCAAATCTAGTTGGCTGGAATAAATAGTCAGGCCGTTGACTTTTGTTGTAGCCAGAAGACGGGTTGCGTCTTCTTCGGTGAAGGGGGATTGGAAGAGATCAATAATTGTGGTGTCAAGCAGAGGGGCAATGCCGGATCGGCCAATTTCTTTGAGTTCATTCAAGTGCTGCTGGCGAACTTCTTCAGTTTTGATAATCAGCACACCAGTCTGCACCAGCGCAATCATCATGAAAGCTGTCAAAGCTATGTACCAGCTTAGACGACTTTTCCAGATTTGTGCCGGCGACGTGGTAATAATGGATTTAAACGCCGATGTTTTTGTTTTTTCCTGTTTCACAGATTTGAAAAATGCCGCTGATTTGAATTTCGGAACTGATATCATTCAAAGCCTATTATTCACTATTCGGCGCGTGGTGTACATGACCTTCTTGGCCTCATACACATGTGGCCGGGAAGGTCCCTCAATTGCTGTTGTTAAGCCCTTCTTTAATTGTACCCCGCCAAATCTTAATAAGGTATTGAAACCCGCAGAAACCAATCTTTATGGCAGTGCTAACCCTATGAATTCAATAGCAAAAAAATAAAATTTTTTCTAAAAATTTAATCAATTTTTCCACGAATTTATTATGAATTCAACAGGATCGGATTTTGAGAATCAATTTTCTTTGCCCGGATGATTGTCCTGCTTTCATCATGCAGTGTGCAGGCAAACAGATAGTCTTCGCCGCCGTCTTTTATTTTCAGGCGTTTTTTCAGGGCGGCAGCATCAGCAGGAAAATTACGCACCGCAAGATTTGCTTTTGAAACAGGAAAAGGTTTGGATTTGATATCAATTGTTTCAAGCACCTGAAAACGCCGTCCTGGGAAGTCCGGGCGGTCATGCGCGTCTGTATAAAGATGGGTGTGAGGGTGGAGCTTCCGAAGCTCAAAGCGTAGGGCCAGGGTTTTAAAACCTCCGGATTTCAGGAATGCCGGACCGGGTTCGAATAAGTAAGATTCGAGAGGTCCTACAGCGGTTTCTGCGTTATTTTCTTCACCAGCAGTAAAGCGCAACGCTGCGATGGCACAGCCCTCATCGTCAATATTAACGGCGGTAAGGGGGACATATTCGAAATTAGCGTCGGTTGCTGCATTCAGGATATACAAAACCTCGCGGCATTCGCCGCGCCATTCGACAACGTGAACCGCTGCCACATGCGCCAGTTTCCGCACGGCAGAAGCGATATCAAGCATGGGCGAGGCTTTGACCATCACCGTTCCGGCTTTTTCCAGTATGAGCGGTAAAAGCGTTGTGACATCGGGGCTGCATTCTTCCAGTCTCACAATTTTACTGCGTGCTGTGTTGCGCCTTTGCGGATCAATATAAACAAAATCCGATAGCGCCATGGACTCTATGAAATTCTCCGCATCTGCCTGTACGACCTCTATATTCCCATTGCCAAGCAGTGGGAGATTATGGGCCAGCAAAGCGGCGCACTCCGCATTGCGCTCTATGACAGTTCCGTGCCGGAATTTCTGTGAAAACGCCCAGCTATCAACCCCTGCTCCGCCTGTAAGATCGATAAAGTTTTGGCCATCCACGAGAGAGGCTTTATACCGCGCCGTTGCTGCGGAGGAGGCCTGTTCCACAATGTCGGCCGGGGGAAAAACAAGATCCGGATGAGCAGTCAGCCATTGCGGCAGCTTTTCCTTTGCTTTTTGTTTCGCCTTGATTTGATCCAGTACGAGAGGAAACGCCCATGTGCGATCCGGCGGGCCCTTGAGCGCCAGATCTGAAACATTGGCTTGCGCGTAAGTCTTTATAAAATCGGCAATTTTGGGCTGCAATAGGGTACGCCAGGTCATAATATTACGTAAATTAAAAATTAAGTTTTATCCATCATAATGATAGTGGGGAAGAGTATAATTATAAAAGAATAAATGTGATCAGGGATTGAGGGCGGCAATGAAGGTTATTCGCGAAAGTGCGGAACATCATTTTTTGACAACGCTTGAGCAGCTTAAAACCGGCAAGACCAAGGGCTGGACGGCGCTGTATTTTGCTTTATCCAAAAACCTTCCGCATTCTATGATTATTGAAGACCAGGTTGCAATAGAACAGCATCTGAGCGCGGCTAAGCAGCAGGGAGAAAGTTTTGTGCAGCATCTGCACGACAGTTGTAAGGGTCTGCAGCGCGGCTATATTTACCTTTTTTCCGATAACGATGTGGTGGCGCTGGTCCAGTGCGAAACGCCTGAAGAAAAAGTCTTGCTACAAGAGCTTTATAAGCAGATGCAAAAAAACCTGCCCGGTGAGATTGCAGATTCCACAGTTCTGGGCAACGAGTTTTACAATTATCAAAAGCTGGTCGATAAAAAACTTCTATCTGCAAAAGCCCATCATGCCTATAGAGCTATGGTTGACAGCAACAAAGTTTCCAGCATTCCCGTTCGCCGTTCGCGCCGGGAGCACCCGCAGGTTCTGATTATTGAGGACGATCGCTTTACGGCCTCCTATACAGCCAATATTCTGAGCAAGGATTATGATCTTAATGTGGCGCGCAATGGTGAGGAGGGTATTATTTCCTATATCGAGAACGCTCCTGATATTGTCTTTCTGGATATCCATTTACCCGGCCTGAATGGTCATGAGACGTTGCAGGCGATCCGGGCGGTTGACCCCAAAGCATTTGTGGTGATGCTGAGTGTCGATACGGCGCGGGAGAATATCAAACAAGCCTCGGATATCGGGGCGCAGAATTTCCTGAAAAAACCTTTTTCAAAAGAGCGTCTGATCCACACGGTGCGCAATTCCCCCTATGTGCGCAGTCTTTTTGCGCGCATGGACAGCTCGATTATGCATTAATATGAAAATTTAGCGGCGCTCGGTCATTCGCAGGAAGCGATCGCGCACTTCCGCATCTTCTTTGAACACCCCTGAAAACGATGTTGTGACTGTGCTTGAATTGGCTTTATTCACGCCACGGATCGACATGCATTGATGATCTGCATCGATCATAACGGCCGCACCTTTTGGTTTCAGGGTATTTCCGATTACATCAACAATTTGTCGGGTCATATTTTCCTGGGAGGTTAGCCTGCGTCCGTAAATTTCAACGATGCGGGCGAGCTTGCTAATCCCGACAACGGCCTGGTCGGGCCAGTAGGCGATATGGGCTTTTCCAATAATGGGAACCATGTGATGCTCACAATGGGAAACAAAATCGATATCTTTGACCAGAACGATGTCATCATAATCTTCAATATCATCAAAGGTTTTGCTGAGCTCTTTAGCAGCGTTTTGTTCGTATCCGGCGAAAAATTCGTCATAGGCGCGAACCACGCGTGCGGGCGTTTCGATTAAACCGGCGCGCGAGGGGTTTTCGCCGATATAGCGCAGCAGGATCTCCACCGCCTCTTCCGCCTCTTTGCGGCTGGGGCGTGATTTGCTACAAAAGGCTTTAGGTTCGATAATTTCCGAGGCCATTCTTTTTCAACCTGTTATGCTTTAGGGCTTGGTCTTACCCTGATTTTCGCGTATTTTCCAGTAAAAACTGAACCACAAATATACAAAATATGCCGCATTTACAACTTTACAATAGCCTAACCCGCAAAAAACAGCTCTTTACACCCCTTAATCCGGAGCACGTGACGCTCTATGCCTGCGGTCCGACGGTCTATAATTACGCCCATATCGGCAATGCGCGCATGGCCGTGGTGTTTGACCTACTGGCCCGGGTTTTGCGCACCCAATATCCGAAGGTGATCTATGTCTCTAACATCACCGACGTGGATGACAAGATCATTGATGCGGCACGTGAAAGCGGCGAAGCCATTAATGTTATTACCGAGAAATATGCGAGGATATATAACGAGGATATGGCTGCTTTGGGCGTCGCCCCGCCTGATATTCAACCGCTGGCGACCGCGCATATTGCTGAAATGATTGCCTTGATCGAGCGTCTGATTGAGCGCGGCCATGCCTATGAAGCCGACGGGCATGTGCTGTTCCACGTGCCGTCTTTCCCGGCCTATGGCGGGCTCTCTGGTCGCAGCCGCTATGAACAAATTGCCGGCGCGCGGGTTGAGGTTGCCGGTTATAAAAAAGACCCGGCGGATTTTGTGCTTTGGAAACCCTCCAGCGGCGATGAACCAGGCTGGGATAGTCCATTCGGCTTTGGCCGGCCCGGCTGGCATATTGAATGTTCAGCTATGGCGGAAAAACATCTGGGCCTGCCGTTTGACATTCATGGCGGCGGGGCGGATCTGAAATTCCCACATCATGAAAATGAAATCGCCCAGAGCTGTTGCGCCCATGGGCATGAAGACGATTTATCCGCGTTCGCCAAAATCTGGGTGCATAACGGGTTTGTGACGGTGGAGGGGGAGAAAATGTCCAAATCCCTTGGCAATGTCACACTGGTGCATGATCTGATTAAGGATTATTCGGGCCCGGTGCTGCGCCTGGCTTTATTGTCCGCGCATTACAGGCAGCCGCTGGATTGGAGCGCCCAGGCTTTGCATCAGGCCGGAAAGCTTTATGAACGGCTTATGCGGGCGGCTGAAATGCTGCAGGATGTGGAGGCTGAATCCGGCGATGAAATTGATGATGTGATCAAGGCTGCGTTGCAGGATGATCTGAATACACCGATGGTGCTGTCTGCGCTGAATGATTTAATCGGCCGGATAAACAAAGCAGCTACTGCCGGGTCAAAAGACCTCTCTATCCTCAAATTAATCTTACATAATTCAATGAGGTTGTTAGGCGTTTCTTTAATTGGAGACGATCAGGAAGAGGCTGTTTCAGATGACGAAGCTAAACGCATCGAAAAATTGCTGGGTGAACGCACCGAAGCGCGTGCAGCAAAAAACTTCGCCCGCTCAGATGAAATCCGCGACAAGCTTGCCGCAAAGGGCATTGAAATAGAAGATACGCCTGAAGGCCCCAAATGGCGCAAGCTTTAGCGCGCCAGCAAGACCTTGTAAAAGATATTATAACCATTTGGATCGTTGTAAAAGCATCCCGCTTTTTGGTCTGAAAAAGTGGTCCCCGATCCGATAGTCGCTTCCCAAAAAAACGTTCCGATATAGGGCGTAAAACCGACATCGGCGGTATCGGCCAGTACCGCGGTTCCGCTAGAGAGATTCAAAAGTCTGTTCATTTGTGCACAGACGGCGTCCGATAAGTTTGTGGCCATGATCGTAATTTCCGGCTCTGTGGTAAAAATCTGGTTCACAGCATTGGCACCGGTAATTGTATATTCCTGGGATGCGACGCCGGGAGCCAGCGCCTCGACCGGGATTTCCTGCCAGATTGCCCCGCCGCCGTCAAAATGGAAGATTTTGTTGTCGTTGTTCAGACATCCTGCATGATTATAATCAGCAGTCCAGTTTGAATCATCGAAACAGAGTTGAGCTTCCGTCACGCCGCGCAGGCGCAATTGTGCTACGGCATTGCTTATGACGCTGCTGTATTCTAGGATTTCGGCGGCGTAAAGCCGCGCCTTTTCTGCGCTCATATCCTGCGTGCCGCCGCGAATACTGCCAGAGACCGCATAGGTCAGGGCAGCCAGCATGGCCACACCAATAAGAATAATGAAGATTACATTTCCGGATTCTGTGGCGAGCTGCGTGCTTGATTGAGTATTCATACTCTCTAGCTTACATCAGCCAGAAACTCATGAAAATCGCTTTCGCTGGATTTGGGAATATGTACGGGGATTTTCTTTACCCCATGGGTGATAAGGGTTAAGAATTCTGCCCGTCCGACACCGATTTCCACATTATCGTAGATTCCGATTCCCAAGACGGGCTTTGCGAGGGGCTCCCCCCGTTCAATCCGCTCTTCGACCGTACGGCGCTTGGATTGTTCGCCGTCGGGCAAGTCCTGCAAGCGCTTGATTTTTCCTTTTTTATCCAGCCATTCAAAGCTGAAAAGCGAGTGTTTCCAACTTTCAAGAACCTTGTTCGTTTGAACGTGGATCTCGATATATTTGTCCATGCTCCCATTCAGGGAAGGATTGTCAATGAATCGTATGGTGTTTTTGTCCGGCATGATTATAATTCGTGAAGAGGTTTGATATGTTTCTCTGTGTTTTACTTTAAGCTATAGACGATAAAAAACCGTAAAAGGATTATGATAATGCCAAAAAGCCCAGACTATCAGGTTTTAGAGCCCGAGACCATCGTTATAGATGGCGATGCGGACGAAGTGTCCTGCGATGGCGGCGGCGGTGTGCTAGGCCATCCGAAAGTATGGTATTCCTTCGATGGCCGTGAAAGCGTCGAATGCGGGTATTGTGATCGGTTGTTTGTGAAGCAGCACATATCCTGATCTTTCTCTGTAAATCTTGATTTTGGGGTTCGTAAGTTCTATATATACGGTATGGTGCTGCATAGAGGTGGGCCATGACTTTAAACTCGCTCAGATAAAGGAGGAGTGCAATGAACTCAGGACGTTTAACCCTGTTCGACAGCCCGTTGTTTTTGGGCTTCGATCAGTTTGAAAAAACCCTCGACCGAGTGCGCAAATCGGCTTCGGAGGGCTATCCCCCTTATAATATTGAACAAATTGGTAATGACGGTCTGCGTATTACTTTGGCGGTGGCCGGTTTTACCATGTCTGATCTGGATGTGGAGATAGAAAATAACCAACTCACCATTCGCGGCAAGCAATTTGAAGAAGAACACGATGATCGCATTTATCTGCATCGCGGTATTGCGGCCCGCCAGTTCCAGCGCAGCTTTATTTTGGCCGAAGGCGTAGAGATTGAGGATGCCGAGCTGGACAACGGCCTTCTGCATATTAATTTGAAGCGCATCATACCAGAATCAACAGCACGAAAAATTGAAATCAAGCGCACTGGCAATGGTGCGCAGTCTATTGATGCCATTGATGTTGATGACAAAAAGTAAATAAATTTAATGCGGCCCGCACGCAAATCATGTAGAATGAAGGTATAAGAGGGCAAAATGACGGATAAAGATTTTAATTTACTGAATAACCAGCTTAAGAATATATCCCAGCAAGATTTTCTGAATTTCGGTGTTCAGTATGTCGCCTATATAAGACAAATTCGGATTGAAGATAAGGTGGCCTTTGCAATCCACGCGGCTGATGGCACGCCTTTATCTGTAATGGATAGCGCAGCTTCTGCTGCAGTTGTGGTGCGCCACAACGATCTGGAACCCGCAACGGTTCACTAAGTTTTTCCAAAAGCAATGATGGTATTCTCCTTCGACGCACGAGGGGAGGATTTTATGCGGCTAGCATCCAGCCCTCAGGACCGATCAACAGCGAACGGACGGCTTGCTCGTCTTTGGCTTCGCGAATACGATCACAAAGTTCTTTGTTTTTAAACATACGCGAAATTCTGCTGAGTTTGCGCAGGTGCAGCGGTCCGTCGCGCTCAGGCGACAAAACCAGACAGATTAGATCTACAGATTTTCTATCCAGAGCTTTGAAATCCAGCGGGCGGTTCAGAACAGCAAGCGCCGTAAAAGGGTTTTCAAGATGCCGAATTTTTAAATGAGGAATAGCAACGCCGTCACCGATCGCAGAGCTTGTAATCTCTTCCTTGTCAATCAGGCGTTGAAATAAAGAATGCTCCTGATATGAAATTTTATCTGCTACATCCTGTGCCAGAAGCTCTAACGCATGGCGCGGGCTTCCTGCATTAAGATGGTGAATAATATAGTCGATTTGGGTGTCGCGATACAGATCAGACATGATTGGATCTCCCGTTAAAATCCCGAACTCTTTACACACGTAATAGGGGTTTTATAGTTTTCAAAAGCGAAATACCAGAAAAAAAAGTGGTGCACTGCATAATTTAGTCAACACTTATATGCCATCTATCATGAATGGCGCAAATCCGCACTGGATAAGGGTTTAAGGCGTGCTATAAAGGGGGTATTTCTGTGCTTTTTTTATGCTGATTTTGTGCAATAAGGATGCTTAACCCGGAGGCGGTTTCATTTCTTCAGCAATGTGGACTAAACCGTAATGATCTGCTCCGTTTTGAATTCTTTCGGCATTCCTGATGACGAGCTCATTTGTCGCGCCAGCCACTCCGTCTTTGGTCAGAATGAAAGGGTGGGTTGTAATGTTGTAGGGTAGATCAGGAAAAGCTTCTCCCACCTTCTCCGCGATTTTTTTCAGCAGATCCGGGTCGTGTCCTTCCGCGATGATGCAGCTGTCTCTGGATGCTATCCAGACGCAAAAACTTTGGTCTCCAAGCCCTATCATGGTTTTCAGGAGGCGCTGGTGTAGCGAAGGTAATAGCAGTCTGGCCGAATCATATCCGTCAGCAACGTGAATATTGGCTGAACGGGATTCCTGTTTCGTTTCACGGTAGCGGATTTCAAAATCCAGTTCACGGTTTTGAAGGTTTTCAATTGCGGCGGTATAAAGATCGTCTTTCGTGACCCCCCATTTTATCATTTGTTCCGTTTTAATGCTTGTCATGGTTCCTTCGTGATCGAGCACGAACATGATGACCGTGTCGTTCACGAATTCGATATGCGCGGCAAGCTCGGGATTAATATTTTCAAAAATGCTTACGGGTTGGATGCGCGGCATTATGTGATGCCTCATATTCTCGAAAGGCAGATCCAGATCAAGGAGGCTCTGAGCGTTGAAGGTACGGGAGAGGTAATTGGTAACGCATTCATCTGCGTTTTTCGGGTTTCGGTTTGCTATTTTTTTCAAAGTTGAAAGATCCAAACCAAGTCCATTGACAAACAAGGTCCTGCCATTCCCGGCTACAGAGATCTCAAAATCGCTACTTATTCCCCTAAGCAATCCTATAACGTATTTTGCAAAATCTTCCGACTTTTCCGGAACTGACACAGCATTTACTCCCTGCAAAACTAGTGATAGCTCTATCAAGCAGAGGGAAATGCTGTGCGTCAATACGTAAATCTTGGTTTTTTACGTTTTTACGCAGTTTTTTGCAGGAATACTACAAATAAAAGGCGTTTTAAGCGCTTTTGCTAACCTGTTGGGTATCAACATTTTCAGGATCAATCCAGCCGATATTGCCGTCTTCACGGCGGTAGACCACATTGATAACGCCATTTGCCGGGTTGCGGAACATCATGGCGTTTTTGTTGGACAGATCCAGGCGCATAACGGCATCGGAAACGCTCATTGTATCAATATCCGTGCTCATCTCTGCGATAACGACAGGATCTTCGCCATTCTCTGCATCGTCTTCCGGCTTATTATCCTGTTCCAGCGTTTCCGGCATGGCTGCCAGAACAAATTTGCGGGCCTTTAATATTTCGCTTTCCGGGGTTTGTTCCAGGCGCTCATGATGATCGCGTAGTCGGCGTTTATAGCGGCGGAGCTGTTTGGCTGCTTTTTCCGCGGCGCTGTCGAATGCGGCATACGGGTCACCCGCGACATTGTCAGCCACAATCATGATATTTTTACCAAGTTGAATGGAAATATGGACTTTCGTCTGCTTATGGCCATGCCCTTCCCTTGAAAACGTAACCGTCGCAAAGGTTGTGTGATTGAAATATTTGCTGTTCAAATCTTCAATTTTTTGAGATACATGCGTGCGCAGGGCATCGCCGACATCGATCTGTTTTCCATGTACGGTGAGTTCCATGAGGACCTTCCTTTAAGTTTTTGATTGCAGTATGGATACATCGACAATTATAGCACAAATTCACTGAAAGGCATGATTTTTCGCAGAAAAAATTTGTGTTTTTGAGGGCAATATGAAAATTTTATAGAATCGACCGCCGCGCTTGCCGGTTTGAAACTGGATTAAGTTTTCTTTTGTTTTCGGCGCCACCGAGAAAAAGTCGAGTTGTTAAGGTGTACTTTCCTGAATTGGCTGAGGATCAATTAGCTGGTATCTTTGAGCAACGTCACGAAGAGCTTGAGATTGAGCCGGAGTGTTGCAATGTAGGGTATCGATTTCATTCAATATAATTCTAAACGCGTCTATTTTATGTGGCACGAGTATATCCCTTGCAGTTGTAGAGCAAAACTGAATTCCTTGCTGCTTTATAAATAATTCTCTGGCCTCCTCTGTACGCCTGTCGGGCCAGGCTTTGTTTTTAAAAGTGTAGCCTGGGGGGCTAATGCCTTCTTTGAGCAATGAGGGTGTCCATATGGCATGAAAACTGGCTCCTTTCCCAAGATTAACCAGCACAGCAGCTCGTCTTTCTGGTATCCAGTTTTCTTCATTTTTACAAAAATCTTGTCCAACAGCTTTACCGCACTCTGTCAGGAAAGTAATTAACTCATTACGTTCATGAGTGAGGTGCGGATCTGGTTCATGTGCTGTAGGTTGGGCCGCGCCAGCAAATATTCTGGGTGGTTTTTCATTCATGGCAGCAATTTACCGTAGTTCTATTTTTATGTCAACTTTTTTGTTTCCGGCGTTGCACGCTGGAGCCGATATTCATGCCTTCGCGGTATTTGGCGACTGTACGCCGCGCCAGGTCAATGCCTTCGGCTTTTAGCAAATCAACAATCGCATCGTCCGATAAAATCTTTTTCGGATCTTCCCCATCAATCAGCGATCTGATCCGCGCCTTGACGGATTCGGCGGAATGAGCCACGCCATCGGCGCTTTCCAGGGCAACGGAGAAAAAGAATTTGAGTTCAAACAACCCGCGCGGCGTGCCGATATATTTATTGGTGGTGACACGGCTGACCGTGCTTTCATGCATCTCGATTTCAGAAGCAATATCGGAGAGTTTGAGCGGCTTAAGAAACTCAATACCGTAATTGAAAAACGCATCCTGTTGTTCGACGATTTCGGCCGCGACTTTCAGGATGGTTTGCGCGCGCTGGTTCATGGCATTGACCAGCCAGTTGGCGGAGTTCATCTGGTTGTTGAGGTATTCTTTGTCCTTCTTCTGGCTCGCCCGGCTGGATACTTCGGTATAATATTCCTGGTTGATCAGCACTTTGGGAAGCGTATCGTTGTTCAGCTCCACCCGCCATCCGCCGCCCAGATTTTTCGGCAGGCGCTTCATCAGAACATCAGGGATGGCTGTCTGCACCACCAGATGGTCAAATTCACCTGCTGGCTTGGGGTTCAGCGCCTTGATCTCTTCCACCATATCGCGCAGATAGGTTTCATTAACCGCGCAGATATCCGCCAGCTTTTTAAAATCATGATTGCCGAGAAGCTCCAGATTATCGAGCAGCATTTGCATGGGCGCATCAAGCGTCCCTTTTTCCTCAAGCTGCAGCGCCAGACATTCTGCTAGTCCGCTGGCGAACACACCTGTAGGGTCGAACCCCTTCATGATGGCGAGCAGACGATCAATGCGCTCCGGTGAGCAGACCAGACGTTCCGTCAGCTCTGCTGTGTCAATGCGCAAATATCCCGCTTCATCAAGTTGGTCGATCAACAACCCGCCAATGACACGATCGCGCGGATCATCGCAAGCGACAAGAAGCTGATCGCTTAGATGCTCGCGCAGAGTTTTATCGGCGCTCATTTGGTTTTCAAAACTGCTTTCTGCATCTTCGAATTTATGATTTCCGCCGCTTCCGACTTCTGCCATTTTAGAGCCGGAATCAAAATCATCACCGGAATGTGTAGAGAGCGCTTCGTCAAATTCACGGTCTATATCGTCTTTTTCTGCAAGGCTTGAGTCTTCTCCATTATCGTTGCCGCCCTCTTCAGGTTCCGCTTTTTCCAGTAATGGATTGCGCTCCAGCTCTTCTTCCACGAATTCTGACAGCTCCATATTGTTCATCTGCAGCATCTTGATGGCTTGCTGCAATTGCGGCGTCATCACAAGCTGCTGGGACTGGCGGAGATCGAGGGATTGAGTGGGCTTATTCATTCTTCCATTTTAGCACGGCAATGCCCAAATAACACTGAAAAGGAGCAAGGTTTTTTCTAAAGCTTAAAGCCCTGACCGAGATAAACACGCTGGACGTCTTTGTGGTTGATGATTTCATCGGGGGTGCCTTCGCACATCACATGGCCGTCATGCAGAATATAGGCACGGTCTACGATTCCCAGACAATCGCGTACATTGTGATCAGTGATCAAAACCCCGATGCCGCGGTCTTTCAGATGGGATATAAGCTTGCGGATTTCCCCCACCGCGATCGGGTCGATCCCGGCCAGCGGTTCATCCAGGAGTATGAAATCGGGACGGGCGGCCAAAGCGCGGGCAATTTCAACGCGTCGTCGTTCCCCGCCGGACAGGGCAATGGAAGGCGTGCGGCGCAAATGCTCAATGCCAAACTCAACCATTAGGTCTTCCAACATCAATTCCTGATCTTCTTTATTCAGTTCTTGCGCTTCAATTACGGCGCGCAAATTTTCCTCAACGTTCAGCCCGCGGAAGATAGAGGATTCCTGAGGTAAATAACCAATCCCCATCCGTGCGCGGCGGTACATGGGCAGGTTCGTGATATCCTGCCCGTCCAGCATGATATAGCCGCCATCCGGCCCAATCAGCCCGGTTATGATGTAAAAACAGGTGGTTTTCCCCGCGCCGTTGGGGCCGAGTAGGGCGACGGCCTCTCCGCGCTGTATGGAGATGCTAACATCGCGCAGCACCGGACGTTTCTTATAGCTCTTGGAGAGGTGATGAGCCGTTAAGCCCTTGGGCACTTCCTTGATACGGGGATTTTTTTTCAGGACCATGAATGTGGCTTTCTATCGTGTCAGGGCCAATTTTACACCAAGGGCAATCATCAGGCCACCACAAACACGGTCAATCCATTTGGTAAAGCGCAGAAACCGGGCTTGAAAGGATTTGTTCGTCAGCACGACCGCAACGATCGAAAACCATCCTGCCGTCATAAATACACAAGTCAGGCCAAACATGGCTTTCACAGTCAGGGGCATGCCGGGATCCAGGATTTGTGTAAACAGAGCCAGGAAAAACAAAGTGGCCTTCGGATTGAACAGGTTCGTAACGAAGCCGCTTCCCAGTGCGGTCCATGCGCCCATTTGTTTTTTTGGTTTTTGATTTTCAAGATTTCCATTGATATGCGGCGCTTGTCCCTTGGACATCAGAGCTTTGAAGCCAATGAAGATCAAATATGCCGCTCCGACCATCTTAATAATGTTAAAAAGAACGATAGATTGGGAAATGATCGTGGCAATTCCGACAATCGAATAAGCAACATGAACCATCACGCCCAGCCCGAAGCCGATAGCCGTGAAAATTCCGGCGCGGCGGGAATGAACGATGGAATTGCGGATGGCTATTACGAAATCAGGGCCCGGCGCCATAACGGCCATGCCAAAGACTGTGATTAAGATCAGCCACTCACTTAAATATTCCATGTTTATTCTTCCTTGTCCTGACTGCCCGGATAAAAAACGCCCCGGACACGCCCTTGTCCTGTGCTGCTGCCCGCTCCGCCAAAAATCTTGCTGGTGTTTGTGGTCATGTCCACTTCGGCGCGGCTGCCCTGTAATATATTCGGTCCCCTGGTAATTGTCACGTTTCCGGTAATTTCCGCTTTGCTTGTTGCTGATCTGTAAATACCGTAATCGCCGGTGACCACATCTGTCGGTGTGGTGATAATGACATGGTCGAAAGCCTCTAAAGTGTCAAGGACGCGTTCGCCTTTTTCATTGTCTTTGAGTACGGCAGAGATTTTATCAGCCTGCAGGACATTGCGCTCTCCCCGTTCATTGGTGCGCTCCATCTTGGCATCTCCAATAGCGTTCAGGCGTCCTTCCACCACGAAATATTCGAATTTGTCGCTGGCGGTTACGACCTGGTCCGGGGACACAAGACGCAGATTGTCGCCGGTCATGGTGGCCAGTTCCTCATCAATGTTGTAGATCGCCTTGTCGCCATAGGCATTGGTTTCCCGGGAATCGATCACAACATTTTGATCCGCCTCAACCTGCCAGATCTCCAGGTCGTTTTGGTCGTTATCGCGGTAAAGCGCGGTCAGGGTCGCCGCGCTGATCGAGACGTCGCCCTGCGTGGCCACGGCATCTTTATCGGCGATAAATTTTTGTTCTTCCCGCCGCCATTCCAGATATCCTTGCGCTGTGATCTCCAGCGGCTGATTACTATTGTTCGAGGGCAGGGGGTTTTGTGCGAAGCTCTGCGCCGCAAAGCCAAAAAGAATGACGGAAATTAACCCCAAAAACGATAGTGCTTTACTCACTGAACAATCCCCCTTCTCCGGCATTGAACAGGACCAGCTTGGCCGGACCGGTAAAATTCAGCGTATCGGCTCCGGAGTCGCCTTTCAGGCCTTTGGCCTCCAACGTTCCTGCCGGGCCCTGGATATAAACATCCTGATCCGACCAGGTCTGGTTTTGCGCCAGGTCGATATTCAAAAGCTCGGTATCCAGTTGATATCCTGCATCGTGAAAAATCTGGACCTTGTCCTGAAGCAGCAGGCGCTGGGTGTCCTGACGGAACGCCCCTTGTTCTGCGCGAATGGCCACCCATGTCCCGTCATTGAGCATGATATCGCCTAGCGGGCTTTCCAGTACCACAAGGTCGTCATAGGTTTCGCCCTGGATCGCCCGGCTGGCAGTGATTGTGTAGGGCTGGTTTTTCTCATCCATACTTTCAAAGCGCGGATTGAGCAGCTCATTCTTTCCCACGGTCTGGTTTTGTGAAGCCTCAAGATTGACCGGAACGATGCGCGTGTCATACATACTGCTCCAGGTAAAGACAACCGCTGTGATCGCAAGGGCGACTACCGGCAGGATAAAGCGCATCCGCCGGATAAAGCGGGAATACCGCAGCCCGTCGCTTCCGCCTTTGGACGGCGTTTTGATCAGGCGGTCTAACCTGTTGTCTTGATCCTGTGTCATGCGCGTCCTTGGTTTTTTGTTTTGGGAGGAGAGTTTAAATCAGGCAAGCCCGGCCTGTAAACAATCCTGCAACCGTATCATACCAATAATCGTGCCGTTGTCCTCCACCAAAAGACTGGTGAGATAATGGCCGGGTTTTTTGGTCATGATGTCCAGTGCCTCGGCGGCCAGAGCTTTGCCGGAGATAGATTTTGGATTTTGCGTCATCACTGTGCTGACCGGTTTTTGTAAGAGATCCGGGCTCATATGGCGCTTCAAATCCCCGTCAGTGATGATGCCTTTCAAATCTGACGGGCCGCAGGCGACCAGAACTGCGCCAAGATTTTTTTCCGTCAGGGCTAAAATAGCCGTATCCATTGTAGCATTAGGCGCCACAACCGCCAGATCGTCATAAGCAACCATCAAATCTGTAACGCTTAACAGGCGCTGGCCAAGCTTTCCACCGGGGTGGAAGGCTTTGAATTGTTCCGGCGTTAGGCCCATCCGCTCTAGCAAAGCAACGGCCAGCGCATCGCCCATCGCCATCATCATGGTGGTGGAGGTGGTCGGCGCCAGACCGTTTGGGCAGGCTTCTGGCATATTCGGCAGAGCCAGAACAATATCGCTGTGCTGCGCCAGCGTGCTTTCGGGTTTGCTGGTGATTGATATCAGTTTGATGCCATGGCGGCGCGTATAATGAATTAGATCGGATAACTCGGTGTTTTCGCCGGAATTGGAGAGCATCAGCACCACGTCATTTTCCGTGATCATACCCAGATCGCCGTGACTGGCCTCGCCAGGATGGACGAAATAAGCCGGTGTGCCGGTTGAGGCCATAGTGGCGGCGATTTTCCGTGCCACATGCCCGCTCTTGCCGATGCCCGCAACGATCAGGCGTCCGTATTTTTTGGCATCTTTCATCGTCTGGACGGCCTGTACGGCCCCGGAAAAACGCTCATCCATTGAAGCGCCCAAAGCTTTAAGACCTTCATATTCAGCCTCGATTACACGCTTTGCGTTATCGATATCCAGTGTGGTTGATGAATTGTCTTTTGTCATGGGAGTGGCGGTGTTGTTCATTTTTTCCGCCTCCTTCGGTCTAATGTTCGAAAATATCGACGTTGGGCCATCCGGCCAGATCCAGATCGGCACGGGCGGGCAGGAAATCGAAACAGCTTTGTGCTAGCTCCATACGCCCCTCGCGGATCAGCATTTCATCCAGCCGGACTTTCAGTTCGTGCAAATGCAAAACATCATTGGCTGCGTATTTCATTTGCTCGTCATTTAGCTCGCTGGCACCCCAATCGGAAGATTGCTGCTGCTTGTTCAGGTCAATGTTCAATAGCTCGCGACAAACATCCCGCAATCCGTGCCTGTCCGTATACGTACGCACCAATTTTGAAGCTGTACGCGTACAGTAAACGGGGGCGCAGGGAACCCCTAGATAAGCCTTGATAACAGCGATGTCAAACCGTGCAAAATGGAATATCTTTGTTATTTTTGGGTTCGCCAGCAGGGCCTTGAGATTGGGTGCATCGTAATTCCCACGATTGAGCTGTACGAGATGGGCCTGCCCGTCTCCAGAAGAAAGCTGTACCAGGCATAGCGGGTCGCGTTGTGGGATCAGGCCCAGAGTCTCTGTATCAACGGCAACAATGTTCCCGAGGTCGATATCGGCGGGCAGGTCGTTTTTGTGTAAATGTATGCTCATACTTCTTTATATTTTTAAAAGCCGGAATACTGCCTGAAGCACCCAATGCTTGCAGGATGGTGCCCAGGAAAGGACTTGAACCTTCACTCCCTTACGAGAACTACGACCTGAACGTAGCGCGTCTACCAATTCCGCCACCTGGGCATATTAAACGGGGCGTACCAAACTTTAAGGGCAAACAAGTATATAAAACAGGCCCAAATGTCAAACATCTTCGCAACAAGATCGCCTGTAAAATTAATCCTTTTCATTTGTCTCATTTTTCAAGATCATAGGCTTAGAAAAGAAGAGGAACGGAAAAATGAAAGTCCTTGTAGTGGATCGCGATGAGCTCAGCGCCAGTCTGGCCCAGACCAGATTGCAGGAACTGGGGCATCATGCCGTTGTTGAGCCTGTAAAGGATAATATTACCCAGCATCTAAAATCTGATGAGTTCGATGTTGTTCTTTTGGATCCATCGCCGCTGAACACTGCCGATAAAATGATAAGCACCCTGCGTCGCGGATCAGCCAGGTATACTTATATTCTTGTTTTTTCAGAAAGTTTGACGGAGCAGCAGGCGTTCCAGGGGGGCACGAATGATTTTTTGCAAAAACCCATGGATAGCGATCAATTAAAAGAAAAAATGGAAAATGCCCTGAGGTTGCAGGCGCTGCGCAACGAGATCGGCAATCCGTCAGAAGAGTTTCCCAGTGCCGGTGGCGTGATTGCAAAATCGGCTATGAACCAGCTTTTCCTGTCTGCGCTGGACCGCGCTGGACGTTACGGCGAACGGACGAATATTTTATTTATTGGTATTTCAAACCATGAAGAGGTTTTAAATTTGGATGGCCGCTATGCATTGGATTATGCAACTTCTAAGTTGGCGCGCAATTTGGTTCTCATTCGCCGCCAGAGTGATATTATCGGCCAGACTGGGCGCTATGAATATGCGCTTCTTCTCCAGTCTCCAGTGTTGCAAGATCAGGCTATTGATGCCGCGCATCGGTTTTCCGAAAATATTGTGGGTAAGGTAATACAGGATATAACAAGGGAAAGCTCACCGCATATTCAGCTATCCTTGAGCTTAGTGGAATTGCCGTCTGGCGTTTTACGCTTTTCTCAGGATATCTCCCTGAGTGAATAAAGCCAACTCTATGGTTATCTTGGCCTGTGGAAAACAGGGTTTTAAGAATTTCTCATCTGGAAATTAAGCAGTTGTCTGATACAGCTGAAAAGTTTAGAATGATTCGGTAAACCTGCGTCTTTTGCGGATCATTCCGATTCGTTTTTTTCTTATTTTTTTAACTTAAATTTCTTTTGACCTGGCCTGGTTCAATGTTTTCGTATAAAAGCGCTCGATTTTGGAGTTTCCTCGTTTTTACGGTATGTGTGTGCATGACACCTGCCGCCAGCTCTGTTTTTGCCGGAAATGTCGGGGAGCCGACAAACCTTCTTAAGCAAACCGAAGTGATTGCTGAACTTGATGAAAGTGCGGCTATGGAGGCTGTTTCTGAAATTGACAAGGCTGAGGAAACAAATGCATACCGTCTGAACCCTGATGATGTGATTGATGTCACGGTGTATGGTGAGAAAGAGCTCAGCAAAGAATATACACTGGACCAAAAGGGCATGGTCTCCATGCCGCTTATCGGGAATATCTATGTGCAGGGGCTAACGGCCCGGCAAGTGGAAGAGCTTATCAAGGCAAAACTCAGTGAAGGTTTTCTTATTGATCCCAGTATTAATGTGGGAATTGTGTCTGTGATGCCCTTTTATATTCTTGGTGAGGTACGAATTCCCGGTTCTTACGATTTTGTCAACAACATGACGGTTCTTAATGCCGTAGCGCTAGCTGGTGGTTTTACGTATCGTGCGAATAAGGACAGGGTTAAAATTTTACGCCCCAATCAAGAGAAAAATGGAAAATACGAAGAGGCGAGCGTGAGTGACAAAGTTAACCCCGGCGACATCATTTTGATTAAAGAAAAATTTTTTTAGAGATTACTTAGAGATTAAAGGAAGTCTGCTATCAGATGACGGAAAATATGGAGCATAGCCAGAAAACCCAAAGTAATCGGGGTTCTATAAATTTAGGGGGAGAGGAGATCGAAGTCGATATCCGCGATTTGCTCCTTATGTTGTGGCGTCGCAAAATGGTTATTTTGAGCGCACTCCTTATTGGTCTATCTTTAGCAACGATTTTGATAACCTTTATGAAGCCGCTTTATTCTGCGCGTTCTTTGCTTTTGGTTGAAAATTCTCCAGAACAAAAGCTTTCACAAGAGCTTGGCGCTTTTCTTGGTAGTGCGCGGTTTGATACTTCGGTGCTTTTGAGTGAGTTGGAAATTTTAAAATCTCGCTCAATGGGCCGAATGGTTGTGGAACGCCTGGGTTTAATGACCGATCCTGAGTTTAATCCACGGTTGAACTTTAAGATCAAGCAAGCTGATTTCTCTTCTAAAGGCGTTGCGGATGTGGAGAGGCAAAAGCCGGATTTTCTTGAAGATTTGCCTTTGCCTAAAGTGCGGACCGACACGTTGTTTCCAAAACATTCAGGGAAAAATGAGGCACCGCAGTTTAAAGATTTATCTTTGTATAAATCAGAATTAGATAGCCTTCCGCCCGAGGTCACAAACCGCGTTATGGCGGATGTGACGACTACGTTTCTTAACAATTTAGTTGTGCGCAGTATTCCTGGATCTTTTGCGATACAGGTCGAGTTTACTTCTGTTGATCCTTATAAAGCCGCGCTTATTACCAACACAATTGCCGACATTTATATCGAGCAGCGTCTTGAGCGAAAATTTGCCGCGACAAAAAAAGTGACTGACTGGCTAGATCGCCGTCTCACGGATTTGCGTGAACAGGTGCGTAATGCCGAAGCTGCTGTGCAAAACTACAAGGCCCAGAATAATATTGTACAGGGAACGCGCAGTGTGTCCTCTGTCGAGCAGCTTTCTGCGCTGAATGCACAGTTGGTTCAGGCCAAGGCTAAAAAGGCCGAAGCCGAAGCACGTTTGAGTGAAATCACAAAAATTGTGGATTCGGATGAGAAAATTGAAACCGCTGCGGATATCGTGAATTCCGATCTTGTGCGCAAACTCAAATTCGAAATTTTCGATGTTGAAGGGCGTTTGTCGGAGGCATCCACTCGCTATGGCGAGAAACACCCTGTTATTTTAGAGATTACATCTGAACTGAATGATCTGCGTCGTACGCTACGCGTGGAAATGAAAAAGGTTATCAAACAAATAGAAAACGAAGTTGTCTTCTCTAAAGCTAGTGTTGATGCTCTTCAGGAGGGACTAAACGAGGTCTCCGGCGATTTGTTTGATGATAGTGAAGCGATGATTCAACTGGGAGAGCTTGAGCGCGAAGCTGAATCCTCCCGCCTGATCCTGGATAAGTTTCTGGCGACGCACAAGCGCCAAGACAATCAGGAGCAATTACAAGAAGCCGAAGCGCGTGTGATTTCTTACGCTGTTGTGCCGCGTGAACCATCCTTTCCTAATAAGATGTTGCTGCTTAGCTTGAGTGCGGCATTGTCCCTTTTCCTCGGTCTGGCTCTCGCTTTGCTTATCGAGAAGCTGGACAATACTTTTAAGAGTGCGGGGCAACTTGAGGCGGCCGGCGGTTATCCTTGCTATGCTATGATCCCGGAGTTGGAAAAAATGCCACAGAAGGATTTGGTAAAATATATCCTCAGCAAGCCGTCTTCAACAGTAGCGGAATCTGTTCGAACCCTTCGTATGGTTTTGAATCTGCGTTCGCGTGATGAAAAGGAAAAGGTCAAGGTTGTGACTGTGACGTCATCCTTCCCTGGGGAGGGCAAGACTACGCTATCGATCTGGATGGCACGTCTGGCGGCCAAATCTGGAGATAAGGTGATCGTAATTGACTGCGATTTGCGCCGTCCGAATATTCATCGTTCGTTAGGGCGTGGCAATGATGCAACCTTGGTGGAATACCTTACAGGCAAAAAGGAGCTGGATGAAGTTATTCAAAAAGATGAACAAACCGGCGCCCATATGATTTTTGCCCGCTCTGTTCCCAACAGCGCGCTGGATTTGATCACGTCTGCAAAAATGAAAACGTTAATTAAATCCCTGCGGGAGGTTTACGATCTGGTGATTATTGACTCTCCCGCCTGCCTGGCCGTTTCCGATGCGCGTGTTCTGGCCACCTATTCCGATGTAACGTTATACGGTGTCGCCTGGGACCGTACACCGCGCGAGGTTGTGACCAGCGGGGTGAAGCAGTTCTCCGACATGGGATACAACAACCTGGCCTTTGTGCTGACGAATGTCGATGTCCGCCGTCACGTGCGCTATGGCTACGGTGATACAATGTATTATTACGGACGGTATAAAGAATATTACGCGAATTGATAGTATTGAGTAACAAGCAGGAGGCGATCCTCTGGCGATGCAAGTACCGGCTGTAAAACCTCTTAAAAAAGATATCCGGAAACAAACGCACTTTCGTTTTCTTGGCCTGGCCGCCGCTTACGGTCTTGGTGTGACGGGGATTGTGTTTGGGCTGGTCCTGATCCTGTTTCCTCAACAGAAAACCCGAACGCAGCATTTTCTGGATGCTGCGAAAATTCAGATTACCTATGCGCACCGTGCCGGTATTGAGACGGATAAGGGACAGGAAATGCTGCGTAGCTATAACGCCTTGATATTGCAGGCATTGAAGTCCGATCCTTATAATCCCACTCTCTGGGCAAAGTTTATTCAGGTCGCAGAGTCTGTCGGAGGTGCTAGCGGGAGCGGGTCTGAGCAGGCCAGGGTGATCGTAAAGCTGCTTGTCCCCTCTCTGAAAAGCCCGCCGCAAAACCCCCAGGAGGGGCGCTGATGGAAAAATCAGGCCATGAGTATCCGCATTTTTACTTGTTCTTTGGCCTCTGGGGGCTGAGTTTCATTTATTTTCTCTTTTTTGCGGGAGACGACGCCCTAAAGGGAACCGGGTTTTTGGTTATTCTGTGGTCGATGCTCTTGATTGGCCGTATCACATGGCTCTCCAGTGTTTTTGTCCCCGAGGAAGGTGCCGCGCCTGCGCGCTTTTCTCTTTTGCCACGCAATTTGCTGCGGGACATGCAAACCCGTCAGAAACAGCGCCGAGGTTTTCTGGCTCTTAATACGGTCAGTCCTGCCCTGGGCTTATTTTTCCTATTGGGTAGTTTGTATATCGCTACCTCTCTTTTCTCTGCACTGTGGGGAATGGAGGATGTTGGTATTGCTGCCCTCAATGACGAAATTGAAAATTTTTTTGTGCAGCAAAATGACTCTTCTCCCGCGCTGCATTTTTACAATTGGCAGATAGGGCTGCAAAACCTTGCGCATATCATGATTTTATCCCTGAGCTTTTGGCTAGCGCAAACCTATGCAGTGAACAAGATTCACGCTGATCATATTTTATGGTTCGGGGGATTAATGTTTATTGTTGCGTTTTTACGCACAACGTTCCAGACGGTGAATATTCATGGTTTTGTGGATTATGATATACCCTATGGGTTTTTAGGGTATGGCTGGGGCAGTCTCGACATTGCGGCTCGGCTTGATGCCGGTACAGCATTCTTCAGCCCCCTATCAGCGCGGATTGCCGAAACTGGCCTGATTGCCAGTGCTCTTCTGGCCATGGCCTTTGGTGTGTTGCTGTGCGTCTTTCTGTATTATTTGCGCAAAGGCGGGGCACAAAAGGCCTACGCGGGTGGTGGGCTTCTCACGCTTCTTGCGCTGTGCCTGACGGATGTCGTGTTCGTAAAATCGCAATCCACCATGGCGGTTTGGCTTATCCTATACGCGGTGCTGGGTACGTTGTGGATCCGTGCGCGCAAAGGCGGTACGAAGATGTATATCATGCGGCAATTATAAAGCCCATCTTTAATAGGAAAAAATTCCTTGACAGGGTGTGAAGAATAAGGCAAAACTAAAGCCGATATCACCACAATTGTATCTTTAAACGGTGTTTTAATCCCGCCGCAGGCTTATAGACAGCTTTGCGGCTTTTTGCTGTTCTATAATAACGAAAGGAAATTCTATGCCTACACTTCTTCCCCAAGACAAAGACAATCATCCTATTCCCGCCATGCGCCTGAAAGCTGGCGGCGGGGCGCATTCCATTAATGCCATCACGGGCGCATCTACGCGGAATACGACGGCCTTTAATATAGAAACACGTGTCGTTGGGTTTTATGCCACGGTGCCGGTTTATATGAAGTTCGGCGATTCGTATGTCAGTGCTGCCAATACGGATCATTATTTCCCGGCTGGCGTGTATTACGATTTTGCCATCGGTGGTGACCGTACCGGCCATGCTACGCACCTAGCGGTACTCGCGGCTGAGAGCAACGGCGCTGTCTATATCTCAGAAAAGGAATAAGCTTTTTATTCGTGCCCGGGCGTGCAAACACGCTAAGCTGCGCTGCGGGATTTCAGGGCGGTGGTGATGGTGCCGTCATCCAGGTAATCCAGCTCCCCGCCCACCGGCATTCCGTGTGCCAGGCGTGTAATTTTTACATCTGTGCCCTGCAGGTGATCGGCAATCAGATGCGCAGTGGACTGCCCGTCTACTGTCGCGCTAAGCGCCAAAATAACTTCCTGTGTTTCCTCATTTTGTGCGCGGGATATAAGATCACGGACTCTCAAATCGTCCGGCCCAACCCCATCCAGTGCTGATAAAAGCCCGCCCAGCACATGATATTGTCCTTTGAAAATACCGGTGCGCTCAATTGCCCACAGATCACTGACCTGCGCGACCACGCAGATTTGATCACGTGTGCGCTTGATATCGCTGCAAATGCCACAGGGCTGGCGTGTGTCCAGGTTGCCGCAGGCGTGGCATTCCTCAATTTCTTCCGCAGCTGTTTGCAAAGCCAGCGCCAGCGGCAGCATATGTGTGGCGCGCTTGGAAATCAGATGCAGGGCCACCCGCCGCGCCGAACGGTTGCCAAGGCCGGGCAGGGCACCCAGCATTTTTATAAGATTATCCAGAGGTCCGTTATGCATGATAATTTTGACGTTAAATATATTCTTACTTATTGTAGCGCGGCGTACCGCGTTTCGGATCAGCATAAATAAACAAATCCGCCGGATGGGTGATTCCGGTTTTTAGGTAAAACAATTCCACCTCGGTAATTAATCCTTGTCCGTCTACCACCCGCCATTTCTTCAGTTCAAACGGATCTTCGGAGAATCCCAGTGTAATGGATCCTGCCTGCGCATCTGCCGTTTGCACGAGCTTCAGCAAGACCAGATCTCCGGTCTTGCGCACTTCATCCACCGTAATATCATCCTCCAGCGCCAGATCCTTGCGCAGGAAAAAATCGGCCAGCGTATTGCCGATCGGCGCGTTGGATTGTTGACCCAGCTGCGCATCATAGAAATAAATAAAGAACCCGTCGGCCACGACAAAATCCTCAATCGGCGGATCATATTCAAAGCGCAGCTTGCCCGGCCGCTCAATGTAAAACGTCCCGACCAATTGCGTGCCGTCATGCGTGGTCTGGACAAACCGCGCCCGCCCGGTGCTCAGCGCGTTGAGGTAATCTTCGGCCTTTTGTGCAATGTCCTTTGCGGCTTGACCCGTAATAGCCGCATCATTTCTCCCCTGTGATTTTACATAGCTCGAAAAAGTGAGAATAGGGATCAGCAAAGTGAAGAAGACTATGAGGTGATGTATTTTTGTTTGAGACATATTTTTTGTACGTGCGCGGCACGAAAACCCTTCGAATTTAAACATCCCTTTTATATAAAGCCTTTTTTGTGGGAGGCAAAGGGGGCAGATGTTAGTATTTGACTTAAGTCACAAAATTGGATATTTGAGTTTGTTATGATTTCTGCGTGGCATGTATTGAACAGGGTCAATTTGCCCCCTGCAATCAGGGTGGATTTAAGCCGCCTGATTAACAATGTGGCTTTTCAGGAAAATGCAGCCCTGATAGGTACGAACCCTGATTCTAATAAGAGGGCACAACAAACCCGCGCCTGGAAAGATAGGGGTCGGCTCATTCTCGAATCCCCTGCCTCCCACCTTATCGACACTTTTGCGTTAAACGTATCTCATGGCGCAAGTGAAGCAGAGTGTATACAGGTTATCGGCGAAGAACTGGCCGAGTTGCTGGATTTGCAGATGCGCCGATTACCCTCCAGCTTCAAGCGCGCTGTATCGCTTACGGTTTTACCGTTTATGATCGCTGGCGCTTTGGAGCAAATGACCGTGGAGCATGCGGGCCATGACCAGTCAGGTCTGACCGGGTTTGGAGCGACGAGAAGCCGCGCCCTTCCGCAAGACTTGTTCCATCTGGTTGCCAATCCAGATTGGTATACCTCTATTCCGCAAAAGCCGGGTGTGGTTGAAAACGCAACCCATTATGAATTTTGTGAAAGGGGTCTGAAAATCAGAGTTCCCCACGGCTTAAGAGCCACGGCCATGAGATTTTATGATTTGCTACAACAGGCCGGAGCCAAGCCAACCGAAAGTGTTGATCTGGTACTCTCTCGTAAGCTATCTCTCGGAACTGTGAGGGATGCAATTTTTAATCCGGTTGCACGTGGGCAGCATTCGTTACATAGGGCTAAAAAACTTGCGGCTTTGGAATCCGGGGAGCAGCAAGGTCAATTGACGAAAAGTGAAAGACGGGATTTGGCTGAAATGCGAACGGAGATACGCTCTGCTCTTGTCGAATCAACTCCCGCTTAAGCCCCGCTAAAATCCTGCACCAAAACCTCACGCTTGCCGGTGGGTGAGGCTTTGGAGACAACGCCCTGGCGCTCCATTTCTTCAATAATCCGTGCGGCACGGTTATAGCCAATCTGCAAATGGCGCTGGATAAAGCTGGTGGAGGCTTTGCCCTCACGCGCGATAATCGCCACCGCCTGATCATACAGCTCATCAACATCGGATGATCCGCCGCCATCGCCGAACATCGCATTCATCACTTCGCTATCGCCGAAATCGCCGCCATCGGTGATTGCATCCAGATAGGCCGGAGCGCCCTGCGCCTTCAGGGCGCTTGTGATTTTCTCCACATCCGAATCGCTCACAAACGGGCCGTGCACGCGGGTGATGCGCCCGCCCGGTGCCATATAGAGCATGTCGCCCATCCCCAATAATTGCTCCGCCCCGCCCTCGCCAAGAATGGTGCGGCTGTCGATCTTTGATGTGACCTGGAATGAAATCCGGGTTGGGAAGTTGGCTTTGATCACCCCGGTAATAACGTCCACGGACGGACGTTGTGTCGCCATAATCAGATGGATGCCTGCCGCCCGTGCCATCTGCGCTAGCCGCTGGATCGCGTTTTCAACATCCTTGCCGGCCACTAGCATCAAATCGGCGAATTCATCAACCACCACCACAATATAGGGTAGTTCGGTGAGATCCATTTCCTGATCCTGAAATGTCCCTTCGCCGGTTTCAGGATCAAATCCGGTCTGGATTTTCTCCATGATGGTTTCACCTTTTTTGTGGGCTTCGGCCAGCCGCTCGTTATAGCCCTCAATATTACGCACACCCAGTTTCGACATGGCGCGGTAGCGGTTTTCCATCTCTGCCACCGTCCATTTCAGCGCGACAACGGCCTTGCCCGGTTCGGTCACCACGGGGGACAGCAAATGCGGAATGTCGTCATAGACCGAAAGCTCCAGCATTTTTGGATCGATCATAATGAAGCGGCATTTTTCCGGCGGCAGGCGTAAAAGCAGGGACAGGATCATCGTATTGACCGCAACTGATTTCCCCGACCCCGTTGTTCCGGCCACCAGCAAGTGAGGCATTTTTGCCAGATCGGCCAGAATTGGCTGGCCGCCGATATCTTTGCCGAGGATAAGCGGCAAATGCGCCTTTGATTTTTCCACCAGATCTGATTCCACAAGTTCGCGCATATAAACGGTCTGACGGGTTTTGTTGGGTAGTTCAATGCCAATGACATTGCGGCCCGGCACAACGGCGCAGCGCACGGACACGGCAGACATAGACCGGGCGATATCATCGCTGAGCGAAATCACCTTGGAGGATTTCACGCCGGGTGCTGGCTCCAGCTCATAGAGCGTGACGACAGGTCCGGGATGGATGGAGGTAATATCACCCTCCACACCAAAATCGGCCAGAACATTTTGCAGCAGCTCCGCGTTTTTGCGCAATGCACCTTCATTCGGGCGGTCCTCAATCTGGTTGTCCGGAACATCCTGTAGCAGTGTGATCGAGGGCAAATCCCATTCGCTGTTATCCAGGGTAAAGCTCTGCTGTGCTGATTTTTGCGGCTTTTTCGCCGTGGGGGAAACGACCGGAATGCTGCCGTCCTTTTTCACGCCGGGAAGGCGGCTGGCGGTAAAGGGGGAGAGTTTTTCTGTGGGCGGTGCAGGTTTTGCCCGGCTGACGGGGCCTGAGATTCCCGGTTCAAAATTATCACTCATGCGCGGCGGGATACGGTTTTGAATGGCGGCGCGGACGTCGCTGAGTTGCGGCAGACGAATGTTAAAATCGAACAAAGGTTCCGGCTCATAATCCGGATCGTTGTAGTGTGCGATCCAGTTGATAAAGCCCCTGACCAGGTTCACAAGCGTCATGGCGCAGATCAACATCCCGGCTTTCATGCTTTGCACGGCAAAAGCCAGCTCTTCGCGCCGGACGGCCAGTGCGTAAAGCGCGGCTGCGGCGGCAATCACACCCATAACCCCGGCAATAATCCCGGCATCAATTAGGGGTGAAATGGCGCTGAAGCGCTCGGCCATCGCCGTTATGCCCAGCGTGCCAAAGCTGCTGCCCAGTTTCGGATGCACAAGCCAGCCGAAAGACGAGATTTGAGACAGGGCCAGCGTCGTTGCCGGGATTGCAATCATCAGCGCGCTCAACCGTCCCCATAATGGGGAAAGGGACTCGCGTTTGTAGAGCCGCGCGCTCCATACAATCAGTGTCAGGGAAAGTAGAAACGCGCTGGCGCCAATGGTCTGCAACAGCATATCGGCTATGAATGCCCCGCTGCTCCCCATCCAGTTGGCGGTAGTTTCATCCACGCCGGCGCTGTTCCAGGATGGATCTGAGGAATTATACGTTGTCAGGGCCAGCGCCAAAAATCCGCCGGAGATAAACAGGATAAAGCAAATAGTGTCCACCACCCTGCGCGCAATAAAGGCTTGTAGGGATTCCGGTAGAAAAGAGAGACGGTTTTTTTTCTTGCGCGAACGGCGGATGGTGCGGGCCATGGATAGGTACTCGAAATTTCAAAAGGTTAAGAAAAAGGCAGGTATATATTCTTGTCTATCATACCGCTCTATGGTCATAAAAACAATAGAAAGCCTGCGCTTCTGGGTTTTTTCGCCGAGCTGTGAATAGCCGTGCAAAAAAGCATTGTGTTAAGACTTTGTTAACTATTTCGGCTTTATATTTGGAAGCGTTGCTTATACGGCGGAAACGTTTATAGGCAACGCCTTTGGCCTTTTTTTGCCAAAAGAGGCTTTTTTACCAGACAAGAAGATACGACGCTTACGACGTAGTGGTGAGTTGACAGGGAATTACAAAAGACATGAAGAACCTTAGAAAAGACTGCGCGGGGAATAATCCGCATACTGAGTATGCCGTCTACATTTTTCAAAATCCGAGTCAGGATAGCGATGCTCATAACTGTGTTTGGGAGAAAAAACATACGACCACAAATAAAAAGGGCGCCCTGCGTCGTGCGGGGGCCCTTCATCGTTCCAATCAATACAGGCGCGTGGAGGTTAAAAGAAGATATTTTGATCCCGCCAACGACACGCACCTTCAAAGCACGTTGAAAGTTTATGATGACATCGAAAGTCTGGAGAAATCTAGAATTATGATGGCATTTTCCGGGCTTCTGGCGCTTGCCTTACTTTCGGCCGCAATGTTTTATTTTTTAATCTAAAGGCTTACAGCTTCTTTATTCCGCTTGTCCCAAGGGGTTGGAAGCAACCAGATCGCCGATCTGGTCATAAATTTCCGCGTTTTGTAGCATCTGTTCCTTGATCGGTTCGTTCTGTTCGCCGATGGTGCGGAAGAAACTGGCCGCATCTTTCAAAAGTTTTCCACCGAGTTGGCCGTGGGTTTGGTCCTGTATAACGCCTTCCGGACTTTCCTGCAGAAGTTGTGCCATTTGCAGGAAGACTTTGGCATTTTCATCCATTTGCTCTGTGACCGATTCATTTTGCTCTCCCAGATTCTGAAAAAACTGGGCGGCTTCGGTTAAAAGCTTGGTGGCTAATTCGGCGTGGGTCGGCATAAGGATTCCTTTTCATCGTTTCTCGCCCGCCATAAAAGGTTAAGACGATGGAGTTCTAGACAAATATGTTTTGCGCATTTCATGAGCGGCATACGCTCCCAAGAACAAAACATCCTTAGCATAAAAGCCCAGTTCCTCGAGCGCAAGTTTAAAGGCTTCGCTTTCCGGATGCCCTTCGACCTCGCAATAAAATTCGGCGGCCTGAAAGTTTTCATCGACATAGGATTCAAGTTTTGCCAGAGACAGTCCGTTTGTGGCGAAACCTCCCAGTGCTTTATAAAGAGCGGCTGGCATATTGCGCACCTGAAAAATCAAACTTGTAATCGTATCGCCCTCTATATCTGGAGCATGCGGTTCGGCTGCGAAAATCAGGAAACGCGTGGTATTGTGGTCTTCGTCCTGAACGTTTTCCTCTAGAATTTCGAGATTATAGAGTTCGGCAGCCAACCGGGAGGCAATCGCGGCCTGAGATGTATCTTTGCGCTCCGCAACCTCGCGCGCAGATCCGGCTGTATCCGCCGCCATCGTGGCTTTCACACCTAACCGGGCAATGAGTTTTCGGCATTGAGGGATCGCATGAACATGCGAATGTATATGCTTTATATCTTCTATTTTTGTGCCGGGAACGCCCATTAAGTGATGCTGTATGCTCTGGAAATGCTCTGCCACAACAAATAAATTATTGCCGGGAAGAAGGTGGTGCACATCGGCCACCCGTCCTGCGATCGTATTATCCACTGGGATCATGGCTAGATCCGCCCGCCCATCCTGCACGGCTTTAAAGACTTCATGAAAGGAGGAGCACGGCACTGTCTCAAGATTCGGATACATCGTCCGGCACGCCAGATCGGAATAGGCGCCATAGGCGCCCTGAAAAGCAATTTTTTTATAGGCTTGCGTCATTGTCTTAAATCATTCAAATTGTTATCAATACTTGCTTGCCAAGAACCTTGCATATCTTTATCGACAAAAGTCAAGGACATGCTATATTTTAGAAGCGTTTCTGGTAAGATCACTCTTAAAATTTAATTCGTCTAGACAAAAGAACGTTGAGAAATGTCATCAAATTTAGAATCCAATAAAATTTTTGCCGCCGTGCTGATTGCCGGAATTGTTGCTATGCTCTCAGGTTTTGTTGCCCATAAGCTCGTTCACCCGCATGATTTAGAAAAAGACGCTGTAGAGATTGAAGGTGCAGCGCTGGAGGGAGCCGGCCCTGCGGCTGTCGAACTGCCCGCACCAATCATGCACTTGATTGCTACGGCTGATATCGCACAGGGTGAAAAACTTTCCAAAGCCTGTGCGGCTTGTCACTCTTTTGATCAGGGTGGGCCGAACAAGGTGGGACCGAATTTGTGGAATATTGTGGGTGGTCCTGTAGCTGGCAAGGCCGGATTTGGCTATTCCGATGCCTTAATCGGCGCTGGCGGTGCCTGGAGCTATTTACATCTTAATAAGTTCCTGTGGAAGCCTAAGAAAACACACCCCGGCACAAAGATGAATTTTATCGGTTTGAAAAAGCCTGAAGACCGTGCTGCTATGATTGCCTGGATGCGTACGCTATCCAGCAGCCAGTTCCCGTTACCGACCGATGCGGAGATCGCCGCTGAAAATGCTGAGCTAAGTCCGCCGGAGCCGGAAGCTTCTGCCGGGGATGCCGGAGAGGAAGCACCTTCAGAGATTGAAGAACCTGCCGATGCCGAAGATGCTGCCGGGACCGAGCCTGCTGCGGGACAGGCCACTGATCCTGTACAGGATATTTCATCACCGAAATTACCGGAAGGCGTGGTTTCAGAGGAAGATCACGGCGATGCAGCCGCGGCCATTCCCGATGAGCCATCCTCTGAAACCCTGGAAGATTCCCAGAATATTCTGCAAAAACTAAACTAGATTTTCTTTTCCCAGCCCTGTGCGCCTTGCTGCCAATAGGTCAGGTCGTGATCCGTTTCCTTAAGGCTTCTCCAGCGTGCTCGAGCCTCTGTGAGGGCACGTTTGTCACGCCCGTCAAATACTGCGCAGCATAGATCAAATTCGTCCATCATTTCGCTATCTACCGACCCGGCAAGAATAAGAACATCGGCGTCGTTCGGGTTTTCATCACTGGTCGTGATCCAGATTGGCTGCGTCTCCGCAAATCCGTCTTTTTCCGTGCCGTGGGGTAGAAAGCTTCCCGGATCATAGCTCCAGAGATAGTCGTTCAACTTTTCCCGCATCTGTGTATCGGCCGTTTTCACGACAATTTTATGGCAGTTTTGCAATGCTTTGCTTAATAGGGCGGGAAGCGCCTGCTCCAGACTTTGACGTTCTAGATGATAAAACCGGATCTCACCCATTAAAAACTCTCTTTATAGATATGTGTGCGCCCTTTGCTGTCCTTAACTTCATAGCGGCCTGCTTCAACTTCACGCAAGTAACAGGAATTGATTGGCACCTTGCCATGGCCGCCTGGTATATCCAACATATATTGAGGCTGCGCCAAACCACTCATCTGGCTTTGTAGTTTGCGCATGATGGCTTTTCCTTTAGAAATAGGAAGCCGGAAGTGACCGGTTCCCGGCGCCATATCCGGATGATGCAGGTAATACGGTTTCACCCGCAAGCTCAGCAATTCCCTATAGAGTGTCTCTAGCGTTTCTGCGCTGTCATTGACGTTTTTCAACAAAACGGATTGGGAGAGCATCGTAACGTCGGCATGATACAGGCCGCGGAGCGTTTCTCTTACGGCGGGCGTGAGCTCCTGCGCGTGGTTGATATGCAGGGCCATGTACAACGGTTTTTCGCGTTTTAAAGTCTCAAGGATTTCCGGCGTGACTTTCGAAGGCGCGGCAACGGGCACGCGGGTATGGATACGGATAATGCGCACATGTTCGATGTCTTCCAGCGCATCCAGCAATGCGCCCAGCTTTCGCGGTGACAGAACCAGCGGGTCGCCGCCAGTCAGGATGACTTCAAAAATTTCTGTATGCGCGCGGATATAATCCAGCGCCGCATCAAGTTCGTCTGGTGTGAGGACTTCCTGGCCCGGTCCCACCATTTCGCGGCGGAAACAGTACCTGCAGTAAACTGCACAGACATTAGCCACTTTCAACAGGACGCGGTCGGCATGGCGATGGACCAGCCCTTTGACCGGGGTATGGATATCATCGCCAATTGGATCGGGATTTTCTTGAGGCAGGTTTATGAGCTCTTTAAGCTGGGGCAGGTATTGCACGGCAACGGGATCATTTATATCTGCTATGCGAATACTGGCTTTTACATCCGGCGTGATTTTAAAAGCGTATTTATCCGTGACTCGCTTGAGATTCTTGGCTTGCTGTTCCAAAGACTCCGCCAGACAATATTTCGTATCGGACCGTTTCGTATCCAGAGTCTTTTCTGTACGCTCAGTCCGCATCCTTATCCCTCAAATGCATCGGAAATCAGGCGGTCCAGGACACGTACGCCAAACCCTGTGCCGTATTTTGGAACGGTGGGAGTGTCCTTTTTCGTCCAGGCCACACC
Organism: uncultured Pseudobdellovibrionaceae bacterium; assembly: GCA_964352675.1. Classification (GTDB taxonomy): domain Bacteria; phylum Pseudomonadota; class Alphaproteobacteria; order Micavibrionales; family Micavibrionaceae; genus CAYGSN01. Next base: position 36,300 of record CAYGSN010000014.1, read on the forward strand.
GGCGACATCCATATGCGCCCAGGGTGTGTTGTCTTCAATAAAATGTTCCAGGAAGCCCGCCGCGGTGCATGCGCCCGCAAAAGATCCGGATTTGGCCGTGTTGCGCACATCGGCCACGTCGCTTTCCATGTCCTTCTTCCATTCTTCATCCAAAGGCATACGCCACAGGTTTTCGCCGGTGGCATCGCTGGCTTTTTGCATTTGGTTCCACAACGTATCGTCATTGACAAAAGTCCCGCAATATTGGTGGCCCAGAGCAATCATCATTGCACCGGTCAGCGTGGCCAGATCAATCACCGCGCAAGGCTTGTACGTGCGCTGTACGTATGTTAGCGCATCGGCCAGAACCAGACGTCCTTCCGCATCGGTGTTCAGGACCTCAATGGTTTTCCCCGAGTAGGACTTCAGTATGTCATCCGGGCGATAAGACTTGCTGGACGGCATATTTTCAGCAAGCCCCACAATTCCAACAACATCGGCTTTGGATTTGCGCAGAGCCAGAGCCTTCATCGTGCCGACCACGGCTGCGGATCCACCCATATCCAGTTTCATACTGGCCATGGAGGCTGCGGGCTTGAGGGATACGCCGCCGGTATCAAAGGTCACGCCCTTCCCAACCAGTGCCAGGGGCTTGCCGGATTTTTTACCGGAGCCGTTCCAGCGCATCACCACCATGCGCGGCGGGAAATCCGATCCCATGCCCACGGCAAGGATGGCGCCCATGCCCATTTTCTGCATTTTCTTTTCATCAAGGATTTCGATTTCAACGCCCAGAGGCTTTAATTCTTTCTGGATAAACCGCGCATAGGCATCCGGATAGAGATGGTTTGGCGGTTCGTTCACCAGATCGCGCGCTGTGAAAATGCCGACGCAGACATGTTCGAACGGCGCGTAGACTTTCTTGATAGCGGCTGATTGTGTGGAAACAATATCCACTTTCTGCAATCCTTTTGGTTCTTCTTTCTTGGGTGTTTTGTATTTTGTGAAGCTATAGCTGCCCAGCTTTGCGCCCATGGCCAGATGTGCGGCACCGTCCGGGTCCACACCGTCACAAAGGATTGCTGCATTTTCTGTCCCTGCGGATTTTAATGCCTGGAACAGTTTGCCACCAAGTATTTCGGATATATGAGGTTTTAGTTCTTTCTTTTTGCCCAGCCCAAAAATAATGATTTGTCCAAATTGTGAATCCTCAGGTGTTTGAAGATTTAAACTTTGCCCGGCTTTTCCCTCGTATTTCATTGATTTTTTTATAGCGACAGCAATAAAGTCCTGCGTTTTTTTGCTAAAGACGGATTTCGCTGTCGGTTTTTTATCTTCATAGGTCAGGAGGACTGCAGTATCCGTGGATTTTCGAGGGAGTTTTTGAAAGGAAATTGTAAAGGTCATGGGTTTATCTTTTATTTTTTAGATATTTCTACTATTTTTCTTGGCCACACTTGTCAATATAAGCGTTTCAAAGCGTTTGGCTAGATGGTATTACAACGGATATGAAAGTTTTTGACAGATATGTTTTTCGGGGATTGTTGACCGCCACCATGTTCATGTCGGTTATACTGGCCGTTGTTGTTCTGTTAACACAATCATTACGGTTTCTGGAGCTTGTGATTGAATCTGGTGCTTCTTCCGGTTCTTTTTGGGTTCTTACGCTTTTGGCGTTGCCTCGCTTTTTTGAGGTTATTATGCCACTTTCTTTGGCTGCTGCGGTGATTTTTGTTTATAACCGGATGACGATGGATTCCGAGCTTGTGGTGATCCGCTCCAGCGGCTATACGCCGCTCGCACTTGCGCGCCCGGCGCTTCTTTTGGCGATTCTGGTCACTATGTTTTTATGGGTTATGACGTTGTGGGCGGGGCCAAAATCTCTATCCAGTATGCAACAGCTGCGGCAAGTAATAAAAGCCCAGGTTTCATCGTTGTTGTTCCGGGAAGGGGTGTTTAACCAGTTGGGTCAGGGGCTGACTGTTTATATCCGTGAACGGGCCTCCGATGGCGAATTGCACGGTCTTATGATTCACGATACGCGTAAGGTCGGAGCTCCGCCCTCTACAATTTTGGCCAAACGCGGTCTTATCGTTGGTGATGAAGACGGTCAGGAGGTTTTGGTTTATGACGGTTCACGCCAGGAGTTTGACTCCGAAAGCGGAACAATGCGCAGATTAAATTTTCAACGCTACACGATTGATTTGCCTGATAGTGCGCCGGTGCGTCAACGCTGGAAAGAGCCGGAAGAGCGGACGATTACAGAGCTTTTGCGGCCCAATCTTAATTCACCGCGTGATGTTGATAATCTCTCCAAATTTCGGATTGAAGTTCACAAGAGAATTTTAGGGCCAATTCTTGCCGTTACGTTTGCGTTTGTTGCCTGCGCGGCTCTCCTTGTGGGGCCTGTGGAGCGGAGAGGACAGGGGCGGCGGATTGCTGGGATCATCCTGACAGTGTTCATCGTACAGGGTTTGTTCATTACAGGGTTTAATATTTCCCGCCACAATCAATGGGGGCTTGCGATCATGTATTTATGTGTGTTTGTGCCCCTTGGCATTTCTGCTTTTATTCTGAGCGGCTTTAGTGAAAATGCCCGCCGAAGATTTTTCTTTGAGGGCGCGAAGGGACCAGCTTCATGAAACCCAGCACAACACTAAGTCGCTATCTGGCGAAACGCTATGTTATTAATCTCTTGGCTTTGTTGGCTGGTTTGATGAGCATAATTTACCTGTTTGACACGATTGAGTTGATTCGCCGGGCTAGCAAATTCGACAATGTGCCGCTTTCTTTGGTGCTGCAAATGGGGCTATTGAAATTGCCGGAAGTTTCGCAAATGCTTTTGCCGTTTGCGGTTCTGTTCAGTGCAATGTACACATTCTGGCAGTTGACTCGGCGCTCCGAGCTTATCGTTGTGCGCGCCGCCGGCTTTTCGGTCTGGCAATTTTTAACGCCCATTGTCGGTCTGGCGGTTCTTGCTGGTATTTTGCAAATGACCGTTATAAACCCGGTTGGCGCGGTGTTGCTGGGTAAGTTTGAGCAGCTCGAAGCGCACTACCTCAGCCGCGAAGAAAACCAGATTGCGGTATTTCGGGAGGGGCTGTGGCTTCGGCAAGGTTATAATGATGGCGGGCAGGGCGGATATATCATTCTGCATGCCGGTAAGTTGCAGCAACAAGACTGGTCATTGAAAAACGTCATGGTTTTGTCTTTTAATGCACAAGATCAGTTTTTGGAGCGAATGGATGCGGCTGCCGCGCGGTTAGAGCCGGGGCGCTGGGTGTTGGAGAATGTCTCCGTATCCGGGCGGACCCCTACGCCAGAGACGCAGGAACAGGTGTTTTTGCCGACCGGCCTTACCGTTCAAGACGTGGAGGACAGTTTCTCATCCCCTCAGACCATGTCTTTCTGGCGCCTTCCGGGCTATATCCAAACTCTGGAAAGCACAGGATTTAATGCAAGTCGTTTGCGGGTGCATTACCAAAATCTTTGGGCACAGCCTCTGATGTTCGCCGCGATGGTGCTGTTGGCGGCATCCTTTTCGATGCGTCCACCCAGGTTTCGCGGCGCGCTGCTTTTGTTTTCAATCGGCATTTTCATAGGATTTGTAATTTTTTTCCTCTCCAGCTTCCTCCAGGCGTTGGGAGCGTCTCAACAAATTCCGGTGGTTCTGGCGGCCTGGGCGCCTGCTTTTATAACATTCCTGCTGGGTCTGAGCGCGCTTATGACGCTCGAAGACGGCTAAAATCGCAGGCGCTACCGAAGTTAGCCCTTGCCGCATGCCCTAAAATCAGGGATTATTAAGCTGTTGAAAATAAATGCGTAGTATTAACGTTCTGGTAACCTAAAGCGATTATTTTGAACATATCTGAGTTGACTTCAAACATAATTTACACGATATATAACCCACGAAAATTATTTAAGATTTTGGGCTGGTCATTATGATGAATAAATTAATACTAAAAAGAAAAAATCTTGCGCGTTTTGTACTTATCGGAGCTGTGGTGCTCGGACTGTCTGCCTGTTCTTCAGCGGGCGAGGAGCGCGCGATGGTGATTGGCGATACTCCGATTTATGACCCATATGAAGATTTAAACCGATTTATGTTTGCCTTTAACGATGCAATGGATGACGCATATTTGGTGCCGATTGCTGAGGCTTACCGTCAGGGAATACCTGCTCCCGGCCGGACAGGTATTCGCAATGTTTTGCGTAATCTACGCAGCCCTCTAGACTTCACCCATCAGTTGCTGCAGGGCGATTTGGGTGGTGCTCACGATGTTGCTTTGCGCACGGTTGTGAACACGTTTGTCGGTGCTGGAGGCTTGTTTGATGTTGCGGGCCATGAAGGCATTGAATACGAGCAGGAAGATTTTGGTCAGACCCTTGGAAAATGGGGAGTTGGCCACGGTCCGTATGTCGTGCTTCCGTTTATGGGGCCGTCATCCTTGCGTGATTACGTTGGATTTTTTGTTGACGCGCTCGCCAATCCGCTGCGGATTTATCTTCATAATATTGACGAAGACGGTATCTACTATGGCATTCTTGCAACAGACATGATTGATACGCGCGCCTCTCTCCTGGATGTCCTCCGCGATCTGGAAAACAGCTCTATCGATTACTACGCCTCTGTGCGCAGTATCTACTATCAGAGACGCGATGCCATGCTCAACGATGAAGACCCGGACAAGGTCGGCGCAGCTGATATTCCAGATTACGATGATTATTAATTCAATGAATCTTATGGGTTTTTCAATGAAAACGAAAATTACGACCGGATTGTCGGTTGCTGCTGTGCTTCTTGCTGTAGTCGGACAGGCGCATGCTTTTCAAAGCACATCCATGCTTCATCATACTCCATATCAAATATCTGAATCTTTTATTGAGGCGGCGGACCAAAACGCAGAGCAGGGCGCGCAGAATTTCATTGGCGGCATGACTGATCGGGCGCTTGGTTTTTTGGCCAATTCTGATTTATCGCATGAACAGCGCAAAAAAGAATTCCGTTCTTTGCTTAATTCCAGTTTTGACATGGACACGATTGCTCGTTTTACCATCGGGCGTTACTGGCGTGAGGCATCGCCCGCCCAGCAAAAGGAATATCTGAAGCTATTCAAAGAAATGATTGTCGAAGTGTATTCCCGCCGTTTTGAGGAGTATAACGGGCAGGGTGTTGAGGTCGTTGGTTCTTCTTCCAAGAGCGAAACAGATGTGATTGTGAACTCCAAGATTGTCCAAAATGGCGGCGGCCCTGATGTAAAACTTGACTGGCGCGTGCGTTACAAAAACGGCCAATACAAGATCGTTGACGTGATTGTTGAAGGCGTTAGCATGGCGGTGACCCAGCGCTCCGATTTTTCTTCGGTCATCCAGCGCGGCGGCGGCGATATTGGCGTCTTGCTCGCACATCTCAAAGAACGCTAGTTTTAACTGATCACAGCAGCCAACGTGCCGCCTTGCAGACGTGTGGTGACGATTGCGCCTCCGCGCGTTGTCAGGCTGATTAGATTTTGAGCCGGGTTCGGATCAAGCTCGCTGTAGGTTTTCAGCCCCGCCGCTCCGGAATAACGCAGAATGTTGTTCGGAATGGCATCAATAAGCTTAAAGCATGACACCGCCAGAGAATAAGCGATAATCGCGTAAATTACAGTATAAAGAAATTTGTCCACCGGGCTGCGGATGAATTCCAGGTCCAGGGTAAATTCTGCCGAAGGCGGTGCCTCCATGTCGTACCCGGTCACGTTCAGGACCACGATATCAAAAATTTCGTTCAGCACATTAATAGAGGCTGCAAAAATCGCGATACTGGCGATCAGGCCGAACACGATCAAAATGGGCCGTAGGAAAATCTCCAGCAAGAGAAAGAGGGCATTGGCTCCTGCCTTTCCGGGGATGCCTTCCCCATCGACCCGCAGAAATGACATGGCCCAGAGTGGCATCGCGACCATGGCCTCGAATATGCTTTTTACCCATGTGGTGATCGCAAACAGGAAATAAACAAACGGCATAGCGGGAATGATGTAATAGAGCACAAATCCGACCGTAATGGTAATCCGCCCGATTGCATCCAGAAAGCCGCCCAATATTCCAGCCAGAGATGTGACAGTGTTAGAGGCGAGTTTCGAAACTAAACTTCCAAATATTCCGGCCCCGATATTGCGGATTGAGGCATCCATAATGCTTTTTCCTAGAACGCTGAGTTTTGCTAAAGGGTGAATGTCACGGTTCTCCTGCAGTGAGAACAGGCCGGAAGATCCCAAAAGCAAATTGATTCCATCGATAAAAATATTGCCTGAAGGTGCGGTGAAGTTGGAATTGACATTGCCCTTTTCCACCCAAAATTTATAGGAACTCACCATGGGGATGGCTATTGCCAGATCGGTATAGTTTTCAAAATCCATCAGCTTTCCGTCTGCGCTGGCAGGATTAAAAATGTTCTCTGGGTTAATGTCCTCGGCAGTGCCGCTCTGGAACTCCGATATGCGCTCCAGCACAATCGGGTATCGGCGGGGTTTTGGAATGTTCAAGACTGCGTTTGCAACGTCCCCGTTCATCTGTGCCACGCGGTTATACCAGATTGCCGCCCCACCCCAGCCCTGCCTGCGCAAAGATTCCGGAACGTTCCAATCGCCGTTTGCCTGCGCCTGATCAACGATATCGGGGATATTGTCGCGCAATATTTGCTGGAAAGCCTCAATTCGGTCCAGCGCAAAATCATTATCCGTGCGCTCCAGGCAACTGGGGTCCTGTTGATCGCCATTGACGGTCAGGCGCACCATGCAATTGGCGTAATCGGTCATGGTGCGGTCGATCCACATTTCCTGGAGCAGGATATAATAGAGCTGTTGAATGCCGTAGGCTCCCGTGACCTGCGAGGCGGGTTCAATCAAATTGGTGATGTTCATTTTCACTTCGCCGCAAAACGGCGAAACCGCTCCTTTGTATTCACCATACAGCTCTGGATCATAGGCGCCGAAGCGCACCGTTATATCGCCCATATTGGAGCGCTCCAGCGCATCATCAAATGCGGCGGATTCCAATGTCATCGGGCCGGATGTGGCCAGCGTACCGTCAAAGGCCTGCTCCGGCAGGATATAGGCCTGAATTCCGCTGTCGCCATGCAAATTATACATCTCCTCGGCAAGCTTGCACGTTTTTGCCAGGAACATGAATTGCACCAACTCGGCAATTTGCGGAGGTTTGGATTTTGCAATCAAATCTTCGGAATAGCCCAGATAGGTCGTGGTCAGCGTCTCATTGAACATACCCCAGGCATTGGTGGCGAAGTTCGATCCGGATTTCACCGTCCACAGCGTTATAATCTGCGCCACATTCAGCCCGCCTTTATTCACCTCGTCTTCTCCCGTTGTGGCGTTTGTACTGCTGAGTGGAATGAGCAAGGCAAAGAAAAGAACAAGCCGGACCGGTACCCATGTCTTGTTGATTTTATCGCCGAAAGGTATGCCCTTGGTTGCTGTGTCGGCCACAATAAAAGTGACGTAGTAAATAATGATAAAGACCGAAACCAGAAAGATGCCAAGAGAATAAAAATGCATCATCTTGTGCATGGCAACGTGGAATGGCGTTGGGAAGGGACCGAGATCCAGCATTGGCTGTTCGTACCGGTTAAGGCATAAAACCGCCGGGTCGGAGACGCAGGAATTGAAAATGCCGGAAACACCGAATATGCGATCCAAGATCATGAAAACGATGTCATGCGCCGGTCCGGGGTTGTAAACGGAACTGACCATGAAGATATTGTCCATGTTCTGTGCCATGGCCGGGCTGCCAAAAATCAGGGCAAAAATAAAAAAACCGAACTGTGCAAACAACAGGACGACACCAACCAGCAAAACCGTGAAAACCAGAATCTGGTCAATATTCTTGCGGGAAAAAACCAGGTTGTTCGCGGCCTGGGCAATAACGTGGCGAATGCCGAACCGGCCAAAATTTTCAGCCTGCAAATAAGGGTGATTGGTGGGCAAAAGGCGTAAGCCTGCGTAAACCTGCGCCATGGTAAAGGCGATATTGGCAAAGCCGGAGGTCCACAATTCGCGCAGCCGCGGAATAAATCCGGGCAAAAATCCATAGGCCAATACGCGTTTTGTTGTTACATCCATAATGTTTTATTACATAATTTTGTCATCTGCTGCCTATCCGCCGCCGCGCTTGCTGCCCATTGTGGCGACGCCCTGTAGTGCACCTTTGACGCCTGTACCGATTTGTCTGTCAACAATTTGCTGTGTTCCGATACCCACCTTGGCAACCAATCCCTGCGCCGGGTCTTCGCGGGCATCATTAAAAGTTTGAATATTTTCGCCCATAAAGCGCAGGATGTTGTTCGGAATGGTGTCGATCATCTTAAAACATGACACGCCGACCAGATACACGACAATCGTATAGACAATCGTAAAGAAGAACTCGTCCACAGCGCCGCGCATTTTTTGCAAGGTTGATGGCTCAGCGCCGTCCCGCGTCAGTTCGGCGCGGATGTCGAAGCCTGTGAGGTTGTTGGTGACCACATCCCAGATTTCATCCAGCGTATCAACCACAGCGGCAAAGACCAGTACGCTTCCCAGAAGACCAAAAACGATCAAAATAGGCCGCAGGAAAATCTCGAAGATCAGCAAATATCCGTTTTTTGCCGCACTGCCCAGGCCTTCGCCGTCAATTCTAATATGTGCCAGCGCCCATAAAGATACCCCGGCCATGGCCTCAAAAATCCCCTTGATCCAACCACTTACGGCAAAGAAGAAATAAATAAACGGCAGGAAGGGTATAACGTAGCTGAGCAAAAACCCAACGGTCAGCGCGATAGATGCAATCATCACTGAAAATCCGATTAAAACACTAGCCAGAGCTCCGGCTTGTTCCCAGATACGCGATAAAACCGCACCTGCCACGGCACCACCAGTGGCTGCGCCCATATTGATGACCACACTCTGGATGAGGGAATTCCCGACACCGACAAGTCGGGCAAGGGGATGTACCTGCTCGTTCTTCCTCAGGTTAAACAAACCCTCGGTTCCAAAAATGGCATGGATAACGTCAATAAAGGCGTTTCCGGTTTCATCACTGTGAGAGGTGGAAACATGATCCTCGATTTCCCAGTATTTGAAAGCTTCCCACAAAATAGTGGCATAGACACCGTCTTCAGACTTTGCAGGCCAAATTGCTTTTCCATTGCCCAAAACAGGTTCAAAGCGCCTACTAACATCAATGTTTTCATCCTGTTGGCGTTTTTGTTCACGTACATATTCCATCACATAGGGGTAGCGGGAAATGGCGGGCATCGAGAATATTGCGGTGGTAACCGATCCGTTTAAGTCTGCAATTCGATTATACCAGATTCCGGCTCCGGCCCAGCCTTTGGCACGCAAATTATCATCCACAATCCAGCGTCCGGATTCCATTTGTTCTTCCAGTGCGCCTTTTGTGCTGTTTAACATGCCCTGAAGATTGGTGCTGCCAGGGTCTGTCATCGCGGCCTCCAGATCCCTGCTGTAGAATTCCTGCAAAGCGGATTTATAGTTTGAAGGTGGTTTCTGTGCATTCGGGTCCGGGTCCCATGGTGCGATCGACAATGCGGTCTGGCGCGGGAAATTTTGTCCGGAGAAGTTCCGGATTGGTTCCCACATCGGCGTGTTGCCTTCTAGCGTCACGTACCAGAGTTCCTGGATCAGATACCAGTAATAGCGCTGCATGACCTCAATGCCTTTATCGGGAGGATTGCTAGAGCCGGGCATACGTGGGTCCATAAGCCGGAAGGCAAGCTCACCACAGGTTGGATTGACCCCTCCTTTATAAGAGCCGTAATTCACCATCTGGGTTTGCCCCAGCCCCAGTGCTTCCTGGCCTTTTTCACCAAAGCGAATGAGAACAATGTTATCGCCATTGGCAAAATTCACCATCGTTTCGTAGTCAGTGAAATATTCCACTTCCATGCGTGCCGTACTGGAAACCAAATCACTGACAAGATAGGGCTTAATCGTAGAATCGGCGCTGTCAGATACGCCGTTATAGACATCATGGGCTTGCTGACAGGTTTTGGCGACATACATGAATTGGAGTAACCCACCGACCTCAGGAATATTGGGACGGGATATGAGGGTGCGCGCATCATCCAGATAGCGCTCACTCATGGTTTCGTTGAACAACAACCAGCCATTGGTCGCAAAGGCAGATCCAAACTTGGCGGCATATAGCACGACATATTGTGCGCTGTTCATGCCATAACTGACGGGGACCAGAAGTCCGAAAGCAATTACAATCCGCAGAGGTGCCCAGAATTTGTTGAACCTCTGTCCGAACGGCGTACCGCTTTGTGCGGTTTCTGCTACAACTACCGCGATAAAATAGAATGTAATCATCGCCGCGATGACCAACAAGCCGATATTGTATATCTGGAACATCTGGTGCAAACCGACATGAATGGGATAAGGAAAGCCCAGCCCTGACAAAATCCACGCGCCGGAGGAATCTGCCATGATATCTCCGCTGACGTCCCGGCACTGGCCACCCACAGAGACACAGGAATCAAAGACGTCTGGAACTCCAAACACCAGGTCCATGAACATATAGGCCAAGTCCTGTTCTGCCTGTTCTGGCGTGATGGAGAAGAATCCCGATATGCCTTGAGGTAGGTTATCAGCCAGAGCCGGTTGGAAAAATAACCCCAACAACAGAAGACCAATTTGTGCAAATACCAGAAACAGTGCCAACAGCACCAGAATAAACACCAGAATCTGGTCGATATGTTTGCGGGATAGGACAAGATTATTCGCTGTTTCTGCAATCACATGACGGATACCGAACTGCCCCAGGTTGCGGTCATTAAGATAAGGGTGACCCGCCGGTAGCAATCTAACAGCATAAAACACGCTGGCGATAAAGAGCGGGATATGAGCAAATCCACTGAAGAACAAATCCTTCAGGCGCGGACGCAGTCCCGGCAAGGCCGAGTATTTTAAAATCTGTCCGGTTGTTATTTTTCCGTTTAACATGATTCTCTCTTATATTATTCCCCGCCGTCCGGAAGGCCGCCTGTTCCTCTTGGTCTGGTCGGGGATCCTCTGAATTGCCGTCCCACAACGCCGCCGATGCCGCGGCCAAGCTGGCTGACTTGTCCGCCGACCTGGCTCCCGAGGATCAGACCGGCTGTTCCTGCATATTTGTTGATCTCTTGAATCTGCGCTTCGTTTCCTTTGATATCGGCAAAGGCGGAAACACTGGAACCCATCCAGCGCAGAAGGTTATCCGGTATCAAGTCGATCAGCTTGAATGAACTGGTGGCCATCAAATAGACGATGATGGTATAAATAATCGTATAAAGGAAGTGTTCAATCGCGCCACGTGACGGGCTCTCATTATCATCAAAGGGACCATAATCATTTCCTGTGACATTATCCACCACAAGATCCCAGATAAAATTGAGAATACGTACTTCAGCTGTGAAAATAAGCAGAGCGGCGACAAGGCCAAACACGATCAAAATAGGCCGCAGAAAAATATCAAAAATCAGGTAATACCCGAACGATCCGGCATCACCCGGAAGGCCGTTTCCATCAAGGCGCAAATGCGCTAGCGCCCAAAGCGGTACGCCGACCATGGCTTCAAAAATTGCCTTGATCCACGTTGTCGCCGCGAAGAAAAAGTATAGGAACGGTAAGAACGGTAACAAGTAATACAGTGAAAATCCTGCAGTAAAGCCAATCAGGGCCGTACTGGAAAGGAATCCTGCGGCCATGTTAGCCATTGATCCGAATTGGTTTTGCATCACGGCCAAAGCGCCACCCAATGTTGACAACGCAGTTGCCGCACCGAGATTTCGAACAGTGCTATCCACCAATCCTTTTCCAACGGCAGAGAGTTGCGCCAGCGGGTGAACGCCGGCATTCGGCCCGCGCATATTGAAAAGGCCGGAGGTTCCAAAAATTAGGTTCATCCCGTCTTCGAAAACATTATTGATGATGGAGTCCTCGTTGCTTTTTTGATTGGCACCGTCAATATTCCAATATAGAAAAAATTTGTTTAGGACGGTTGCTATCTGCTTGTCTGTGTCTGTGTCCAGGCGGGCATTCACATCATTGCCCAAATTCGGATCAAACATCCGCAGGCCACCTGAATCCGCATCATTCTGCAGGTTTAGTTTGCGTACATCCTCCATGACTTTCGGGAAGGCGTTGATTTCCGGGATGTTCATGATCGCGGCGATAAACTCACCGTTCATCTTTGCAATATTATTGTACCAGATTCCGGCTCCCGCCCAGCCGTAATTGCGGGTTTGTTGCGCAATTCCCGTATCGGCGGCGTAGGTTCTGTAACCCTGCCAAATCAGATTAATCGCGGCATTCGCGGCGACCTGGGTTTCATTGATAACTTCCTGCGCAATGCGCCGGTCGGGCGGTATAATACCACAGGCCGGGGCGATAAACGGATAGCCGTTTACATTTACCACTGCTGGTATAGTACAGGATGGAAGATCACCGAAAAAAAGCGGATTGCAGGCTGTTTCACATGAAAGATCCGGTTGTGTGGGCAGATAAAATTCGGTGAATCTATGCCCCAGACCCATGGCTTTTGCCGGGGTGCGGATCAGGGGGTTTCCGGTCATAAACCACATCGCCTTGACCATGGTGAAATAAAACTCGGTTACAGCTCTTGGTCCGAATGGCAGACCCAAAGAGTTGTTATAAGGGGTGGAGCGAATGCGCAACTCACCACAAAGCGGCGCGACATTGCCTTTTTCGGATTCATGTCTATCAGGGTCTAATATTCCGAAACGGATAATGATGTCACCATAGCCGTAAAATTTAAGGGCATCTTCATAGCTTGTTCCGGCCTCCAGCGGCATCACGGCCAGGGCGTCTGGCCCAGGCTCGCTGCCCGGTACGGGCGGTCCGACAGTATCATCATCGCCCTGTAGCCACGGATATGGGGTTTTTACAAGATAGGGCAGAACATAGAACTGGTAATTATCTTCTGCAAAACCTGCAGCAGGTGGCGGCGGCATTTTTTCCAGATCAGGTTCAAAGCCTGGGCCAATATTGCCGGCATTATTGTTGATGAAGTTTCCCGTGTCTGTCTTCCAATAGGCATAGCTACAGGCATGGGCCATGGACATAAATTGTACCAGCGGTGTGAAGTCGGGTGCATTCGGCAAGGCAATCAGGCTGGATTTTTCTCCGCTGGGATTGTCCGGCTCAGCAAGGCTAAGGGGCGAGCTGTTAATCGCATTGTTGAACCTGCTCCAGGCATTGGTTGCAAAGCCGGAACCATATTTCGCAGCGTAAAGGAGGATGTATTGCCCGCTGTTCAGGGCCGAGCCGTTGCTGTTTCGGATAGGCGGGCCGTCGCGCGGAATGCCGATGACGTTATAATTGATCGGCAGGGGGACCAGCAGTCCAACAGCCATAACCAGACGAATGGGGACCCAGACATTCTGGAAGCGTTTGCCGAAAGGTGTACCGCTGGTGGCGGTCTCCCCGACAACAATGACTATGAAATACAGGAGAACCAGAACCGCAATTAACAGAATGCCTGTGGAATAAAATGCAAATAAATCATGCAGGGCCACGTGAAACGGAAAGGGAATCTGCGCACCAACGCGCGTACATTGCAAATTCTGCGCGCAGAAAATGCCAGGTATACCGAATACATGGTCCAGCATGGTAAAGGCAAGGTCTTGAGAATATAAAATACCGTCAACGCTGGGGTTTAAGGGATCGATGTCCAGGGTTCGTGGTGTGATGAAAATGCCGACCGGACTATTTTCCGCTTTGGCTGAAGAGATGATCAGGCCGTAAATTAGAACCAAGAATTGTGCGAACAACAGGACAACCCCGCTGAGCAATACAATGAAAATAATGATCTGGTCGATGTTTTTCCAGCTAAGCGTGAGGTGGTTCGCGGCTTCCGCCACTACATGGCGTAGGCCAAACCGGCCACGATTGATTGGATTAAGATAGGGATGGTTCGCCGGGAGAAGCCGTACAAAGCCATAAATTTGTGCCATCAGGAAAGCAATTGTGCCGAAACCGGAGGCGAGCAAACTCTTCGCGCGAGGAACAACCCCCGGCATAGCCGCGTAATTCAGAATTTTTCCTGCTGTCGTGTTGTTCACGATTTTTGACTCACTACCTCTATACTACCGTTTTTATAGGGATAATTTTAGTAAAATCTCCCCTTTTACAAATTTTATCACTTCTATATGGCGCAATGCGAATTTGTCGGATCGTGCAGCGCGAAAAAATCCATAAGGCATTGAAATAATTAAATTTTGACATAATGAGAAATTTCGGTTAAGGTCTGGCTCGAAAAAATTGAGTAAACTTTGATACGGCGGGTATCACCCTATAGAGAAAAATGAAGAAAATGCCGCTTAAACGCGCTTTTGATATTGCCGGCTCTTTGGCCGGAATTACGGTTTCTGCTGTGCCGTGTCTGGTGCTTGCCTTTGCGGGCGCTGCGGTGCACAAAAGTTCTCCTTTCTTTGTTCAGGAGCGTGTAGGGCTTAATGGCAAGCCGTTTAAAATGCTTAAGATCAAATCGCTCAGAGACGTTTACGATGGGGAAGGGCGGCTTTTGCCGGTCCCCGAAAGAACTTCGAAGCTGGGAAGTTTTCTGCGGCGCACTAGGTTGGATGAAATTCCCCAGTTTATCAATGTTCTCAAGGGTGATATGAGCCTTGTTGGACCGCGCCCAACCATACCCGCCGATCGGGTTTTTGGTGAAAAAATCAGCAATGATAAGAAAAGACAGTCGGTGCGTCCCGGTATGACCGGACTGGCGCAAATCAGCGGCTTTAATTCCCTGTCCAATCAGGAAAGGCTAGTTCTCGACCACCAATATATTGATAGCAGGAGCCTCAAAGGTGACCTGATTATTTGCCTGAAAACGCCGCTTAGAATTCTTACGGGGCTGCGATCTTCACACTATAATATTGAGAACGGCCACAATGTAAATGGTGTGGATGCACCCACACTTGCGGCAGCGAGGGCTGAAAGCACATCACATCCGTGCCGGGAAGTCCTGGAAACCTAACCCGCTTTTCTCAGCGGCTTGTATTTAATGCGGTGCGGCTGGTCGGCTTCCATGCCCATGCGGCGTTTGTAATCGGCCTCATAGTCCTGATAATTGCCTTCAAACCAGACAACCTGCGAATTGCCTTCATAAGCCAGGATATGCGTACAGAGCCGGTCCAGGAACCAGCGGTCGTGCGAAATGATGACCGCGCAGCCGGGATAATTCTCAATGGCTTCTTCCAGCGCGGCCAGTGTTTCGGTGTCCAGATCGTTGGTTGGTTCGTCGAGCAGCAGGACGTTGGCTTCCTCGCGCAGCATCTTGGCAAGGTGTACGCGGTTGCGTTGTCCGCCTGAGAGATTGGCCACCAGTTGCTGTTGGTCGCCCTTGCGGAAATTAAAGGCAGACACGTACGCCCGGCTTTGCATCTCAATCTTGCCAAGTTTGATGATATCGGTCCCGCCGGATATTTCCTCCCACACGGTTTTCTTGCCGTTCAGAGAATCCCGGCTCTGGTCGATATAGCCGAGCTTGACTGTATCGCCGACCTTGAATTCGCCGCTATCAGGTTTTTCCTGCCCCGTAATCATGCGGAACAGTGTTGTTTTACCGGCGCCGTTCGGGCCGATGACCCCGACAATTCCGCCGGGAGGGAGTTTGAAGGACAGATTGTCCATCAGCAATTTATCGCCATAGGCCTTGGACACGTTTTTGGCTTCGATCACCAGATCGCCCAGACGCGGCGGGGTGGGGATGACGATTTGCGATCCGCGCTTGTCGATTTTCTGGCTTTCCGCCAGCAGGTCGTTATAAGCGCTGATCCGCGCCTTGGATTTGGAGCGCCGAGCGGACGGGCTTTGCCCCATCCACTCCTGTTCACGCGCCAGGGTTTTTGCAAGCCCCGCCTCTTCGCGTTCTTCCTGTTCCAGACGTTTGCGCTTGGCATCCAGATAGGTGGAATAATTCCCCTCATAGGGAATGGCCATGCCGCGGTCTATTTCCAGAATCCAACCTGTGACATTGTCCAGAAAGTACCGATCGTGCGTGACCATAACCACCGTGCCGGCATATTCGGCCAGATGGCGCTGCAGCCAGGCTACGCTCTCCGCATCCAAATGGTTGGTTGGTTCATCAAGCAGCAGCAGGTCTGGTTTTTCCAGCAGTAATTTACACAGCGCGACGCGGCGTTTTTCGCCGCCGGATAGGTTTTCAATGCTGGAATCGCCGGGCGGGCAGCGCAGGGCGTCCATCGCCATTTCAATGTGGCGGTCCAGCTCCCAGCCATCAACGGCATCAATCTCTTCCTGTAAATTGCCCATTTCCTCGGTCAGCGCTTCAAAATCTGCCTCCGGGTCGGCCATGGCTGCGGCGACCTCGTTGTAACGATCGACTTTGGCCTTCACATCGCTCAGGCCCTCCAGGACGTTTTCGGCCACGGTTTTGGACGGATCAAGCTGCGGCTCCTGTTCCAGATATCCAACGCGCGCGCCTTCAGCGGCCCAGGCCTCGCCGGTGAAGTCTTTGTCCACCCCGCCCATGATTTTCAGCAAGGTGGACTTCCCCGCGCCGTTCGGGCCGAGTACGCCGATCTTCGCGCCGGGCAGGAAGGACAGCGTTGTGTTCTCTAGAATTTTTTTGTTGTCGTAGGACTTGTTCAGCCCGTTCATGACATAAATATATTGATAAGACATGGCGGCTTTATAGCGAAAAAACCCGGTGATGTCACCGGGTTTTTACCAATCAAACATATAAAATTTTAAGCTGCGAAGCGATTGGTTACAATAACTTCATCATCTTCCAAAAAGCCGGGCTTCGGCCATGCTGGTTTAAGGGCCTTTCCAACGGTAACAATCATACCGACAAGATGATCTTCAGGCAGATTAATAAGCTTTGAAACTTGATCTGCATCAAAGCCAATCATTGGGCAAGAATCGTAATTCATGGCCTTGGCTGCCAGCATCAAGGTTTGAGAAACAATTCCGATGGAGCGCATCGCTTCATCACGTTGCTGCCATTCCCGACCTTCGTAGAAAGGCTTAATCATAGGCACAAGAACATCCCGGGCCTCTTTGGGAGCATCTTGCCAGTAACGCTGTGGGTCCTTATCCCAGGCTTTCATGTCGGCGCAGAGAACAAAAAGTAAAGATGCTTTGACCACTTGCTCTTGGCCCCAGGCAGCTTCTTGAATTTGTGCGCGCAGCTCCTTATCTTTTACATTCACAACACGCCAGTTTTGAAGATTAAAAGACGTTGGTGATTGCCTCATAAGATCAAGAAGCTCTTTCTCCTGTGCAGCGGGTATTTGAAAATCAGGATCGTAATGCTTGATTGCTCTTCGCTCGCGAATGGCCTGAAATGTGTCCATGGTAGGTATTCCTTTTTTAAAAGTTAGATGGCTGATGTGTGTGCGTAGCTATTCTGAATTAAAATATTTATCTTCAAAATCAAGGCAAATTTATATAGAATATAAAAAACCAACCAGTTGGTTTTGTTGTTTATGTTTTTTATCAGCAGGAGGCTTCATGACCCAGTCATCAAAAAATGCAACACGCAAAAAAATTCTTCATACCGCTGAGAGGTTATTTTGGCGGCAAGGGTATGATGGCGCCTCTCTGAATGATGTTGTCAAACGCGCAGGCGTTAGTAAGGGCGCCTTTTTCCACTACTACGCGAACAAGCAGGCTATTACGCGCGAGGTGATTGATAAATATGCGAACGAGCAACTTTTTATCCCGCTTGATAAAAACCTCTCCGGAGCAAAATCGGTTAAATCCGGTTTGTTTTCTTGGATGCAGGAAAGTTTTAATTCCTATGCGCAATGGAACTTTAAAGGCGGCTGTATGCTCGGTAATTTTGCGATTGAGCTCTCGGATAAAGACGCCGATCTGCGCGAGCATATCAAACAGATTTTTCTGCAATGGGAAAACCAACTGGTCGGTTATTTAAAGCCTGCTTTCGAGCAGGGTAAGCTGCTTATGGAGCCGCGGCAATTTGCACGCTTGTTGATTGCGACCTATCAGGGGACCACAATGATGGCGAAAGTGCATAAGGATAAGAACCGGGCCAGCCGGGAATTTCAGGCCATGGCCGAGGTCATTGAACGCCTGATCAAGGATTAGGCCGCCGCTTCTTCGTGCACTTTGCGCGGATCATACAGATTGAGCCGTTCGATCAGGGCGAGGATATCGCCAATCTCCCGTTTCAGATGCAGGATGCTTTGCGGGTCGGTGGCGGGGATATGAATATCGGCGGGCTCAAAATGGTTGTGCTTGCTGCCGATCAGGATCAGCAATTTATTCTCATAAAATGCCGCCGTCAGGCTCTGTGTCCCTTGTGATCTGAGCCGCGCAGCCATGCCTTTAAATCTTTCAATCCAGCTGGGATCCGGTTCCATGCGGGCGCGCTCGTCATCGGCGGTGTATTCATCGAACAGGTTTTTCAGGCGCTCGATCATCACTGGATCGATCAGATAGCGTGCCTCAACCTGGTCAGTGGTGTACGCATCGAATATTTTCTCAAATTCCGGATCGGCCATACGGGCGCGTTTCATTTTGGTCGATTTTTCCTGGAACCACTCGCCAAGACCGGATTTGTTTTTGTCCAAAATCGTATGGCCGTAAAATTTTTTGCTCTGCATCGCCAGCAAGATCGCCAGACCCTTGAACTTGGTAACAGTACGTTTTTTATCACCGCTGCCTTGCGTTTCGGTCAGTATAATTTCAGAAAACTCAACATCCACGCCTTTATACGTGCCTTTGAAATAATCCTCGGATCCGTACTTGTCATGGCCGGGTACGATCTTGGACGGCAGCATGGCGCTCATCGGAATTTTGCCGTCCACGTCATAGAAAAAATTGCCGAACAGTTTTGCAATCTGCGGCAGGATTTCGACCTTATAGGCTTTGGCGTATTCGCGTTTGGGCGCCGTTACCCACCAATACAGCACCCCCAGAAACAGGAAGGTCAGCCCCGCCGCGCTGTCATCGTTGCTGCGTTGCCACCACAAAATCAGGTAATCCAGATAGGCGCAGACCGGCACCCCCACAGCGGCCAGGGGATAAGCGATTTTCTTGCGCAGCTCATAAACGCGTTGTTTGAGCAGGCGGATTTTTTCCAGCGCATCCAGGCTGGGCCTGCATGAGTCCAAAAACGCATGCTCTTCCTGCAAGCGGAGATCTTCCACATCACCTTCGGGTGGCTTGGGTTTTGCGCGAAACGGCTTTGCAATCGTCAGATCCTGAAAAAATTCCATTTTCCCCCCGTAATTTTACTCTCTATAATCCTATCCCATGACAACTGAAAAATCCTTAATAAATGGCGCGGATGGAAAATCCCGCTGCTGGTGGTGCGGCGATGATGCGCTGTACGTACGCTATCATGACGAAGAGTGGGGCCGTCCCGTAACCGATGATATCCGGCTATTTGAGAAAATCTGCCTGGAGGGTTTCCAAGCGGGCCTCAGCTGGATCACGATCCTGCGCAAGCGTGAAAATTTCCGCGCTGCCTTTGACGGTTTTGATTTCAACATCGTGCGTACATACACTGAAAAAGACGTACAGCGCCTGCTGCAAAATGAAGGAATCATTCGCCACCGCGGAAAGATCGAGGCTACAATCAACAATGCCGATCGTGCGGTTGAGTTGGTGAAAGAGGCCGGAAGACTATCTACTTATTTCTGGAGCTTTAAACCTGAGGGCCATCAATCCCCCGCCACACGCAAACACGTACAAGGCGTAACCGCCGTGTCAAAGGCGCTGTCTAAAGACCTCAAAAAGCGCGGCTGGAAATTCGTCGGCCCCACCACCTGCTATGCGTTCATGCAGGCGATGGGGATGGTGAACGATCACGTTGAGGGATGTTTTAGACGTTAAACCACAGCCCCATCATTGCGCCAGGCATGCAGGCTCTTGAGCTTTTGATTGCAAGAAAATTTTTTTTTGTGTGTTAGCTCAAAGGAGTGCTAAGCTGGTTTTCATGACCAAAAACAGCAATTCATCGCAAGATTCCCTGCGCGAAGCGACAAAAAGCCGGGCGGATTTTTCCGGCCACGGCAAGGCGCTGGGCATGGCCGGGCATCGGGAGGTTTCTTATGATCCTGAAAACTGCGAAGAGCTGCGCGCGCCGGGGCAAAGCATTGCGGTTTCACCGGGCGCAGAAGGGTTTAGCGAAATCCTGATCGGTGTGGAATGGGATAACGTACAGGTCCAAAAATCGGGCTTTTTCGGCAAGCTGCTGAAAAAAGCGGCCCGGAAGGGCGTCGATCTGGATATTGGCTGCCTTTATGAACTGGAAGACGGATCGCGCGGCGCGATCCAGGCCTTCGGCGAAAAATGGGGTAATTTTGACTCGCCGCCTTATATTGCCCTGTCCGGGGATGAGCGCACAGGCGATGCGGCCGGCCATGATGAATACCTGCTGGTGAACGGTGCGCATTGGGACAAGATCAAACGTATCCTTGTTTACATCTATATCTATGGCGGCGCGCCGAACTGGGCGGAAATCAACCCCAAAATCATTGTTGATGTTCCGGGCGATGACGATCTGATCATGACGCTCAAGGCGCATAACGATCAACTTGCCGTTTGTGCGGTTGGCGGTCTGGAAAATGTGCGCGGCGGGATCAAGCTGACTAACTATACTGAATACTTTCCGTCCCATCCCGCCATGGACCGTGCGTTTGGTTTTGGGCTGGATTGGGCCGATGGCAAAAAGGATTAAGCTTTAAGTCAAAACCTATAAATGCTACATTCCTAATACGTTTTTATTACTTTTTTTCGTTACCAATTTGTAAATCACCATGACCTTCACCCCCTTTGATGCTTTGATGCTCGCGATTGCCGCCATGCTGGGCGGGATTATCCTGTTGGTGCGCGGCGGCAACTGGACGATTGATTCTGCGGTCTATATTGCGCGGCGTTTTGGAATTTCTCCTTTGGTGATTGGATTTACAATTGTGGCGTTCGGCACGTCTTTGCCGGAGCTGATTGTCTCTGTCCTGGCCAACTTTGAAGGCTCGCCCGGTATTGCATTGGGCAATGTTCTGGGCTCAAACATTGCCAATATTCTGTGTGTCATTGCCTTAAGTACGTTTTTCGGCACGATCTATGTCCGCTCCGTCGGGATCAAGCGCGATTTGATCATGATGCTGGCTTGCACCGCGCTGATTGCGGCGTTGCTGGTACAAGGCAGTATTGGATATGCGGCCGGCGGGTTCATGGTTTTGGCGCTGGTTGCTTATGTGCTTTACCAGTACAGGATGGCTCTGCGCGGCGATCTACCGGTGGATCAGGCCGAAGAACCGGAGTTTGAAAAACCGCTTATGGCCTATGTTTTTTTAGCGATCGGCTTGGCTTGTGTGGCGCTGGGCGCAGAATTTCTCGTGCGCGGCGCAATGGTCAGCGCAAGTATTCTTGGCGTTCCGGATGCAGTAATCGCACTGAGCATTATCGCTCTCGGCACGTCCCTGCCGGAGCTGACAACATGCATTGTGGCCGTGAAAAAGGGCCATAGCGACATCGTTCTGGGCAATATTATAGGCTCGAACGTTTTCAACATTCTAATGATCATTGGTGTAACGGCATTGGTGAAACCCATTGTTTCCGGGTCTTTTTCTCCGCAGCTGGCCGATTTCGATGTCTGGGTAACGATGGCGGTTGCGGTTGTTTTCTCCGCCCTTATTTTCCTGCGCCGAAAAATCGACAAACCCACCGGCGTTTTGTTTTTATGCGCCTATGTGATCTATAATATTTATATATACGCAATTTACATCAACGCTTAGGGGATGATTGATGGTCGATATTTTTGATACCCAGCATGCAGGCAAAGAGGTCAAACTGGAGAATCACCGTATTGATGCGGGTGAAGAGATCAACCTGACGGCCAAAGATCCGACTATGAAACGGGTTCTGGTCGGTCTTGGCTGGGATTTAAACGCTTTTAACGCCGATGCCGTAGATCTGGATGTCAGTCTGTTTTTGATCGGCAAGGACGGGTTGACCCGTATTGATGAGGACTTCATCTTCTATAACAACACCGAAGCCTGCGAAGGCGCGATCAGGCATAACGGCGACAGCCGCACAGGCGCCGGTGATGGCGATGATGAAAGCATATCTATTGATTTAAACGGCGTGCCTTTTGACGTCATGCAGCTGGTTTTTACATTGTCCATCTATAAAGGCGAGGAAAAATCTCAAAATCTTGGTCTAGTGCGCAATGCTTATATTCGTTTTGTGAATGCTGAAAACCATCATGAATTGCTGCGCTTCGAGCTTGACGATCACCTGGAAGATAAAGGCGAAACCGCCATGATCGCCGGCACGCTCAACCGTGAGGGGCCGAAATGGCACTTCAAATCCGATATTGAATTTGTTGAAGGCGGTTTGGGCGTTATCGCCACGCGCTATGGCCTGACTATTACAAATCAGTAGATTTTACTTCTTCATTCCCATCAAATTCGCTGGATTAATTTTTGGAGATTTCCGGCCAATGCGCCCGCGCTTCCCGCTGCCACTGTCATCATCGGGCAGTTCTTTTTTGATCAGTTCCTCAATATCCGGCAATTGTCCCATCTGGATGGCCTGGATACAGGCTTTGAAGAAACTACAGCCCTTTTCCTCCCAGCCGCCAATCCGGTTCACGTAGTCCTCCCCCTTCACGCGCAGGATTTTGGGCGACCATTGCGGGGGCTGGTTCTTGTCCGCCTTCGCCGGTATGGCGCGCATGAACATTAGCTGGTCGGGATTGGTTTTTCCGGCTTCGGTTGCTTTGGCCTCGTCCTCATACACGAACTGCACCTCGGCCTCCACATCGCTTTCGCCCGGCCCGACGCGCACTTCTGCGCTGCAGGTGATCTCCTTGGTTTCATCGTAATACAGCCAGGGCTGCGTTTCGTAAGCCGCCAGCAGCCTGTCCACCCCCAGCTTTTTCAGCAATTCTGAATAAACGACGCGCATTGTCTTTTTATAAAGTCCTGTTGTTAAAAAAAATCAAAAATGTATCAGACCATAAGATTTTTCAGTATTTTATGATAGCATAAATTATGAAACAAACATCGGGATGAGGTTATCTTGAAATTTTACGCATTAAATCTGTGTTGGGCGGTGATGGTTTTGGCGGCTGGGTTGCCGTTTGCTACCGCTCCTGCGTTATCTCAGGATGCTCCGGCGCAGGTTCGCCAGATTACGGCGGAAACAAAAACATTCCGTACCCGGGCTCGCGCAGCCGATGCGACCAGACTTGTTGCCGGGCAAACGCAAATTCGCCTTTGGGGGTTGGAAGGTGCAGGACAAACCGCTCCGCAGCTTGATATGAAAGCCCGCAATGCTCTGGACGGCGCGATCGGACAGGCTGCGGTGGAATGCGATTTAAAATCCCGCAGTGATAACGTCATTACCGCACAATGCAAAAGTGCGAACGATCTGGATCTTGGTTTGATGATTCTTCAGCAGGGCTTTGCAACGGCTGACAGGGCTGCGGTGTTTGGCAGCGCATTTGAAGAAACCTATATCCGCGCCGAGGCCGATGCGCAAAACCGCGGATTGGGAGTTTGGGCCGGTCATGAGAGCGATACAGCCGTACAAGAGGGAAATTCCCTGTATACCAGCCTTGCCTTTATCCTCTTCCTGGTTGTCGTGGGAGCGTTCGTATTCCTCAGCATCGTGATTATGCGTGGATTTCAGAAAGTTATACAGGCCCAGAATGACAACCTGGAGATGATGGCCAAAGAGCGTCAGCTCCGGCAGAAAGAGCGCGGCATTATTGCAGCGATGCTCGACACGGAGATCAAAAACAACAAAGCCAAGATCGAGGCGTATCTGGTGGTCTATGAGGAAACCCTGAAATCCCTGAAAGATACCAGCCGTGAACCAAAATATAAAAAGGCAGGCGATATCGTTCAAAGCCAGCCTTCGCTGGATCGCTCGGTGTTTGACCGTAATACGGATAAACTCGATATTCTCGGACGGCGTTTGGCCAGCGATCTAATTCATTTTTATGCTCGTGTCCGCTCTAAATCAGAATATATTAATCTGGAGCCAGATACCGATTACACCGAAGCTGTATCAATTTTGGAAAAGGCCGTCGATAATGCGCGCGGCCTGAATGAAATGGCTGCTGGGTTGCTGGAAGAGTTCGAAGTGCGCGGTGTGGCGGAAGAGGCGAAGGTCTAAAACAGACTTTGCTGACCTGTTTCTTTTGTATTCGATGTCTTTTTTGCCGGTTTTTCTGCGGGCGTTTTTCCACCGACTACAGCGCCAAGTTTTTTATCCGCTTTGAAAAGAATAGAGATCAGATCCCCGTTTTTTGATGTGTTCGGATCAGAAATGATTTTACCGCTCGCATCATATACAACCGAAAATCCCCGATTGAGGATGTTTTTAAAGGAATAAGCCTCCAGCATCTGTGATTGATGGGCCAGAGATTTTTCAGCCTCCCCCATCAGGCGTGTCCCTATGCTCGCAAGATGTTCTCCCCATCGTTCCCAGACCAGTTTTGCATTGTCTAAAAGGCTTTTCGGGTGGGGCAAGGCCGCGGCGATTGTGGTGAGATTTTCGCGTTTCGTGGATAAAAACCGCTCAA
>CAYGSN010000015.1:0-58112 GCA_964352675.1 uncultured Pseudobdellovibrionaceae bacterium
CATGGATTGCTATCCGGCCAGATAGGTCCAAACGATTACGTTACTACTATTCCCCATCGGATAAATCACAGTCGGGATTACAGTTATTGTAGGCGCATATCATATAATAAGCAACAGTGTTTGTTAATAATATTTATTTAAAACAATATCTTGAGTTGTCTTTTGCGTTTTTGACCCGTTTTGGGTCACTACTAAATCAGGCCCTATGTCAGTTACGGTTCAGCCCGTGTGCGCGTGACCCGAGTTTTTGTTTATAAAGTTTCTCGATGGCAACAATTTCGCGCTGCGTGATATTGCTGGGCAGGCTTTGCAGCACAGAAAATCTGAAGTTTTTGTGATGGTGTCGGTCTGTTTTCTGCAGGGCGACGAGCTCTTTATTGCAGCCGTTACCATTCGCGGCATAGTCACTCCAGCGTTGCCAGATTCCGTTAGTGCCGTTGGCGGAGCCTATATATTGCATGCCGGTGCTGTTGTCTAAAATCAGATAAACACCGTTCACGGCGCTGAGGTGATGCTTCCATTCATAATTGGCGTCGGGATTGTTGATCAGAGATTTTAGCTCGTCATATTCGAGCACAAAATCCAGCAGGCCGGGGAAGTTGCCGATATAGCCCTGCGGCAGAATTTCCATGATTTCTTTTGGTTGACGATCATACCACTGGTGCCAAGAAATCGCGTTGCCTCCCCAATCAATAATGAGGCGATCAACGAAAGCGTTGAATGCGGGGACAAGCTCAAGTTCATAGTAATACTGTTCGTTTCGTATGTCATAGCCGTTCACTTTAAAGACGCCGATAAAAACTGAACGTTTTCGCTCTAGCCCTATGAAACAGATGATGTAATCACACCCTTTAAAAATGTCTTTAGCTTGCTCTCGCTGATATTCCAGCAACGCGTCACGATCTTTCATCACATGGCGGTACTCGACGCGGCTGTCCTTATGCCGCACCAGCTTGACCTTTTTGCCCTCCAGTATTGGCGATTGTGAGTTTAATATTTTCTGCAGAGTGATCATTTTATAAGGCCGCATTCTTTGAGCGCTGCTTTAAAGTTGTCATCAGGTATGAAGCTGCCCGTGCCGGAAGTGGCCGCATTGACACCAACGGTTCTGAACTTTATTTCACCGCCGGTGTTTAGGATATCGTTGATAAAGATCTTGGCTTTTTTATCTGTATAGGCGCGGTAAGGGCTCGAGAATTTCTGAATAGATTCCATTGTGCTGGCATAGCTTTTATTGAATTCATCTGATCCTTGCGGCGCAGGCATGCTCACTGTTGTGTCCAGCGGCGTATCGGCAGTGGTCATTGTATATAAGGTCTCACCGACTTTGATCTGAACGTCACCGCTGATCGGAATGGCTGGTTCACTGCGTACCCCGGCACGGATTTCACCGTCATGGTTTTCAGCATAGAAGTTGTAAGAAAAATACGTGCCGCTCATCGCACGACCGAACTCACGTTGATGCGCACTGCCCATTTCAACGCGGCATGTGTTCTCGCCTGTAAATTCGTCGTGATATTGATTGGCTTGCCACTGTGCAGCGGTAACGCAGCCTGTTAGCACGGTGATGGATAATAGTGCTACGGCGGTTTTTTTCATTTCGAGCTCCCTTCGATATTGAAAAGTCACCAAGATTGCTCTTGGTGACCGGGAGTTTCAAAGTTGCAGTTACACAACCGCGACGATCTTTGGCCGCGAGGCTTGGACATACATCGCCGCCTCCCGGTCATAAGACCGAAAGGCGACATCAGTAACGGTGATATCAACCGGTAACTGCAGGGTTTGAAAGCCCCGGAGAATGCAAAATTGCATTCACAACAGGACGTTAGCTCGTTATAGTCCTGATATCAACAAAAAGAGAAGATATTTTGAATGGCTAAAGCATTAAATAAACTAAAAATAACAAACCACTTCATACCGGATGTCGATTGGGTTGATATCCCCCAGTTTACCGTTATTACAGGAGTCAACGGCTCAGGTAAAACACAGTTATTAAATGCCATTAATATCGCCGTGCAAAATAATAAGACTGCATATGATTATGAAACTGATCTGAATATTTCCGTAGACCAATTTGGATATATTCAATGGAATAAAAATGATCGTAATTTCGGAGCGGGGAATTATTATGAAATGGAGAAAGAGCTTAAAAGCTTTGTTGGTCAAGTCTATCCTAACAAGCGGCCCAACAATGATAATCTACTAAAAATTTATAAATATATAGAGGAAGAGCACGGCTTAAAGATTAAAGACAGGGAAATTGGCTTTTATGAAAGCGAAGAGTTTCGTGAGGCTTTTCGTGATGGCTGGATTTATACTCAAGATGTGACACAAAACCATTACATGTCTCGTTTGTTTATCAGTTACCAAACCAAATTTGAAGAGAAGGCTCTTTCTGCAAGAGATAGAAATACTGGGGTATCCCTGACGGATGAAGATATATACGCAGAGATCGGTCGTCCGCCGTGGGATTATATTAACGAACTATTCGAGAAATATGATTTTGAATATCGTATCTCAAGCCCTAAACGAGCCTCTGAGACCTTCTCGGTACAATTCCACAAAAAAGACGCAGAAAGGGAGCTGCACATACAGGCTCTATCATCAGGTGAGCAAATGATTGTGAGCCTCATTTTATGGGCATTTAATGAAAAAATTAGCGAGTTAAAAAAACTATTAATACTTGATGAGCCAGACGCACATTTACATCCGCAAATGGCCAAAATGTTTAAGGAAATAATTTCTGATGTATTGGTAGAAAAATTTGGCATACAGGTCATCATGACGACACATTCACCGACAACTTTATGCTGGATGGATGAGGAGAGTATATTTCTGATGCATCCTCAAAATGGCTTGCAAAAAGCAACCAAGAAGGAGGCGTTAGATAAACTTACATCAGGGCTTTTATACGTTCATCAGGCTTTCAAGATCGTCCTAGTTGAGGATGCTGACGATTATAAATTTCACCAAAGCGTCTATGATGAGCTTGCCTATATGGACATCCTTCCCAAAGAGCCACGCCTGATTTTTAAGTCGGTAGTCACGCCTGATGTAAATGGTGGAGGAAAAAGTGTTGTCATAGATGCGTGTAAGCAATGGTCACAGTTTTCATCTAAAACAGATTTAGATGCAGTTCTCTGTGGTTTAGTTGATAGTGATAAAGATGATAACTCAGACTTACCGGAAAATGTTTTTACCTTATCGCGTTATTGTCACGAAAATTACTTGGCAGACCCACTTCTAATTTTTGCGCTTATCATTGAAGAGTCTGTTAATGAGGAAGATGTTAAAGCCATAGCTGATAAATATGGGTATCGAGCGGGCGATGCGATGAAGTTCAAGAGCAATGAAATAGAAGCGCAAAGTATTGTTGATGGCATTATAGCCCTGTTAATTCAAAAAACTAATTTGACTGAGGAGCAAACTGAGCCTCAAGCCTCTATAAAATACATAAACGGCATTGAGGTGAATTTGCCTCAACGCTTCATGTCTGAAAGCGGTAAAGATACTGTTTTAGGATATTTCAAGACAGCCTTCCCCAGCGCAGCAGCAAAGTTGAATGTCCATACGCTTACCAAATGCTTGGAAAAAACGCATTTGATACCCGCTGATTTAGTAAATGTATATAAGAAATTTCTCTAGATTTTCTGACAGGCAGAGATTTTTTCATAAAATTGTGTGATAATATGCGATATAGAAAATGAAAAGTGAAAACCCCTACTGTGACAAGTGATGTCCGCGAGTGGTAACATAATGTATAAAAAGCCCGCTAAAAATGAGCGGGCTTTGACATTTTTAGCTATCTTCCGGTGTATTTAAAACCGATAAGAAACCCCTGCACCAATTATTACAGGGTCTAGGTCAACATCACTAGCGTTTAGAGCTGTGGCGCCTAAATTAACATCTACGTCGACATCAAGATCTATATATTTGGCATCGACGTTGATGCCCCAGTGATCGTCTAGCCAGTAGTCAAAACCCGCTTGAATAGCGTAGCCGACGCCGCCATCAACATCGAGGCCGTTGAAGCCTGCACCATCATCTTCACCGTAAAAGTATGAATAATTCAAACCCGCACCAACATAGGGGCTAAATTTTTTCTCAGGTGTGAAGTGGTATTGCAGCGTCAATGTTGGCGGCAAAATCCATGTCTCACCAAGGTCATTAGCGCCAGCGGAGACTTCGTGCTGCGCTGTTGCGGCGATAAGCTCGGCGGCGATATTATCTGTAAAGAAGTACGTGATATCAACTTCGGGTGTGACCGCATCACCAACATCGGTCTTAAGGCCTGTAACGCTTTCCGTACCATCACCGTCGGCAAAAATACCAATTGCGCGTGCGCGGAGTTGAAAACGATCTTTTGAGAGCCAGTTGCTACCATCTTGCGCCATTGCAGGAGCAGAGAAGGCGACAAGCGCTGTAGAGCTGATGAGGCCTAGAGCCAAAAGTGATTTTTTCATGATTTTGTGTCCTTTATATTTTTCAACCTGGGGACAGCATATGACTTTGTGGAGTGTTGCGAATTGATATGTGTCAATTCGCTAAAGAATTAAATGAAAAATTATGCGATTTTTTTCAGCTCGCTCATGAACGTATTCATTTTCTCAAGCAGTGTGCCAACCTGTTGCTTGGACTGCTCGGACAGTGTTTTAGCGGTGGATTTCACTTGCTGGCTGATATCATCGACTTGAGTGACATTACCGCTAATATCTTTGATATTTTGTGCCATGGATTGTGTGGCATTTGAGGCGCGCTCAGCATTGCTGGCGATCTCTTTGGACGCTGCGTTTTGCTCTTCCACAGCGGCAGCGACGACGCTGCAGGCCTCGCTGATTTCGTTAATCGTTTTACCTATGCCGTCGAACGCGCTGACGGCTTCGCCCGTGGCGGATTGTACCTGCATGATTTGGTTACGGATATCTTCGGTCGCTATGGCGGTTTCTGCGGCGAGGTCTTTGACTTCGGATGCGACGACGGCGAAACCTTTGCCGGCTTCACCTGCCCGTGCAGCTTCAATTGTGGCGTTGAGCGCGAGGAGATTGGTTTGGTTGGCGATATCTTCAATTGTCGCGATAACCTGGCTGATGGTCTCGGCTGTTTCCGCGAGAGTGTTGACGGTTTGGCGGGCCTCATCTGCACTCTCAACGGCGCCGGTTGCGATGGTCGCGGTGCGGGTAATTTGCGTGCTGATCTCTGCGATGGACGCTGACATTTGTTCGGCGGCGGCGGAGATGGATTGCGCGCTTAGGGATGTTTCATTTGAATTACTGGCCGCTTTTTCAGTTTCGCCGCGGGCTTGTGTAACCGCGCTTTCCATGGTGTTTGTGTTGTTTTCAAGGCTGAAGACGGTTTCATTGATTTGCCCCATGACAGATTTGAGGGAGTCATCAACATCGTTTGCGACATCTGCGAAGTCTCCCATTTTTTTGGCAACGCTTTGTGTTGCTGTGTTGATAATACGGGCACCGCCAAGCAGAGCGCCATCAAGGCCATCTTCAAGGATGCGGCGGAAATATTGGTTGTGGCTGACATACTCCATTGCGGCGGTGGCTTCGCGCACAAAGGCATCCATACGATCTGTCATTTCATTAACCGACCAGAGGAATTCGGAAATTTCGCCGTCTTGAGGGATATTGATGAGGCGGGCTTCAAAGTCACCGGCCTCAAGGCGTTTACAGATTGCGGTCGCGTCTTTGATGGCGTTTTGAGCACGCTCAATGAAAAACAAACCGCCAAGCAGGAAAATCAATGCCACTGCGAGAAAGGCAATGAGAAAAGGGACTGACCCAGAGGCCCAAATCGCTGCGCCAAAAGAGATACCGCCCATAATTACACAAAACTGCGCTTTAGAGAGAGAAGACAAATTCGTCATATCCAAGTCCTTTTTCTTCAAGAAGAGCAAGCAGCATGCCGTAAGCGCTGTTCATACCCTCTTTGCGATTGCTGTGTCGCGCCTCTTCGTCGAGAAGTTTTGCGTAGAGCGGTTTAATAGTGTTTTCAACCACGCCCTTGTCAGGCACGCGGCGGTTTGAGTGATAACCTATTATGTTTCTATCGTCATCAAAGCTGGGGGTGACATGGGCCACGACCCAATAGTGATCTCCATTCGCGGAACGGTTGACGACATAGGCGAAGATTTCTTTTTTTGACTCGATCGTCTCCCACATGAACTTAAAGACGCAGCGCGGCATATGCGGGTGGCGCAAAATACTATGTGGAGCATCGATCAATTCTTTTTCTGTGTAGCCCGCCAAATCGATAAAGACGCGGTTCGCATACGTGATATGACCTTTCAGATTTGTCTTGCTAACGATCAAATCATTTTTGTCAAAGGTGCGCTCTACGCCTGTGAGGGAAATATTGCTCATTCTTTAATACTACCAGAAAAATCATGGGTTTGATTTGACTATAGTCAATGCCATTCGCGTTTTTTTTAGTAATACTGGAAAGTGAGGCCAGAAGGCCTTTGCAAACCCCAAGATGATGTGAGGATGACATGACACCCCCAGATACAGATCTTTTAGAACGCGCGCCGCAAAGCATAAATGAGACGCTCAATGATATATTTGAGCAAGATTTTTGGCAGGATTTTTCACCGCATTTCAGTCTTGAAGCGCGGCAAGATGATTACGTATTGGCTTTGAGCGAAGACGAAAAAGCACGCAACAAGGAGCGCGTTCTGCGCGAAGGATATACGCATTTGAAACAGCCTGGTTCAAAGCTACCGATTGCGCATATGGCGGCTTTGTTTGAGGATTTGGTTGCGCGCGGCTTGCCGCCGGTTTTTGCCTTTGTATATGACGAGTTTTGGATGCTAAGCGGCCAACTGCATAATGTGGTCGATGGGGTTTTAGACCACGAGTATAAAATGCTGCCTGATTTTTGGGCGTGGTACATTCCGCCCGGCCAATCCGGCTTTAAACCGCATAGGGACAAAGGGCCAAATTGCCTTTTTCCTGATCGTACGCCTAAATCTATTACGGCGTGGTTGCCTCTTACACAAGCACATCCCTTGAATGGCTGTATGTATATTGTTCCTGCAGATCGCGATCCACTCTACGGCGTTGGTCAGGGATTTGGCGGCACATTGCCAGATATCAGAGCCCTTCCTGCTGATCCGGGTGATGTATTTATCTGGACGCAACATGCCATGCATTGGAGCGCGCATGCGGCTGATGATCATGACATGCAGCCACGGATGAGTGTTGCGTTTGAATATCAGCGTACAGATGTGCCTGCATTTAATACGCCGCTGCTGGAGCCAGGAACTATACCTCCGTTTGATATGCGTCTCGCGCTGATTGCAAAGCAAGTTTTACAGTACAAGCATTTATACGATCCTAAGCCGGAGCTACTAAATCTTGCACAAACAATCATTAACCGCCTCATGCCGCCGGAGCAGCATGTGCAAAAAAACACCTATGGTGTTTGATCGGAAGGCTGCTCGTCGTCATCAAGTAAGATGCGATTGGCAGCGCCATCTAAATCCTCATACTGCCCCGATTTTAAGCTCCAGATAAAAGCGCCAAGGCCGATGAGCCCGAGTAGCAATGCGATGGGGATCAGATAGAGAAGAACGCTCATGCGTTTAACTTTAGCCGAAATGAGTTAGCAATCACAAGCAGTGAAGAGCCGGACATCGCCAGCGCCGCAATCATGGGCGTGACAAGGCCGGAGAAGGCGAGCGGAACCGCGATGCAGTTATAGGCGATCGCAAGCGTGAAGTTTTGTTTCACTAAGCTTTGTGCGTGTTTGGCAATTTTGTGCGTGAATGCTACGGGCGCCAGTTTATCACCCATAAAGACGATATCCGCTGCATTCTGCGCCATATCAATGGCGCTACCCGGTGCCATGGAGACATCGGCGGCGGCGAGGACGGGGGCATCATTGAGACCGTCGCCGACCATGAGAACGCGGGCCCCGTCAGTCTTGAGGGGCTGCATGTAATCATATTTTTCTATCGGTGTTTGCTCGGCCAGAACGGTTTCAATTTTAAGCTGTTCAGCAATGTTTTTAACTGCGCTCTCACGATCACCGGAGAGTAAGGTGACAGGAATATTTTGCGTTTGAAGTTCTAGAATAATGTCCGCAGCATCTTCGCGCAGCGTGTCGGAAAAGTGAAAAGCAGTTTTGGGGGTATCATCAATCGACAGCCAGATTTCCAGATCCTCGCTGATGGGCGCATTATCATCGCCACACCAGCTTCGAGAGCCGAGCTTTATTGTTTGGTCTTTATGGGTTGCAGACAAGCCCTTACCGGGGACTTCCTTGATGTCTTTGAGTGAAATAAGGTCGCTGTCATAGTTGCTACATAGCGCTTTCGATAGAGGATGTGCGCTGTGTTGCGCCAGTGAGGCGGCGAGCTTCAGGTCGCTCTCGTTATAATCACCGATAAGGCTCGGCTTGCCGATTGTGAGCGTGCCTGTCTTGTCAAAGATTGCGGCATTAATCCCCGCAAGCCGTTCCAGCGCATCGCCGGATTTAAGAAGCACGCCACGCTTCATGAGCAGGCCTGACGCAAGGACTTGTACGACAGGCACGGCTAGCCCTAACGCGCAAGGGCACGTGATAATCAATACCGTCACGGCGACCATCAGCGCGTCTTGCCATGCTGCGCCCCAAACGCCCCACCAGAGAATAAAGGCTGCCGCTGCCAACACATGTACAATCGGCGTATAGAAGCGCGCAGCGCGATCCGCCAAACGCACATAACGCGCTTGGCCCTGCTCGGCTTGTTCCATCAGACGCACGACATCGGCGAGCAGGGATTTATCGCTGGGCTTGCTGACGGTGATGGTAAGCGGTGCGGATTGATTGAGCGTGCCGGCGAAGACTTCATCGCCTGTCTGCACGGGGCGCGGCAGGGTTTCGCCGGTGACGAGGGAAGTGTCAATCTCGCTCATGCCGTTTTCAACGATGCCGTCGATTGGAACATTTTCGCCCGTGGCGACCATCACGCGCATGCCTTCGCGTAGGTCACGGATGAGGGTGCGTTTGGGTTTATCACCCTCAATCACCGTGGCAAATCCAGATAGGGTTTGGAGTAAATCTGTCGCGGCGCTTTTGGCTGTACGGCGCGCTTTAAAGTCGAGGTAGCGTCCAATGAGCAGGAAGAACATCAGCATGACGGCGGAGTCGAAATAGACATGTTCGCCGCCATTGACTGTCTCAAACAGGCTCATCCCCGTTGCAAGGATAAGTGCGACGGAAATTGGAACATCCATGTTTGTGCCGCCGGATTTCAGCGCCGCATAAGCTGACGTAAAAAATGGTCGCCCGGCAAATATGATCGCGGGAATGGCGATAAGGGCGGAGAGCCAGTGAAGGAGTTCGCGCGTTGCGCCGCCCATGGTCTCTACGCTGGTGATCCAGAGGCCGACGGAGAGCAGCATGATATTGCCCATCGCGAACCCAGCGATACCAAGGCAGAGCAGCAGGAAGCGATTTTGCTGATCTTGCGCATTTTTGGCCATGTCGGGATTGAAGGGCTGGACGGTGTAGCCGAGATTGATGATGGCTTGAACAAACTCATTGGCGAGATCATGGGCACCTGCCCAGATGACATTCAGCCGCCCTGTTGAAAAATTGAGGCGTGCATTTTGTACCGCCGGGTTGGCAATCAGGGCAGATTCAATTTTTTGAATACACAGCGCACAATGCACGCCGCCAATTAAGAGCGAAAGGCTTGAGCGCCTGTCATCCTCTTGGTCGACCAGCCCTTCATAGCCAAGCTCTTCGGTGTTACTTACCATCGCTGGTTTTAATCTTGCTGAGCTTGAGGCCATCTTCATAGGGTGTTTCGCTGACGGTTCCCGTGTGCGTGCTCAGGGCTTTGTAGATAAAGAAAGCATCAACACTGGCGAAGGTGATGAAGAATGCCAAGAGGCTGAAGAGTAGCCAAAACCCGGTTTTGCGCGATTGCATCTTTTGATCATCATCAGTCATGGCGTTACCTTTTCGTTATAAAGATTGTGTCTTTTTCTGCCGTGTTTCCGTTTTCAAGGTCCGTGATCTTAAAGCGGATATCTTTGGGTGCCTGCGGCGATATGGGGGCATGCACCATCACATGATATTGCCCGACGCTATCGGCGTCTACGCTGATGTTATGCGGGGACACGTCCCCTGCGCTTTTGATGGATAGAGCTGCGTTTTCTAATCCTTCAACGTCCAGACGATAATTGCGGTGATCGTGGGTTTTGTTGAGAATTTTGATGTCATAGCCGTTGCGGATATCACCGTTAGAGAGCTGCACAAAGAGCGGGTTACGGTCATGAAGCACGTTCAGATCAACCAGCGAGCGATTGATCAGCGTGTGCATCATGACCGACCCCACAACCGCTAAAACAATCGCGTAGTAAAATGTACGCGGGCGAAAAATGCGGTAGCTGCCGGGCTCCTCACCTTTGGCGCGTTGCTCAATGCGGCGCTCTGTATCATAGGCGATGAGGCCGCCTGGCATGCCGACCTTGTCCATCATGTCATCACAGGCATCAATACAAAGGCCGCAGGCAATGCATTCCATTTGTAGCCCGTCGCGTATATCAATGCCCATCGGGCAGACCTGCACGCAGGAGCTACAATCGATACAATCACCAAGGCCGCTCCAATCTGCGCCTTTTTTGTGTTTGCCGCGAGGCTCCCCTCGGTTTTCATCATAGCCGATGATGAGGGTATCTTTGTCGAACATGGCCGATTGAAAGCGCGAATAAGGGCACATGAAGGTGCAGACTTGCTCACGCGCAAAGCCGGCCATCAGGTAGGTCATGAAGGTCAGGCCGCCGATTGTTGCCAGCACCACGGGCGAAACATCGAAGGTGTAAAAGCTCATCACCAGGCTGGGCGCGTCGTTGAAATACAGCACGAACGAGCCCGCCGTCCACCAGGCGATCACGATCCAGAGCGCGTGGGTGATGGCGACTTTGGTGATTTTTTCGCGCGTCCATGGCCCTTCGCGCAGGCGTTTGCGTTTATTGCGGTCGCCTTGAATAAGGCGTTCAACAGCGACAAACAAATCCGTCCAGATGGTTTGGAAACACAGATAACCGCACCAGACGCGGCCAAACAGGCTGGTTGCAAAAAACAAGCTGATCGCCGCAAAGATGAGAATACCGGTGAGGATATAGACTTCCTGCGGCCAGATTTCGATGAAGAACCAGTAGGCGCGCCCACGCTCTAGGTCTATCAATACCGCTTGATCCGGCGCATTTGGCCCGCGATCCCAGCGAATAAAGGGCACCAGATAGTAGATCCCAAGGCAGACCGCCATCAGAACCCATTTTAGGTTACGAAAGCGTCCCGCGACTTTTTTCGGGTAGATACGCTCTTGCTTGGCGAAGAGCTGTATGTCTTCACCACCGCCGCATGCACCAGCATCAGCGCAAGCGCCGCTACCACATTTATTTGGTGGACACGCCATCCGTAACACCCTCAATGATTGGTTCTATTGTCTCCACAGTCCCATTATCGAGCGTTTCAGCGTTTTCCTCCATGACTTTGGTCAAGTCCTTCACCGCCGCCAAGCTGGTGAACATAGACGGAAAGCTGGCGGATAGTGTTCTCATCCAAGCGATCTTTCCAGGCCGGCATCATGCCGGCGCGGGAGTTGTAAATCGTTTCCAGTATGTCTTCCTTCTTGCCGCCATAAAGCCAGATTGCGTCGGTCAGGTTCGGCGCACCGAATTCGTGATCGCCCTTACCGTCGCTGCCGTGACAGGAGGCGCATTGTTGCTGGAATATCGCGTGGCCGGGCATGTCTGCATTGACGCCTGTGGTGGACATGGCCATCACGTAGTCGGTGACGGTGTTGATTTCCGTGCGGTTGAGTACACCGTCTTTACCGAAGGCGGGCATGTCAGAAATGCGTGTGTCGTAATCGCCTGCAACGCGGATGCCGTGCAATAACGTCTCATGAATTTCATCAACCTGACCACCCCAGAGCCAGTCATCATCATTGAGGTTGGGATAGCCTTTACCGCCTTCTGCGCCTGTGCCGTGGCAGGTTGCGCAGTTATCCTTAAATGCAGCAGAGCCGCCGGCCATTGCGAAGGCATAGAGCGCGTCATCATCCATGATCTCTTCAAAAGAGGCTTTTTCAAAACGGACGAGATATTCTTTTTGGCGTGCGACGATCTCGGCCTGGCTGTCGGCGAGCTCTTTATATTGCGTATAGCCTGATGTTCCAACCGTTCCGCCTTGATTATCTGTGCCAAGTGTCGGCCAGGTTGGATAAACGATGAAGTACCAAAATGACCAGATACAGGTCGCCAGGAAAACCCAGACCCACCAGCGCGGCAGGGGCGTGTTGAGTTCTTTCAGGCCATCCCATTCGTGGCCCGTGGTTTCCACGCCGGAGATGCTGTCGATATCTTTTTCTTTTGGTGTGTTCGGATCATCACTCATGCTTGTCGTCCTCTAATGGTATATTTCCGAGTTTCTTGAATTTATCTTTTGCGCCGGGGCGGTAGAGCCAGATCAACACGCCAACAAACAGCGCGAAGAACA
Source organism: uncultured Pseudobdellovibrionaceae bacterium (assembly GCA_964352675.1). GTDB lineage: Bacteria > Pseudomonadota > Alphaproteobacteria > Micavibrionales > Micavibrionaceae > CAYGSN01. The sequence goes on from CAYGSN010000015.1 coordinate 12,505, forward strand.
GGATCAGTCCCGCTAGTCCGAATTCTGCGTTTGCGAAAAGCGTCTTCATTGCGCGACCTCTTCGGTTTCAGTTTGATCTTGTTCGGCGGCTAATTTTTCCAGCGTGTCAAAATCGACCATTGTGCCAAGCACCTGCAAATACGCGATCAGGGCGTCCATCTCAGAGATAAAGTGTGGTTGCCCATCGAAGTCACGAGCGTTGACATTTTCGCCATAGCGATCTTCCAGCCCTGCAGTATCAACGCGTGCGGGACCTGTGGCCTGCGTCTTCGCATCAAGGGTCGCGTTCTCGATCATCTCCGGCGTATAGGGTACACCAACGACTTTTTGCGCTTTCAGATGTTTATCAAGATTATCCAGACGCACTGCGTTCTTCAGCAAGAAACCGTAGGATGGCATGATCGATTCCGGCACGACGGAACGCGGGTCTTCCATGTGCGCGCTGTGCCACTCATCGGAGTATTTACCACCAACGCGGGAGAGGTCGGGCCCGGTGCGTTTTGAGCCCCACTGGAAGGGATGATCATACATGCTTTCCGCCGCGAGAGAATAGTGTCCGTAGCGCTCAACCTCATCACGCAATGGACGGACGTGCTGAGAGTGACAATTATAGCAGCCTTCGCGGATATAGATGTTATAGCCTGCAAGCTCTAGCGGGGTGTAAGGGCGCATGCCTTCGACCGGTTCGATCACTGTTTCCTGGCGGAACAGCGGTACAATCTCGATAATGCCGCCGATCAGCACGACCACGATAATCCCGATCAGCAGGATCACGGAGTTCTTTTCTAGAAAGCTATGGTTCTTTAATGGGTTCATGATGTGTGTGTCCTTCTATTCTGCGGCTTGATGGTCTAGTTGTGCCCAATGTGGCCCGCGCGGCGCTATATAAGCTTCACGCGGATTGCCGTCTTTATCGACTTCGTTCTTGGCGACGTCACCCTTGATTGTCCGGTAGAAATTGTAGGACATGATCAACGCACCAACGAGATACAGCAGCCCGCCACCAATACGAATGATGTAAAATGGCTTCATGGCGATGACGGTCTCAACGAAGGAATAGTTCAAAAAGCCCAGCTCGTTATATGAGCGCCACATCAGCCCCTGCATAATTCCTGACACCCACATCGCAGTGATGTAGAGCACGATACCCAGCGTCGCGATCCACAGATGCAGGCTGACGAGTTTGAGTGAATACAGCTCTTCGCGGTTCCACAATTTCGGCACGAGGTAGTAGAGACAGCCAAATGTGATGAAACCAACCCAGCCTAGCGCACCGGAATGCACATGCCCAATCGTCCAGTCTGTGTAGTGCGAGAGCGCATTGACGGCGCGGATGGACATGAGCGGCCCTTCAAACGTGCTCATCCCGTAAAACGCGAGGGAGACAATCATGAACTGGATCACCGGATCCTTACGCAGCTTATGCCAGGCACCCGACAGCGTCATCATCCCGTTAATCATCCCGCCCCAGCTCGGCATCCAGAGCATGATGGAGAATGTCATCCCCAAGGTCTGCGCCCAGTCGGGCAGCGCGGTGTAGTGCAAATGGTGCGGCCCCGCCCAGATATAGATGAAAATCAGCGACCAAAAATGGACGATGGACAGGCGGTAGGAATACACCGGACGCTCCGCACGTTTTGGAATAAAGTAATAGACCATCCCCAAAAACCCGGCCGTTAGGAAGAAGCCAACCGCGTTGTGCCCGTACCACCATTGTATCATCGCGCTCTGCACGCCCGACGGCACGGAGTAGCTCTTTGCACCGAGGAATTCGACAGGGACGTGCAGGTTGTTCCCTAGATGAAGCACTGCGACCGTGATGATGAACGCAAGGAAGAACCAGTTAGCAACGTAGAGATGCGGCTCCTTACGCTTAATCACCGTCATCAGGAAGACAATTAGATACGCCACCCAAACAACAGTCAGCCATAGATCGGCGTACCATTCCGGCTCCGCATATTCTTTCCCCTGCGTCACGCCCAGCACATAGCCCAGCGCCGCCATCACGATAAAGGCGTTATACCCCCAAAACGTGAAATTCGCCCAGACATCATTCCAGAGCCGCACGCGGCACGTGCGCTGGACGATGTAATAGCTGGTGGCGAACAGCGCGTTTCCGCCAAAGGCAAAAATTACGCCCGATGTGTGGAGCGGACGCAAGCGACCGAAAGTCAGATACGGCTCAATATTAAACGCCGGAAACGCCATCTGGATTGCAATCAATAATCCGACCAGCATGCCAATTACGCCCCAAAATGTCGTGGCGAGTGTGAAGCGGCGAACAATCTCGTAATTATAGTCGGGCGCTGCGTTATCGGGCGTGTCCTCGATATTCATCATCTTTTTGAGTGCGTTATCTGTAACCATGTGTCGTCTTCCTTAATTTAAACCAAAATCATTCCAGCCATGATGAAGAGCCAGAGACCGCTCCAGACCATCATGCCTTGTGTTACTGTCTTCATTGCGATCGGATAGCGCGCTTTGAGGGCGTTGCCGCCCATCGCAGCCCCGATCAGCGCCGGAATCGTGCCAAGCCCAAATGCACCCATTGCTAGCCCGGCCTGCCACGCGCTTGGTGCAGTCGCCGCCGCCATCAGGGCGGAGACAATCAATCCGCAGGGCATAAAGCCGAGCAGTACGCCCATCGCGTAGCGCTTCGGGGCCGATGCCTCACGGTTTAAGCTCTGAAAGCCGCGCTCAATCAACCGATACGGCAATGAAATCCGGATATTGCCCAGCCACGGGGCGATCCTCCCTAAAGCGGGAAAGGCGCTGATGAGGAAGATCATCCCGGCGGTTGCCAAGATTGGCGCGATAATAAAACTGCGGATGGGCAGGAATAAAAAAGCGAGATTGAGAATCGAGGATAAGGCGATGGCCATGCCTATATATGTTGTAATCCGCCCCAGATGATAGGGCAGCAGCGCCGCATCGCGCATTTTGCGTAGATCACCGCTCTGCGCCATCACGAAAGGCCCGCACATGGCCGCGCAGTGAGTCGCGCCGCCGACAAGCCCTGCGGTAAACAGCCCAAGCATTAAGCCTTGCGTGAGAGAAATCTCGTGCAAACACCCACCAATTATCGCTAAAATTTCTGTTGGATACATTGCGTCCTAACATGATTTTTTGTACATACTTTGATAGTATTGAAGAAACGTGAGGTACTCGCCTTGACTATTGTCAAATAGAGAGGCAGTCATAGGCACATATTAAAAGATTAGAGGGTGACTTGGGTCAACACGATAAAGAAATTGAGATCATTGAAAGAACGGCATTGTTTGAAAAATGCGATGCGACGTTTTTGCAAAACCTCGCCGCGCAATCACAGATACAAAGTGTTGATAAAGGGCATATGCTGTTTATTGCGCAGGAGGATGCTGATCGATTTTATATCGTCGTGTCCGGTTGGGTGAAGCTGTTCCGCGAGACGATTGATGGGGCGCAGGCTGTCGTTGACATTTTGCCCGCCGGGCACGTGTTCGGGGAGACGAGTATTTTTCAAGAAGATACATATCCCTATAGCGCGGAAGCTGCGGAGCCGAGTGTATTGCTCTCGCTACCACTCTCAATGCTGAAGGCTGAGATTGAAGATAACCCGAAACTTGCGCGCGACATGCTCTCCGCCATGGCGCATTACCGTAAGCAGCAAGATCAAGAGCTGGAGCACCGCACACTCCAAAACGCATCACAGCGTATTGGATGCTTCTTGTTGCGCCTGGCCAATCAGAATGCTGATGGGGCGGTGACTATTCACCTGCCCTACGATAAAACACTCGTCGCCTCTCGTCTCGGGATGCAGCCGGAAACGTTCTCGCGTGCGCTGGCAAAACTGCGCGACGCAACGGGCATTAGCGTAAAAGGCGCGACAATTGAAATGGATAACTTAACGCAGCTTTCAACATATTCCTGCGCGGCATGCTCGTCCGAATTTCCGTGTAAAGATTTAAAGACACAAGGCGCTTAATCACGCGCAGCATACATCCAGTCCCAGTCAATTTTGGCTGGATTTTCAATATAGGCTTGCGGATTTTCAACGACGCTCTCCAGATAACTCTTGCTCACGCGCCATTCACCATCGCAATTACAGTCCGCGCAACTTGCGTGGTCTTCAGCTTGAATAGCGTCGCGCTTTATCGTCATCACCATCGTATCAGCAGGCTCATCATCGACAATGCGCACTTCAATCTGACGTGATTGCTCGGCCTCTCGGGCGGCACCCAGAATTTGTTTGAAAGGAAAGCGCTCTTTGTTTGCATCAAGGGCTTGATTGCAAATGTCCAAATAGCGCTGAAATAAATCATTCTTGTCCATGATTCCAGTATGCGCAGATTTTATCGCTGCTGAAATTGACTTCCATCAATTACCCGTGCCTGATGATTTTGTAAGGTGGGCATATGAGCACAGATAAAATGATTAACGCGTCTCTATCGCGCAACATATTCAAATTCAAAAAACCGGCCAAGAATATGTTCTGGGCCTGGATTGCCTATCAAACGGTGAAGGGCACGTTGACGACATCCCTGATTTGGGTACCGCTGATTTATGCGTATTTTCATTGAGTATATAGAGAAAAGTTAGCGACAGACTGCAAGCACTGCCATTCAGTCTACGTTTCACCGGATTCAGAGAAAATATGCCCGTTAGCCCCGCCCTGTGCGGGGCTTGGCGTATGTGCCTATTCCAAAGGAAAGTAGAGCATGCCAATTCTCCGCATTTTCTCTACGCCCTAATTTTTAGTCCCTCGGGCCGCAGCAATTCCCAGTAAGCTGGGTAGAGCCCTCACACTTAAAGTCATGTTTAGTTATTGCCAAAAACATTGATGACGATACAAGGGCATATGATTTCATTGCTCTTGCAGGACATGATGACAACCATTAGCCATAAAAGAGTGCGATAACCTCTATTACACCAATGTTTTATTACAATTCTAAGTCCTTTTTAAAAATGCTTCTAAATATTTCTTGGAATAGATCTAAATGCTACTTTTCAACAATCTATGCCAATGCATAGCCTTGATCATCTTGAGCCAATAAACTTTCGTCCAACGACCCATTATCTGTTTTTGGTTGATCTTCTTTATCTCCAAAAATAGTATCAAACCAGTTTGATTTAATGGGTGTGTCCGGTGCAACATCCAGCCTTATAACATGGACAGGTGCAGCGTCCGCCGTTGTATCTCTCAGAATGGCAATCTGGTCTTTTCTGCCTTTTAACTGAATCGCCGCAAAAGCCTTTAGCGTTGTCTGTTCAAACCACGATGACCGCGAAGAAATAGCATCTGCAATAGGCGCTGATAAATCATCAGAGGCAATAATGTGGGCAAAAATATCTTTGATATCTTCTTGATCAAGATAGGCGAAGAAATCGCTCAGCGCCAGGAGTGCCTTTTTCACCTCAACAAGATGTGAGATATCTGATCCTTGTCTATGAAGCGCTTCAATTTTTTGACCAATAGATTTGGAAAAAGAGCCAACCATATCGCCGCTACCAATTGTATGTTTTATAACATCATAAAGAATATGGCCGAGCCTAGTTTGCTCTTCTACTGTTGGATCTTCAAGGGCCATCGCCCCGGTATCGTAAATGCCTACCTCGTTGGTCTCAGGATCAATGGAAAGTTGTTCCCAATGACGGTCATGATCAAATTTCTTTCCAGCCAAAATTCTCTTTTCAAGCTGATAAAGAACATAGGCTTTTGCAAAATTCTTTTTATACGCAAGCTGTGCGGGCGCCGTTTCAGGAAGATCTTTAAAAGTTGGTCCTTTCGCCCGGTCCATGATAATCCAGTTTTTGCCGGTAACCCGCCAATCCATCACTCTTAATTTGAATATATCTCCTCCACTTTTCAGTACGACACCATGATCAGCTTCTTTCGTGTGACCATATTGCTGCACGCCAATTTCATGATCTGTTTCAATATCTGACATTTTTGCAGCTTGGATCACCATTTCCTGCACGGAAGATGTTAAATCATGAAGTTTAAGATCAGATGCCGCATCCTTATCTTTGAGATCATCAACGGCCAAACGAATAACCCTAAAACCCTTCGCCGCCTTTTCGCGCGCTTCCGGCCTCAGAATTCTCAGCACTTTACCATCACCTAAAGCCGTGGTTGTGTAGTAGGAGGCAGAACCCAAAATATCGCCCAAATACTGGTATTTCCATAATTCTGTTGGAATATTTTCCGCTCTGATCCAGTCAAATAGCGCCCATCTTGGGGGGCTGTCCGCCGCGCCTTTTAGTTCCTGCAACTCGTCTTTTATTTTCTGTGGTGTATTGGGATGCGATGCAATCGCTTGCCCAAGTTTAATTTCCGCTGGTCCCATATTTTCCAAGAAAAGCTTTAGAGCCTTGCCAATATTTCCAGTATCCCCGCCAATATTTCTATTGGCCACCATCATGGCAGAGAGAATTAAAACGCGTTCGTAATCGCTTCTGGATTTAATGTAAGAATGCATAACTTCACGCGCATATTTTGCTTCTACCGACTCATCGTCCGGGGAGATAATATTGTTCATAACGGTTGCAAAAACACGCTCCCAAGCCTGTTGTCCATGATCTTCATTCTCTCCATGTATGCGTACGGAGCTCTTTAAAATGCGAGATGTAATAACGGATCTGGGTTTTAATGGCGCAGACCAAAAATTTTCATAGAGGATCTTACAATCTCTTGATCTTGTATTTGCCAAAATCTTTTTTAAATGTTTTTTATCATCATCAAAACCAGAATTCTCATATTTTTCTCTCATCTTGACATCGATATACGCACTTAGCTCTTCGCATTCTGGCTGCCCTCCTTTAGAATTAAAAAACTGAATGAATTTTTGTGCAAGTTCTGGGTCGCGGTCCATCTCTTTGGTGAGGCAATCAACGCCAATCCCGTAGAGATAGCTATCCATCATTTCCTTAGAGCCTAACTTAATCTGCAGGGCGTCTTTTATCATGTCTGAAGTTTGCTCCTGGGAAATAATTCTGTCAGATAAATCACGCAGCAATAGATATTTGTCCGCAATGCCAATAGAACCAGAAATCAAACCCTGGTGCCAAGTGTCTCTGTACGAGCCATGCCTATTACTTTTATCTGCGCTATTTAACGCTTTTAAATAGATCGCCAATCTTTTCTGATATGGCTCTGACTTATCATCTGGTCCCAGTTTTTCTGAAACATCATCGACATACATCGTAAACAGGCGCTCACGTGTTTCCGGATAAGCTGATCTTAAATTTTTATCCAGCAAGATGAAGAAACATTCATTTTTGCGCTTGCCGGCCGGCATTTCTGCAGCTTTATCAAGAATATCATTGATAATTTTATCTTCGAATTCCCGATCATCCAAGAACGTGTTTTTTGCATAGACAAAGGCTTTCGCATGATCCAGTGCATCTTCTGGCCAGAATGTCGGATCTTTGGCCATCTCTGCTATTTTATCGAGACGATCTTCTTCTTGATCAAGTTTCTTGGCATAGCTCAGCCGCCCAGACATGTTTTCGCTAAAAGATTTGCCCTTCTGATAGATATTATAGATATCTCGAATTTTTTCTAAAGCATCGGGTTTTTGCAGCGCTTGAGCTTCCGCCTGGCGAATTAATGTATTAACCCTCTCATGCACGGTGCTCAAAAACGCTTTATGCTCTGGGCTTATCCCCGGAGTTTGAGGCTCCTTCCTGCCTTCAGGCTCATCTTCCTCGTCATAAAAGTCGATTGCCGATTCAAAATAGTCATCATCATGCCTTGCTTTATTCTTTTCATCGGCAGCGGCCCTTGCTGCCGCATCTGCTTGAAAAGCTTGTAAAAGGCCCCTGCGCACACTGAGCAAGTTGCTGGCTGTATCTAACAATGTATCACACGATAAATCTGCATAGTTTGGATCATGTGCAATCGCTTGCTCTACTAAGGGAACCAAATTGCTTTGTGACACAAATCTGGCATAGGTCCGATAGCACGAATGTTTCAGGTTTTCTGGATCGTTCAAATAACCAGAGCTCGTGCTATATTCAATTTGCCTGAGTGCAATAGACAGGTTGTGTATATCCATGTCAGGCGTTTGTTCAAGATGCCGCATGACATCAAACATATGAAGGTACCAGCCATATCTATTGTCTGAGTCGGTGTTCTCTGCCTCGCTCTGTTGTTTAACAAAGCTTTCCAGCTCTTGTCGGTTTGTTGCAGCTTTATAGCCGTATCTGCCGGCCACAATTTGCATGCTTGGCGCTAATTGGTCATGTCCGGCAACAACCAGATCAATCTGCTGCTCTAGGATCCCCAAATAATTACAGAGATGTTCGTAGCCGTGAGTATGCAAGATTTTCCGAACGGCGCCCTTTTCATCGAGCACGCCAAATTCAGCTATTTTCTTTTTCTGCTCTGGCGTTAATCGTTGTAAGTGGAACCAGTGTTTCTTCCCTTCAAAAATACTGTAAAAAATATTGTGAACCAGGTCGGCTGTAGATTTTGATTTCTCTTCATAAAACTGAAGCTCTTGCGCTGCGGCTTCATAGTCTTCTTTTCTAAGCGCTTCAAATGCAGGATCTTGCTCTCTCCAAACTGCATATCTTAATTCATCGCACCTTTTTTGCAGCGCAGCCACTTTGGGTTCGGCATCCAACCACATATCAATCGCTTGCTGTAACAACACAAAGGCTGTCTCGAACATCTCTTCTTGCTGCATGTTTTTCTGGGCAGTCAGTCGATCTCTGAAATCTGCACCAAAATGTTCTTGAAATATTGGGTTTGTAAACTCAAGAAGTTGATCGTTAAACCCATTCGATACGGTATCTTCTCCGTATATTGTTTTTGCAATTTTAGATCCAGGTATCAGATGTTCTTGCCTGTAACGCTCTGGGATCATCTCCATCACAGAGGTTCTGTCTCTACCCCATATCCTCTCATCCTCATCTTCCGGCTTCTCAGCAGGCAAGGCATTAAACATGGAAATAAAATCATATATGGTTTTGGATGCGGGCGATTTCGGCTTATCATCGTCGCGTTCAAATCTGGAGGAATTATTGAACTCTTTTTCTATGTCCACCGGAAAAATAAAATCTGGATCATCTATGCTTAAAACCGCATCACGCGCCTGTGCGATCATTTCGGCTTCATTATCAAAATAATCACTCACATACGCATAGGCTTCTAAGACCGTCTCACGCTGAACTGCAAAATCTAGTTCATATCCTTCAAGCTTTTTATCAGCAATTTTTCCATCTGCTGTAATTTCGTAGTGGGTATAGCTTCCTTTGCGGATATAAGGCAGGCCATGCGAAATTCTAAAATCTTCAATATCTTTGTCTTTTAAGAATGCCAGGACAGCCGTTCTAGCTTCCTCGCCTGTTCCAGCAATGGTCACCAGGTTATTCCAAGGCGCAGGCTCATCAGCACGCAATTCGCCGTAAACATTATCCTGACTTCTGTAGTCGGTGTCTCTGTTTGGTTTGAAACTAGAGAGATTATCGAATTTATCTGAGAATTGCCGATATCTAATTGTTGTGATGTCTTCTTGAATTTTGCTTAATGTTTTCAGCTGATCGATAGCACTCGCAAAACCCTCCAAAGATGTGGCTGTTCGTATTGTATCTTTCGCCTTTTCAATGTCGATCTCGAGCTTTGTTAACTTTACCGGCTCCGAAGGTTTATCTCCCCACCCTCTTTCTTTACGCCGGCTGTGATCTTTAAATAGATGGTGAAAATAGGTGTAGAGAATCCCCGCAGAAGAAAGGTAATTCAAATGGTCTTTCTCTGGATAGCCGTGTTCAGCTATGTGACCATAGGCTTTATTTTGGACGTAGATGTTCAGATCTTCCGTATTGATTGAGGGCTGGCTCCCATATCCTGCTTGTGTGCCTCGAATAACACCTTCGGCAAGGCTGGCAATCTTTTGCTGATATTTTTTTGGAATGACTGGCCCCTGAAAATAGCGCGGATTATCTGTCTCCATTTGTTCTTGATACAGCTTTCTGCGATCCCTTAAGAAGGGGTCTTCACTATATCTTTGCTCTTCTGGAGGTTCAGGCGGAAGAGCGTCCAATTTTTCTTGGAAAAACACCTGGTGCGGTATGGGGGTGGCTAAATGATCGATACAATCAACCAGGACTTTAAGCCGGCCTAAAGGTTTTTGCGCATCGAAATTGTGCGTCCTTAAAAATGCATCGACCGGATCTTCATAGAGCGCATCGAAAACCGTTTTATCAAACTCGGCTGGCGTTCTTTCATCAATCAAATGTGATAAGCGGGTAAGGGCCGCTTCAATTCCGGTTTTGCGATTTTCGGCGCTCATATGAACATCAAAGATTTCCGCCCAGTGAATATCTTCGATCTCTCTTTCTCTGTCTGAAAGTGGCGTATAGTGGTGTTTTCTCTCTTTCTTTTTGGCACGCTGCTGCTCTATGTAATCTCCAATCTTTCCAGACAGGACCAACGCTTGCTTTGGATCTCCGCCCGCATCATACATGAGATCAACAGCATGCAGATCCGCGATTTCTTCTTCACCTTTTGAGTTTCTTTCAATGCCACGGCGTCGCATAATCATATGTGTAAGTTCATGGCCTATAGCCTGATCCAACTGATCGCGGCTATCAACCGCATCAACCAAACCGCGCGTCACCCCAATCACATCGGTTTTAAGGGGGTTTACGGTATAACGAATTGTTGAATAGTCGTCTCTGGGCGGTTTTTTATCCGGATCAGGATTTGGCGGCGCCATATGAAAGGCATTAAGCTGATCAGAATCTGATAAAACAAAAGTTACAGGCGTTTTATCAAAATCAATATAGCGCCCGCCCAGGGCTTTACCTCTGAGCAATAAAAATTCATGAATACGCCGACCTTCGGCGGAGTGAGGATCTACGATTCTATGTTTTACGAAGAAATCTTCTTCTATGATTCTATTGGTCATATTGTTGCCCAGCCTTCAGCATGCAGCTAACACAATATGTCTAAATATTGCAAGGAAATAAGATGAAGGCTAGTCAAATTAAATATTTCAAGCTTTATAAAAAACAAATAAAAACAAATATTTATAGTTAATTTGTGCATCTATGGAGGTCAAAAAACTTTGTGTTCATGATGCCGCAATATCGGAGAACTCACAAAGCTCCACTAACTGCTCTGCCATTTGTTTCAATCATCCATCACCGCAAACATGCGCCTGGACGGTTGCGCCCTCAATCAGAAGATTGAGTTGCCCGGATAATTCCGAAGGATTTTTGGCTCCAGCGGCTTCAGCCAGAGTTTTGATATATTGATGCATGCAATTTTTGTGCTCGGCACACAGCATATGACAAGGATCATCAACAGAGGTAAACTCGGCAGACGCATTTATAAACATGCACCCGTAAAAGTTTTTGCTGTTAAACCATTCGTCAGCGGCGTCAAAGACAGCCTCCAGACGTTCTGCCGGCGACCCGCCAAAACGTTCTACAGCATGCATAAAACGATCCATGAACTCTTTATCCCCGCGGCGCAGGACAGTCAAAATCAACTCGTCTTTAGATTTGAAGTGGTTTTATTGACTTTTTTTCATTTATGTTATAACATAAGTTATAACAATGGAGTTTTGAATATGGAGCTAAAAGTCACGAAAATTGGTAATTCTTTAGGCGTTGTGCTGCCTAAGGAATTGATTGCGCAGTTAAAGCTTGAAAAAGGCGATATAATCTGGGCAACAGAGGCAAGTTCTGGATATCGTATTACGCCCTATGATCCTGAGTTTGGTGAGCAAATGGAAGCGGCGCGTAAAGTCATGAAAAAACGCCGCAATGTTTTGCGAGAATTGGCTAAATGACATCCTATGTGTGGATTCTAGAATCTATTATCCATGCCATCCATGACGAACAAATAGCAGAACATGGGGGTCTACAGGGAACTCGTGATGCTACACTGTTGCAATCTGCGCTGGCTCGTCCTCTTAATTTAGCTGAATATGAAGAGCCCGATATTGCGGATTTAGCGGCCTGCTACGGTTACGGAATAGCCAACAATCATCCTTTTAATGATGGGAATAAGCGAACTGCTTTTGTTGTAACGGAGTTGTTTTTATTAATGAACGGATATGAGTTAATCGCTGATGATACGGTGTGTGTTTTAACAATGCTGGGTGTGGCTTACGGTGAGATCACAGAGCAAGAATTTGCGAATTGGATTAGGCAGAATATGAAGAAAGGTTAGTGGCAGACTACAACCCCTGCCATTCAATATTAGTTTTAATTAAAAGCAGCGTTAATAAATACACACCCCATTTTCTTTGCTTTTTGTGCTGCTTGTTTATCACCACAAACATGTGCTTGGACGGTTGCCCCTTCGATCAACAGATTTAGCTGTTCGGACAACTCAGAAGGGTTTTTAGCTCCAGCAGCTTCGGCCAGCTTTTTTATGTATTGATGCATAAGGTTCTTATGCTCGGCAGAAACGATATGGCATGGATTATCGGCGGATGTGAATTCAGCAGAGGCATTGATAAACATACAGCCATAAAACTGTTTGCCGTTAAACCATTCATCGGCCGCATCAAAGACGGCTTCCAAGCGTTCGGTCGGTGTCGTTCCATAACGCTCTACGGCACGCATGAAATTGTTTCTGAATTCCTCATCCCGGCGGCGCAGCACGGCCAAGATTAATTCGTCTTTAGATTTGAAATGATTATACAGCGTCTTTTTTGAGACATTCGCAGCCTCTCGAATCTTCTCAACGCCGGTGGCATTAAACCCGTCTTTATAAAACAAAGTGAGAGCAACCGTGATGATCTGTTCTCTCTTCAAATTACTTTTCATTATTAAAAACTCCTATACCGATCAGTATATATTCTCCAGAAAAATAAGCAATTTTTATTTTATGAAGTCATAATATAATATTATAAGTAACTGTTTTTATTAATATAAAAATTAATTTTCTCACACTATTGACAATGCACACCGATCAGTATACTTAAATTATACAAGGAAACCGATCGGTATACTTTTGGTGTCGATCAAGCGCAGGAGGAAAATATGAAAGCTGCAATATCGACCGTTATGGATGATGTTCTGAAAGACGATGTCTGGGATGAAATTTTACATCCGGCAACAGAGATTGTTTTGGCTGACCTTCTGAGGCTTGCGACAGATTACTCATGCCATGGCTGTACCCATTAGGACTTTGTTTAACCCACACAAATCTCTTGGAAGGAGAAAGAAATGACACAACGCTTAACACCCATAACAAACCCAAAAGGTAAAGCTGCTGAATTGCTTGATGGCGTGAAAGCCGCATTAGGCGCGACACCTAATCTGTTTACAACATTTGCAAATGCACCCACCGCGATGGAAGCCTATCTCAACCTGAACGGCGCTTTGCAGGGCGGGGCCTTGGATCCGCAATTTAAAGAAAAACTTGCGCTGACTGTGGCCGGTCTGAATGGGTGTGATTACTGCGCATCCGCCCATACGTTTCTGGGCGAAAAGGCCGGGATTGATGCACAGGAGCTCGCTTTAAATCTGCAAGGCAAATCCAATAATACAATGTGCCAGGCTGGTTTGGACTTTGTTGCCAAGGTCGTCAATGCCCGCGGCAGAGTAAGCAACGAAGACCTCCAAACCGTTCGCGATGCGGGCTTCAGTGATGAACGTATCGTGGAAATGATTACGCATATCGCGCTGAACACGCTGACGAATTACTTCAATGAAGTCTTTCAGGTGGAAATCGATTTCCCAGTTGTAAGAACCGGCAACATCCAAAAAGCCGCTTAATTTTACCGAGTCCCCAAAGCCTTAACATGTCCGGTATTTCTGTCTACCGGGCATGTTAAGCGTTAGCGATTTAATATGAATGAGAGACAAGACATGACACAGCAACACTTATTCCTGTGCCGTCTTCGTTATAAACAATATGTTCTTCCTGTCCGCTCAGATTGGTTTGAATGTAAACCGTTGGAATTTTGCTCTCACACGTGTTTAGAATTATTTATGCTTTAGCACGGCAAAAAATAAGAAAGCAACCACAAATCACTCATAAATTATTGAAAAAACTGTAAGTTTCACCCTCGCTGTTTTGTTTTCAATGTGTTAGATCGCGTTCTTAAATTAAAAAAATTGAAAAACATCTCTGAGTTGACTCGCTCAATTCTTCTTCTAAAATGGCAAAAAATCGTGTAGAGAATGTTTAGCAGCGCATTGCAAGCACCACTATCTCTCCTGCGCAGTCATGCGCTAACTTTTTTCTAGATATATCAATATTCTTGACAAGCGTACCGTTTTTCGGTACTATCAAACATGATTAAAAGTTTTGCGGATAAGAAAACGGAAATTTTTTGGACTACTGGAAAAAACAGCAAAATTCCGTCAACCATTCGCAAAAGAGCTTATAGAAAGCTTCAGCTTTTGCATGCTGCGACAACCATAGAATTTCTGCGTGTGCCGCCAAGCAATCGCCTTGAAAAACTATCAGGAGATCGCAAAGGCGCATATAGCATACGCATTAACCAGCAATTCCGGATTGTTTTCATTTGGAAACGGGGCCATGCGGAAAGTGTTGAAATTGTTGATTATCATTAAAGGAGAAATAAGGTGACCGATAACAGAAACAAAATCATTTCTCATCCTGGCGAAATTCTGAAAGAGGAATTTTTGGATGAGATGGGCATCAGTGTCTATGCGCTCTCTAAAGCCATTGCCGTGCCGCGCTCACGTATGAACGATATTGTGCTGGGCCGGCGCGGGATCACGGCCGATACAGCGGTGCGTCTGGGTAAGTTCTTTGGTACGGACCCGCAAAGCTGGATCAATCTACAAAGCCATTATGATGTGGTTATGGCTGAAAGCACATTGGATATTTCAACCATTCAAACTGCCGATGAAATTCGAGCGCATTAGAGAAAGTTTAATTTAAGACTATCCTCACTGCCACCGACCTAACAGTCGTCGATAACTTTTCTCTATTTCATTGACTTTTTTTCTATTTTGTTATAACATAAGTTATAACATTGGAGTTTTAAATATGGAGCTAAAAGTAACAAAAATCGGAAATTCCCTTGGTGTTGTTTTGCCCAAGGAGTTAATTGCTGCCCTTAAGCTTGATAAGGGCGATACGCTTTGGGTAACGAATGCTCAATCCGGGTACAGAATTACACCTTATGACCCTGCCTTTGGGGAACAAATGGATGCAGCGCGTAAGCTCATGAAAAAGCGCCGTAATGTTCTGCGAGAACTGGCGAAATAATGTCTTATAAATGGATCATTGAATCCGTTGTTCATGCTATTCATGATGAACAAATAGCAGAGCATGGCGGCCTACAAGGAACGCGTGATATAACTTTGCTACAATCTGCCTTAGTGCGCCCCAGAAATTTAGCAGAATACGAAAAGCCGGATATAGCTGATATGGCAGCTTGTTACGGATATGGAATTGCTAAAAACCACCCCTTTAATGATGGAAACAAACGCACAGCTTTCGTTGTATTAGAGCTCTTCTTGCTAATGAATGGATATAGTCTAATAGCTGATGATGAGGCATGTGTCCTAGCGATGCTAAGTGTCGCTGATGGAAGTATTTCAGAGACAGAGCTTGCTGTTTGGATTAGAAAGCACATAGAAAAAAGTTAGCGACAGACTGCTGGCCCTGTCACTTACAAGCAAATGCGCATCTCCATGACACACTGGTGGCACAGTTTTCTTGCAAGATCACAGAGGCTACTGATTAACCCTTCCATATTTTTCTTGACGCAGCTCTAGCTTTTTGCTCTATAAGCAGCATATTTTTTGAGTAAAATTGAGGAGACTGCGTATGACATTGTCCCAGACAGCCACCCCGACAAAAATCACAATTGCCCACGGTGACGGGATTGGTCCAGAAATCATGGATGCCACTATGCGCATTCTTGAAGCTGGTGGTTCACAAATTGACCCAGTTGAAATCGTTGCCGGTCAGAAGGCCTATGAAGAAGGGCACACAGCAGGCATTTCACCAGAAGGCATGGCCTCAATTGTTGATACGGGCGTTTTTTTAAAGGGCCCGCTTTTTACACCTCAGGGTAAAGGCTTTAAGAGCGTCAACGTGACCGTGCGTAAGACTCTGGGGCTGCACGCAAATGTCAGGCCTGTCGCTTCCTTAACGCCTTTTGTTCCATCACATTTCCCGGATATGGATCTCGTCGTCATCCGTGAAAATGAAGAAGACACCTATGGCGGGATTGAACACCGCCAAACCACAGATGTTACACAGTGCCTAAAATTGATCACTGTCCCCGGCACAGAGAAAATTGTGCGCTATGCCTTCGAATTTGCACAAGCCGCCGGGCATGATCACGTGACCAACATGGTCAAAGATAACATCATGAAGATCACTGATGGCACCTTCCAAAGAATATTTGAGGAAATCGCCGCTGAGTATCCAGGTATTAAATCAGACAAGTTGATCATTGATATCGGCATGGCCAAGCTGGCCAGTGATCCTGGGCGTTTTGGTGTTATAGTAATGCCTAACCTCTACGGTGATATTGGCTCTGACGTTGCGGCTGAGATTTGCGGCTCCGTTGGTATGGTCCCATCTGCAAATATCGGTGAGCATGTTGCGATGTTCGAGGCGATTCATGGCACGGCACCAGATATCGAAGGAAAGGGTGTTGCAAACCCTTCTGCTGTTTTAAGGGCCTCTGTTATGATGCTCAATCACATAGGACAACAAGAAGCGGCGAGGCGCATTCACAATGCCTGGCTTTGTACAATCGAGCAGGGCATCCATACCGGAGATATTGCCAATGACACGACAAAGAAAACAGTGGGATCGAAAGAATTTGCCGAAGCCGTTATTGGGAATTTAGGATGCGATCCCGTAGAGTTAATCCGCTCAACACCTTTTGCTATCGCTGCACCGCCCTATCAACGTAAACCATCAACAGAGTCCAAAACCTTTGATGGCTATGATGTTTTCTTACAGGCGCCTCCAGAAAACCCTGATGCATTAGCAAAAACGCTGCAGAGCACTTTGCAAAATATAGCCGGTAATGGCGCAACGCTAGAGATGATTACCAATCGCGGCGTAACGGTCTGGCCGAATGGTAACCCAAACACCTCCCTGGTTGATCACTGGCGCTGCCGCGTCAGAGCCGGTGAGCATACATCTCAAGCAGATATGCTTGGCATCATTGCAAAACTTGCTGAACGCGGATATGACGTGATTAAAACTGAGGGCCTATTCAGCTTTGATGGAAATCCTGGCTATTCTGTCGGACAGGGACAAGGGGCGCCTGCTCCCTAGCGCCTAGTAAATCAAGAGACTATTGGGGTCCAACGAGGAACACTAGCAGAAGCATTTTGCGCTAGTTGGTAGTGTAATCATAAGTTTAAGTGAAGATGATATTTGGCTGATTGATAAAACAAATTACGAGGCCCCTTGCGCAATCTTAAATAGAGAGTGACCTTAACAAAACAAGTATTTCTAACTATGTCTGAAAAGTTGAATCGATATTAAAAGTTACGGCATACCGAGAATAGTTAGCGTTTGTCTGACAGCACTGTCTGGTGGATCATGTCAGATTAAATCGTGATTTCTGATGTGCATCTGATATGATGCCCCGATGCGCTTACTTATAATCGAAGATGATCAGGACGTTTCGGCATATATATCCAAAGGTATGAAGGAAGCTGGACACGTTGCAGATGTCGCTGATAATGGCAAAGATGGGTTGTTTCTTGCAACAACCGAGAATTATAATGCCATGATCATCGATAGGATGCTGCCCGAGCTAGATGGTTTGTCTATCATCAAAACAATTAGGAGCACAGGCAATAATACGCCGGTGCTTATTTTATCTGCCTTGGGGGAGGTCGACGACCGTGTCAAAGGCCTGCGCTCTGGTGGTGACGATTATCTGGTCAAACCCTTTTCTTTTGCAGAGTTGCTGGCTCGCATGGAAATCATGGCAAAGCGCGCTTCACGAACGCATGGAGATATAGCTGATACCGTGCTTGAAGCTAAAGATTTAAAATTGGACTTACTCTCGCGCCATGTTTCCAGGGGTTCTAAAAATATTGAACTGCAGTCTACTGAATTTCGTTTACTTGAATATCTTCTTAAAAATAAAGGACAAGTTGTTACCCGCACCATGTTGTTGGAACATGTATGGGACTACCATTTTGATCCACAAACCAATGTAATTGATGTCCATATCAGCCGTTTACGCTCTAAAATTGATAAGGGCTTTGATAGCCCTATTATCAAGACGGTGCGTGGTGCCGGATACATTGTTGAAAGCTAAAATGGACAGCACAAAGCGACATTACGTGAGAAGCTCCAGCTTTGTGATGGCCGTTCTTTTTACGGTTTTGTGTGGGGCGTCGGCTCTGTGTCTGGGCTATTTCATTACTTTTTTTGCCAAAGGGCATTTTGTTCACAGCACTGAGGCTGTCCTTGATTCCCAAATTACTGTAATCAAGGCCTCAAACTCCATGAAAGATGGGATAGATGGAGATTATTTTTATAGCTTCTTGAATGATGATGGATCTTTTTCTGAGCCGATACCAGCAGAAATCGAACGCTTTTCAGAAGGCATTATTGTGTTTGATTACCCTAAAAATAATCAACGCTATGCCGCTAAAATTTACAGTCATGTAGATGGTCGAAAGCTTTTGATTGGATTCAACATTACAGAAATTTCCAAAGACTTTGAACGCATGCAGATCATGGGAATTTTTAGCATTATTTTTGTAATGATCATTGTGTTTGTGAGCTATCTTATCAGCGTTTTTGTAGCTCGTGGAACCAATAAAATTGCCGTAACTGCGCAAGAAATCATAGATACTGGCGATCTCAGCAGGCGTTTGGAGTTTAACTCCCGCTGGGATGATCTTAGTCATATGGCCTTGGTTTTAAATGCATTGCTTTCCCGTATGGAAGAATTAATCATTGGTGTAAGGCAAGTGTCGGACAATATTGCTCATGATCTGCGCACACCGCTTACACGCATAAGAAATAAGATTGAAACTCTTCAAGACAAATACGGAGATCAGGAGCATGATCAGCTTTTAAATGAAGCAGACCATTTGCTTTCGACCTTTACGGCCCTACTCCGTATATCGCGTATTGAAACCGAAAAACAGCGCAGCCAATTTCAGAAGCTTGACCTTGGGCCTTTGATTCAGGATGTTGCTAACTTTTATGCGCCCCTGGCAGAAGAAAAAGGCGTTAAGTTTGATGTAGAACCTAAATCGGCGATAATTACCGGAGACCGTGATTTACTATTTCAGGTCTACGCAAATCTTCTTGATAATGCTATCAAATTCACGCCAGCTGGCGGACGGGTCACCCTAAATATAAATAAAGAGCATGGCGGCATATGGATTGTGATTGAAGATACGGGCAAAGGCGTTGATGAAACAGAAATACACAAAATTTTTGATCGCTTTTACCGGGCCGAAAAAAGCCGTTCAAGCCCGGGAACTGGCCTAGGGCTTAGCCTTGTGAAAGCGGTGATAGACCTTCACGGCGGTGAAGCCAAAGCTGAAAACACAGAGGACGGTTTGCGTATTATTACAATTTTGTAATTAATCAGACATAGAATTGTAAGCTGGCTTATCACATACTCTTTTCATGAAAATAGGAATTATAGGTGCGGGTATATCTGGCATGGGTGCGGCGTACTTACTGGCACCCCATCATGATGTAACCCTTTTTGAAAAAAACAACTATATTGGCGGACACAGCCGTACAATTGATATTTATGAGGACGCTGACCAAAATTCGGTAGACACTGGATTTATCGTATTTAACGATTGGAACTATCCCAATCTTTTTGGCTTGTTTGACAGGCTGAATGTACCTTATCAAAAGAGCGATATGTCCTTTGGCGTAAGCATCGACAAGGGTTGGCTGGAATATGCATCATGCGGCATATTTGCACAAAAACGTAACATCCTCCGACCCGCTTATTGGAAGATGTTGTTGGATATTATCCGTTTCAATAAAAAATCACCGGCATATATAGAAAAAAATAGCGATATATCGCTGGGACAATGTCTTGATGAACTCAAGATGGGGAAATGGTTTAGAGAGTATTATTTGCTGGCAATGGGAGCAGCAATCTGGAGCTGTCCACTTGATACTATCATGAAATTTCCAGCAAAAACGTTCTTACGGTTCTTTAAAAACCATGGCCTTTTGAATCTGGTACAGCGCCCGCAATGGTATACAGTTTCCGGAGGCAGCCGTGAATATATTAAGCGATTAATGGCCGCACTGAATAGTAAAAAACATGAATCGTGCGCGGCCACAAGCGTCATTGTACAAGAAGATGGTTCAGTGGTTGTTTATACCCAAGATGGTAAAGAAGAGTGTTTTGATCAGGTTATTCTGGCCTGTCATGCCGATGAAGCACTAGAAATAATAAGTCACCCTACGAAGGAAGAAGTCGATATACTGGGCTGTTTTCAATATCAGGACAACCACATTATAACCCATAAGGATCAGAGCTTTATGCCCAAACAAAAAAAATGCTGGGCAAGTTGGGTATATTTATCCGAAGAAAAAAAAGATACGAAGACTACAGTATCACTCAGTTACTGGATGAATAATTTGCAGGGATTAAAAATGCAAGATACTATTCTCGTCACGCTTAATCCGGGACGACGCCCGGATGAAGATAAAATAATCGATGAACATAGCTTTTCACACCCGATCTTCGATCAGGGTGCGATCGACGCGCAACAGCGCATTCCGGAAATTCAAGGAAAACGCGGATTGTGGTTTTGTGGTGCTTATCAGCGCTATGGTTTTCATGAAGATGGTCTGCTCAGTGCTGTAAACGTAGCTAGAGCACTGGGAGCAAATATTCCATGGGAATAAATGCGTCTCCACATATTTTGTTTGGCAAGGTGATGCATGCCCGCCTGTTCCCAAAAAAGAATAAATTCAGATACGGAATTTACTACCTCAGTTTGCCGCTCTCAAAGAGGGAAGGGCTTCCAATCGCCTATAATCGACCCGGTGCTATTAGTTTTTATGATGCAGATCATGGAACATTTGAGTGTGCCGATCTCGAAGGTTGGGCACGAGGGATACTAGAACAATACGGCATCAAGGAAGCCAATGGTGAAATAGTACTTATCTGTATGCCGCGCATTTTTGGCTATGTCTTTAATCCGGTAAGCTTTTGGCTCTGCCATGATAAAATGGGAAAGGTGCGTGCTATTATTTGTGAAGTCCACAATACTTTTAAAGAACGCCACAGCTACCTCTGCACAACTCCAGACCACCGAGCAATTTCTCACCACGATGTTTTAGATGGCGAAAAGCTGTTCCACGTCTCTCCCTTTCTAGAACGAGAAGGAAATTATACTTTTCGCTTTGATTTTCGAGACGGAAAATTTGGAGCATGGATCAATTATTACGATAAAAACAACAAAAAAAAACTTATAACATCATTGATCGGACAGATGGTGCCGATGACAAACAGTAATATTAAAAAAGCTGTTTGGAGGTATCCATTAATAACGATGAAGACAATTTTCCTCATACATTGGCAAGCGACCAAGCTCGTTGCCAAAGGCATAAAATACATCTCTAAGCCGTTACAGCGGAAAGAAAAAATAAGTGCAACCAACAACGTTACAAAAATTTAATTTTTTTGAAAGGCTACGTTTAAAGAACGTATGGTAAGGTCAGACCATGTTTGCAAAAATGGCATCAAATCAGCTGTTTAATGCTTTGGATAACTTGGAATCCGGCACCCTTGAGCTCGTCACTCCTGATGGAAAAACACGCGTTTTTGGCGGGAAAAAACCGGGAGAAAAAGCAAAAATAGAGCTGCGTGATTGGCGTGTTGTCTCAAATATGATGAAAAAAGGAGATATCGGCTTTGCAGAAGATTATCGCGCAGGCCTTTGGGAAAGTGACGATCTGACAGCTCTTACAATGCTAGGGCTAAAAAATAAAAAGGCTATGGACAAAATGATTCTTGGCAGTCAGGTTTTTCGCTCTATATCGAATTTTTCTTATTTATTGCGCCTCAATACATTAAAGGGCAGCAAGAAAAATATTCATGCGCATTATGACCTGGGTAATGACTTTTATCAATTATGGCTTGATCAAACAATGACATATTCATCTGCTATATTTGAAAAAGATGGCGACTTGGTCTCTGCACAGAAACGTAAATATGACCGGCTTATAGACGGACTCCAGGATAATTCAGGCACCCTTTTAGAGATAGGCTGCGGCTGGGGAGGCTTTGCAGAACGCGCGATAAATAAGGGCGATTTCGAAGTCAAAGGAATTACCTTATCTGAAGAACAGCATGACTATGCGCAGCATAGGTTAGGAAGTAACGCCAAGATTGTTTTGGAAGATTATCGTCACCAGCAAGGCAAATTTAATAATATTGTTTCTATCGAAATGTTTGAGGCTGTAGGCGAGAGATACTGGCCGACCTATTTTAGAAAGCTCAAAGATCTTTTGGAGCAGAATGGTCGAGCAATGATACAGACAATCACTATGAATGAACGGGATTTTCCCCGCTACCGCAAAGGTGGAGATTTCATACGCAGCTATATTTTTCCCGGTGGCATGCTGCCCAGCGCATCCCGTTTCAAGCAAGAGGCGGAAAAAGCGGGCTTAAAGACAGGAGAAATGTTTAATTTTGGCCTTGATTATGCACGAACACTGGAGTTGTGGCTCAATCAGTTTGACCAGAAAATAAAACAAATAAAATCTCTTGGTTATGACGACGAATTCATTCGCATGTGGCGCTTTTATTTGGCCGCCTGTGAAGCAGGATTCAAAGCAGGACATACCGATGTTATGCAAGTGGAGTTACGGCATGCCTAGAGCAACCATAAAATCTGTTGTGCGTATGACCAGCCTTCTTGCGCTCATTGGTGTCAGCCCGGCTCTGGCAATGAACGGTATTGGAGAATATGTTCCCAATGCACAAAAGGTTGGTGAAGCGCGCATGAGCGTAATGCTCTGGGATGTTTATGATGCAACCTTATTTGCCCCTGACGGACACTTTAGCCGAGATAAACCTTTTGCACTAAAACTAACCTATTTGCGCAACCTTTATGGCGATAAGATTGCGGATCATTCCGTACAAGAAATTCGCGATCAGGGCTATGATGATGAAATCAAGCTCGCTACATGGCATACGCAAATGCGCCAGATATTCCCCAATGTAAGCGAGGGAGATAGCTTGGTCGGTGTTTTCACAAAAAACGGCCAAACAGTTTTTTATAGTATGGACAAAGAGATCGGCAGAATCGATGATCCTGAATTTGGTCGTCACTTTTTCGACATATGGCTTAGCCCAGAAACCCGGGCCCCTAATTTTCGTCTTCGTTTACTAGGGAATAACGATCAGAAAGGAAAAGAAAACTATGAGGTATCTGAAGGGAGTGTTTATTATGGGGGTGATGGTGTTCATTAATGGATGCTCTGCTGGCGGGTCTTTGAACCACTACGCCGAAATGAAGCCACAGCTTGAGTTAGAGAGCTATTTCAATGGTCCCATAAAGGCATGGGGAATAGTTCAAGATCGCAGTGGAAATGTAAAGCGACGATTTTCTATTGATATGGTTGCTGAGTGGAATGGCGATACAGGAACACTGACTGAAAATTTTGACTATTACGATGGTGAAACGCAGCAACGCATTTGGACAATCAAGAAAGTTGCAGCCCAACAATATGAGGGCACCGCAAGCGACATCATCGGAAAAGCAACGGGAAAAGTAGAGGGAAATGCCGTGCAATGGGCTTACCAGATGAATATCAATGTGGGTGACAACACTTTCAAAATTTCCTTTGATGATTGGATGTTTTTAATGAAAGACGGTGTTTTAATTAACCGCTCTTATCTTAAGAAATTTGGATTTAAAGTCGCCGAGCTTACGTTATTCATGCAAAAACAAGACGCTCTATAAAAAATGCATGCAGGGGCAAAGACATTCTGTTTGATTATGTTGTCCCTGATAATAAGTGGCTGTACAAAAGTGGGCTTATTTGTAGCGAATATTCCTGCTGAGCTTAGTGATTATCAGGTTTTCAGAGACGTTTCCTATGGCGAAGAGTTAGCACAAAAACTTGACCTTTATGTCCCCCCAAAAAAACCGGATAAATCTCCTGTACTTGTCTTTTTTTACGGGGGCCGCTGGACCGATGGGCACAAGGAACAATATCGTTTTGTTGCTGATACCTTTATAAAGGAAGGCTATATTGTAGCGATTCCAGATTACAGGAAATATCCAGATGTAAAATTTCCTACTTTTGCAGAAGATGCTGCAAAGGCTGTAGCCTGGATACAGGAAAATATTGTGGCATATGGTGGAAACCCAGAACAAATTTTTGTCGTCGGGCATTCTTCCGGCGCACATATCGGAGCTTTAATTGCAACGGATCCTAAATATCTTAGAGGCCATAATTTAAACCGTCACGTGATAAAAGCTTTTGCCGGGTTATCTGGACCTTATGCCTTCGTACCAGAAGCCGAAGATCTCAAAGATATGTTTGGGCCACCCGATCGCTACCCCTTGATGCGCGCGCCCAATTTTGTGGATGGGCAACAACCACCTATGCTGCTTATTCATGGATTGAAAGATACAACAGTTGTACTTCTAAATGCTGAAAAGCTGAAAAGCGCAATTGAACAAAACGGTGGGGATGTAAAGCTTGCGACCTATAAAAACCTAAATCATGTTGAAACAATTGGCTCTCTCATGTGGTTTTGGTCTTATAAGTCCAATATCAAAGAGGAGATAGTCAGATTCTTTTCTAAATACAGGAACTAACTCATGCAAGACTTAAAAGGAAAGTATATTTGGATTATTGGTGCAAGCAGCGGAATTGGTGCTGCGCTTGCAATAGAGGCAGCGAAACAAGGTGCAGTGGTTGCTGTTTCTGCACGGCGCGCCGAGAAACTGGACGCCCTTATAAAATCTTTAAAAGGTAAAGACCACATGAGCGTTACGCTTGATGTTTCTGATCCGACAAGCATGCAAAAGGCACAGGTAAAAATCCTGGAAAATTTTCCCCGTATTGACAGCGTGCTTTTTATGGCCGCGATCTATAGCCCCCATGACGGACAACAAAAATCATTGTCTTTCATCCATAATATGATCAATACAAATCTCGGTGGAGCATTTAATATGATTGATGTTCTTGTACCTCAGTTAGAAAAACAAGGGCAAGGACAGATTATACTCTGTGGCTCAGTCGCCGGCTATCGCGGCTTGCCAACTGGACAACCTTACTGCGCGACAAAAGCGGCAATCATTAATTTAGCAGAGAGCTTAAAAATAGAGCTAGAGACAAAAAACATTGATGTGAAGCTTATTTGCCCCGGCTTTGTAAAAACACCGCTCACCGACAAAAATGATTTCCCGATGCCAATGATCATTGAAGCAGATGAAGCAGCCCGGGCCATCATAAGGGGCATGCGCTCTCGTCGCTTCGAGATTCATTTCCCCAAACGCTTTACATTGATAATGAAGGTTTTGCGAATATTGCCAAACAGTATCTATTTCTGGATCGCAAGAAAGATGGGTTCATGAAAAAAGACCTTAAAAGCTTTGATCAAGATATAACAGCCGCCGTTATCGGCGCAAGCGGAGGGATTGGCCGCGCGCTGGTTCAAAATCTTATTGCCCAGCCAAGGGTTAAATCGCTCTATGCCTTTTCGCGATCCTACTGTGATCTGGAAAGCGATAAAATTATTAAGGCTCATATCGATATTGCTGATGAAATCAGCATCAAAACGGCCGCCAGTACAATTGAAAAAAACCTTGATTTGCTTATCATTGCCACAGGAATACTGGACGATGGAAAACTGTTGCCTGAAAAATCATTAAGAGATTTGGACATTGAATCTATGCGGCACTGTTTTACCGTGAATACATTTGGGCCAGCACTTGTCGCCAAATATTTCATACCACATTTACCAAGAGAGAGACGCAGTGTTTTTGCAGCCTTGTCCGCCCGAGTAGGTAGCATTTCTGATAATCACCTTGGAGGTTGGTATTCTTATCGTGCTTCTAAAGCAGCACTCAATATGATGATAAAAAATACTTCCATTGAAGTTGGAAGACGTTATAAACATGCCGTTATCTTAGGCCTGCATCCTGGGACAGTGAAAACAGAGCTCTCCCAACCTTTTCAAAAGAATGTTAAGCATGATATTTTCACTCCAACAGATGCCGCCAATCACCTGCTCACAGTCATTGATAAAGTAACTCCCGAAGATACTGGCAAATGTTTCGCATGGGATGGGCAAGAGCTCCCCTCTTAAAAACTAAACTTTGAGCACATTCTAAAAAAGATTTTCTGTTTGTTTAAAAATATCCTGTGCAACTCATAAATACTTTTTATGAAGTCTGCTTTTACAGTACATGTATAGAGCTTATTTTACGATGGTCCCATGAAGATGTATTGCCCAATATCAATGCCGACCCAGTGCGTCTGCGACAAATTCTTTTAAATCTTGTTGGAAATGCGATCAAATTTACAAAGGACGGGTATTCAAGCCTGTATTACCGGATAAATTGCTTGAGTGCATTGCAGATGTTTTTTCAGAGAGGTCAGGGCAAGTTCTTGACGAACAACAAGGCTGTTCAGGGGGATAAGGATAAATGCCTTAAAGCTGGCGCAAGCGATTATATAAGTAAGCCGGTTCGCGTTTCTGACCTTGCGCAGATGTTGCAAAAGCATCTATCGGTTAATGTATCAAAAGCGGCTTAATATTTAAGGCCCAGATATTCACCCTTTTTTATATGGCTCTCAATACAAAAACTATCCTGACACAATAAAGCAAATTTATAAATCGGTTGACATACGCCCCTTTTTGTATTATCTAGATAACACACTAAAACAAAAATGAGCCAGATATGAAACGTAAAGATGTACAGAAAAAGGATGAGAAAGCCCTGTTTGAGGCAGTTTTACAACTTAGAACTGTAGAAGAGTGCCGCAGGTTTTTCTATGATCTATGCACGCCAGCAGAGATGGAAGAATTTGCGGACCGTTTCCGTGTGGCAAAACTCCTGATCAAAGATATTCCCTACCGGACTATTTCCGAACAAACAGGCGTAAGCACGACAACGGTTGGACGTGTGGCCCGTTTTCTTAATCATGGCCATAACGGATATAAAACAGTATTGGACCGGCTGGAACAGTAAATCATGACAACTGAAAGATTGAAAATAGCCGTCCAGAAATCAGGACGGCTTTCAGAGCCATCCCTGCGTTTGCTGGAAAAATGTGGCATCGACCTTGAAAAAAGCAAGAACCAACTTCTGTGTAAAGCACAGAATTTTCCGCTGGATGTTCTTCTGGTTCGCGACGATGACATTCCGGCCTTTGTGGCAACTGATGTATGTCAGATTGGCATTGTCGGGCAAAATACGCTGCTGGAAAAACAGGCGAGCGCCAATGGCAATTTCAGCACACTAAACAGCATATTAGAGCTTGGGTTCGGTCGCTGTCGATTATCGCTGGCTGTGCCGAATGAATCAACCTATGAAGGGCTCCAATTTTTTGACGGCAAAACTATTGCGACATCCTACAAAGGATTGCTGGGACAATATCTGGAACAGCAGGGCATCAACGCAAAAATTGTAACCATGCAAGGTGCCGTAGAAATTGCACCGAAAACGCATTTGGCTAATGCGATCTGCGATCTGGTGTCAACCGGAAGCACACTGGCCTCCAACGGCTTGAGAGAAGTGGAGATACTACTGCAAAGCCAGGCCGTTTTGATCAGGAATGCCGCTATGCCGGAGCCGCTGGCAAAAATATATGGACGGCTTTTGACACGCATGCAGGCTGTATTGCGGGCACAGAACAGCCGCTACATTATGCTACACAGCACTCTGCAAGCGCTAGAAAACATTAAAGCCATCCTGCCCGGTTCTGAGACACCAACTGTACTGCCCCTTCAGGGCTGTGACAACAAAGTCGCCGTGCACGCCGTTTGCGACGAAGAGATTTTCTGGGACACGATGGAGGAGTTAAAAGCCAAAGGGGCCAGTTCCATCCTCGTCCTGCCGATTGAAAAAATGCTGGACTGAGTAGTATGGAACAGGTGATCTGGAATAACTTGGATAAAACACAGCAGCAATTATGCTTGCAGCGGCCTGTATTTTCAGGCGACATCACTGTTAAGAAAAACGTTACGGCGATCATCAATGATGTGCGTCAAAATGGTGATAGAGCCGTTAGGGAGTATACGCGTAAATTTGATAGGGTTGATCTGAATAATTTTCGTGTTACTAAAACGCCAAATGATTTGGACACAAGTATTTGCAAGGCCATTGATCAGGCGTATCAGAATATCCGCATCTTTCACGAACAGCAGGGTCTTCAGGATTATGCAGTTGAAACCATGCCGGGCGTTTTGTGCCAACGCATCATTCGGCCGATCAAGCGTGTAGGGCTTTATGTGCCGGGAGGCAGCGCGCCGCTCGTATCTACCGCTTTGATGCTAGGCGTTCCAGCACAGCTCGCCGGGCCTATGCAGATCACGCTTTGTACGCCCTGTAATGAAGAAGGAAACGTCAATCCTTACATTCTCTATGCAGCAAAGCTCTGCGGAATTGAAAATATATTCAGGATCGGCGGGGCACAGGCCATCGCAGCGATGGCCTACGGAACAAAAACCGTGCCCAAATCCGATAGAATCTTCGGCCCTGGCAACGCCTATGTAACAGAGGCTAAAATACAGGTCGCATGCGATCCACAAGGCGCGGCTATTGATCTGCCCGCCGGGCCGTCGGAGGTGTGTGTGATTGCCGATAATACAACCAATCCTGCTTTTGCGGCGGCCGATTTACTTTCCCAGGCTGAGCATGACCCGCTCTCGCAGGTGGTTTTGATTGCTCTATCTGAACAGATTTGCGCCGATATTTTACAAGCTGTCAAAGAGCAATTGCAGGCTCTGCCGCGCCAGGAAATCGTTGTTCAGGCACTTGAACAGAGCATAGCCATCATCGCCGCTGATATGAATGAGGCTCTGGATATTGCCAATCAATATGCGTCCGAACACTTAATTTTATGTTTTGAAGGGGCAGAAACCTATCTGGATCAAATTAAAAATGCCGGATCGGTATTTCTGGGGCCATGGACCCCGGAAGCGGTGGGCGATTACGCCAGCGGCACCAACCATGTCCTGCCAACTTACGGCTATGCACGAACTTATTCCGGCCTTGGCGTTGAATCCTTCCAGAAAACCATGAGCGTGCAACAGATCAGCAGGGCCGGCCTGAATGCGCTTGGACCAACGGTTGAAAAACTGGCCACGCTTGAAGGGTTGGATGCGCATGCCAATGCCGTTTCTCTTCGTTTAGGAGAACCACAATGAAAGAAGAGTTTTTAGGCTTTATGCGTGATGAGCTTGTGCCCTGCGCCAACCGGATTTTGCGCACAAAATATGAATCTTATTGTGCCGGCGCAGATGTGGGCGTGGAAACAAAAGCTGACGGCACGCCCGCAGGGCAGGCAGACCGCGAAACAGAAGCGGCACTGCGGAAGCTGATTGAAGCGCGCTATCCAGATCACGGCATTTGGGGCGAGGAATATGACGCTGTACGGTTGGATAGTGAGTGGCTCTGGGTGCTCGATCCGCTGGATGGCACACGCGAGTTTTTATCCAAAAATCCAGGCTGTTTTGGAGCTTTGATCGGGCTGTTTTACCGAGGTAAAGCCATGCTAGGGGCAATTAGTGACCCCCTTAGTGAAAAGCTCTGGATTGCACGAACAGATGAGCGCATTACGCTTGCGGCAACAGGCAAAAGCCTAAAAGACAGCATTGTGGCCTGCACAAACCCGGGAACAATGTTTACCACCCCGGAAGAGCAAGATTTCATCAATAAAATTCGCGGCGATGCAAGGGCTTTCATAGAAAAATTAAACTGCATGGGATTTGCAAAATTAGCCGCCGGCGAAATTGATGCGGTGATTGAAGCTGATTTGAGCCTGCATGATCTGGGGGCCTTAATCCCGGTTCTGCAAAGCGCAGGAAAAACAGTGATTGATTTTGAAGGCAATGATTACGCCGCGCAAAAATTTAATCTTGCCGCCGCACAGGGGCAAAAATTCAATGTGATTGCAGCTAAAAATAAAGCGCTCGCGCAAAGCATTTTAGACAGGAGACCGGAGCTATGACACAATCAATCTTAAACCGAGCGCGCCCTGATATTGTAGCGATGAAGGGCTATTCTTCGGCGCGCTCAATGCAAAAGAAAAAAACCGGCGCAGGATTTCTTAATGCCAATGAATGCCCGTATGAGCCGGTTACAGGCGTACAGGGACTGGCACGCTACCCTGACCAGCAACCGCCCGAATTGGTGGATGCTTTATGCCGCCTCTATGACGTGTCCTCGCGCAATCTGGCAATAACGCGCGGGGCGGATGAGGCGATTGATTTGCTGCTGCGGGCCTTTTGCGTGCCAGGACAGGACAATATTATCATATGTCCGCCCGGTTTTGCCATGTATGCGCATTCTGCCGCCTTACAGGGCGCTTTTATTAAAGAAGCCGGTCTCAAACAGGATTTTGCGCTGGATACTGAAAAAATAAAGACTGTCGCGGATGAAAACACCAAGCTGGTATTTGTTTGTTCCCCTAATAATCCAACGGCTAATCTCATGAATAGTGATGATATAAAGGCGTTGTGCGATTATTTTGACGGCAAAGCTTTGGTGGTGGTGGATGAAACTTATATCGAGTTTGCCGGCGAGGGCAATGGCTTGATTGCGGAGGTTGAAAATAGCCCGAATTTGGTGGTGTTGCGCACGCTTTCAAAATCCTATGCAGCAGCGGGGCTGCGCTGCGGCGTAGCGATCGCACAACAGGATATTATTAGACTATTGCTCAAAGTTCTGCCGCCCTATCCCATCCCGCAACCGGTGGTACAGGCGGCGCTGCAAATCCTTACGCCGAAAAATTTGCACAGACTGGAGCAAAAGCGCACAGAGTTACTCACACGCAAAAAAACCTATATACCACAGCTCGCGATGCTGGATGAGGTTGAGGAAATTTACCCTTCTGTGACAAATTTTGTTCTGATGCGCGTGAAGGATGCCGAAGCGTTGAGTAAAAAATGTCTGGCCGCTAATATTGTCGTACGTAATCAGTCACACCAGTCGGGCCTTGAGAACTGCATCCGCGTTTCAATCGGTACGGAAGAGGAGATGGAACGCTTGATGGCGGTGCTGCGCGGCGAAGATGTACCAGACCTCAGCAACGACCGCACAGCAAAAATTACACGCAATACCAAAGAAACGAAAATATCCGTTGATCTGAATCTTGACCGGCCCGGACCGATCCGAATTGATACCGGCGTGCCGTTTTATGATCACATGCTTGATCAGGTGGCCAAGCATGGCGGGTTTTCGCTGGTGCTCGAATGCGAAGGCGATTTGGAGATCGAGGCGCACCACACGGTTGAAGATTGCGCCATTGCCTTGGGCCAGGCCTTCACAAAAGCGCTGGGCGATAAAATGGGCATTGGTCGTTTTGGTTCCGACGGGCCGTTTGAATTGATTTTGCCGATGGATGAAGCGCAGGCGCGTGTTGCGCTGGATTTTGGCGGCCGTGCGCAGCTGGAATTTAAGGCAGATTTCCCGAACGAATATGTCGGCGATCCTGAGAATCCTTTGCCCGTTGATATGGTTGAGCATGTTTTCCGTTCTTTGGCTGAAAACATGCAGGCCAATTTGCACATCACTGTGGTCGGCGAAAATACGCACCACATGGTCGAAAGCTGCTTTAAGGGACTGGGACGGTGCCTGCGCCAGGCTATTCGCATAGAAGGCGCGGAGCTGCCCAGCACGAAAGGCATATTATGATTGCGATTATTGACAGTGGCGGTGCGAATATCGCCTCGGTGATGTTCGCGCTGGAACGGCTGGACATGCAAAGCGTGCTAACCTCGGACGCTGGGGAAATCAGCGAGGCAGAGCGCGTTATCCTGCCGGGTGTCGGTGCAGCGAAGGCGGCGATGGACCGCCTGCAGGCACTGGCTTTGGTTGATTGTATCCGTGCACTCACCCAGCCTGTGCTGGGGCTTTGCCTTGGTATGCAGTTACTGTTTGATCGCTCGGAAGAGGGGGATGTTGATATGCTGGGTGTTATACCCGGCACAGTCAAACGGTTTGATGAAGCACGCAGCGGTATTGTACCGCATATGGGCTGGAACAGCGTTTCAAAGCGGAAAAATCATCCCTTGCTGCGCGATATGCCGGATGAAAGTTATTTTTATTTTGTGCATAGCTACCGCGCGCCGGTGAACGACAGCGCGGTGGGAGTATGCAATTACGGCACTTCGTTTTCTGCTGTGGTTGCCAAAGATAATTTTATGGGTTGTCAGTTTCATCCCGAGCGATCCGGCAAGATTGGTGCGCAAATTCTCAGGAATTTTGTGGAGAGGAAGCCATGATTATTTACCCAGCCATTGATGTGATGGACGGCAAATGTGTGCGGCTTTATCAGGGTGATTTTGCGCAGCAAACGGCCTATGAAGTATCGCCTGCCCAAACCGCACAGCGTTACAAAGCGCAGGGCGCGCAATGGCTGCATCTGGTTGATTTGGATGGGGCCAAAGATACTAACCAGCGCCAGATACAGCTTATCACTGAGATTATTAAGCAAAGCAAATTACAGGTACAAACTGGGGGCGGCGTGCGAACACCCGAAGATGTGCAAGCCTTGCTCAATGCCGGTGCCAGTCGCGTGGCCATTGGCTCTCTTGCTATAAAAAAGCCAGATTTAACAGTAGAAATTTTAAAACGCTTCGGCGCTGATAAAATTTGCTTGGCCGCAGATGTAAAAATTCAAAACGGGAAACATAGTCTTGCCGTATCCGGTTGGCAGGAACAAAGCGACATGACGCTCAATGCCTTTATTCAGAACTATTTAGATGTAGGTCTGAAACACCTTCTATGCACTGATATATCGCGCGACGGAACGATGGAAGGATGTAATTTTGCATTATATGAGGAGATTCAAACCACGTTTCCAAAGATTGAAATACAGGCTTCCGGCGGCGTCTCTTCACTGGAGGATGTGCGCAAGCTTAAGGCGGCGGGCGTCATTATCGGCAAAGCACTGTATGAAGGCGCATTCTCGCTGCCAGAGGCGTTGGAGGCAGCCTCATGCTAACCAAACGCATTATTCCCTGCCTTGATGTCAAAGAGGGCCGCGTGGTCAAAGGCGTACAATTCCGCAACCACCGCGACATGGGCGACATTCTGGACCTGGCACAACGTTATGCCTATGAGGGCGCGGATGAGCTGGTTTTTTACGATATTACGGCCAGCAGCGACGGGCGCGTGGTTGACCGGAGCTGGGTCGAAAATGTGGCGCGCATCATTGATATTCCATTTTGTGTGGCCGGAGGCATACGAACCCTGGAAGATGCACGGATCGTTCTTAATAACGGCGCTGACAAAATCTCCATCAATTCTCCCGCACTGGAGCGACCTGAATTTATCACTGAACTTGCAGATACTTTCGGATCACAATGTGTTGTGGTTGGCATAGACAGCCGTGAAAAAGATGGCAATTATGTGGTTTATCAATATACCGGCGATGAAAGCAAAACCCTGAAATCAAAGCACGATACTCTGACTTGGGCAAAGAAAACACAAAAATTAGGCGCAGGAGAAATCGTTTTGAATTGCATGAATCAGGATGGCATGCGCCAGGGCTATGACCTCAAACAGCTTAAAGCCGTTCGTGAAGCGATAACCATTCCACTTATTGCATCCGGTGGCGCAGGAGAAAAAACACATTTTTCTGATGTTTTTGAACAGACTGGCGTGGATGGAGCCTTGGCAGCCTCAGTTTTTCACAGCGGCCAAATTTCTATTCCCGAATTAAAACACTATTTAAAAGAACAAAATATAAGGATCAGGATATGATAGATATCAATACTCTTGATTGGGCAAAAGGAAACGGCATCTTGCCCGCGATTGTCCAGGATGCACAAGATCTGCGTGTGCTGATGTTGGGCTATATGAACCAGGAAGCGCTGGCAAAAACTCTTGAAACAGGGTACATAACATTTTTTAGCCGCAGCAAACAAAGGCTTTGGGTAAAAGGCGAAACCTCCGGCAACGCTCTAGATTTTGTCTCGATGGATATTGACTGCGACCGTGACACAATCCTCATTAAATCCAGGCCACACGGCCCGGTTTGCCACACAGGAACGCCAACCTGCTTTGGCGATAATGAAGACACAGCCCTGCCCTTCTTAGGCCGCCTTTTCTCCATTATAAAACAACGCAATCAGGAAAGACCGGAGGGCAGCTATACAACTAAATTGTTTGAAGCAGGAAAAAGCCGTATTGCCCAAAAAGTGGGGGAGGAAGGAGTAGAGCTATCTCTGGCGCACATCAAAGGCGATAAAGATGAAATCCTGAATGAAAGTGCGGATTTACTTTTCCACATAATGGTCTTACTGGAGGACGCTGAGTTGAATATTATTGATGTTTGTAAAATTTTGAAACAAAGACATATAGGCTAGAACACAACATGACAGACACTCCGCCAAATCTGGTCTAGATATAATCAAAAAACCCAATCACAGGTTTAGAAATGTGTTATAAAGCGCCCTATGAAATCTGAATACGACGTTATTATCATCGGGGCTGGTGCGGCGGGAATGATGTGCGCCATTGAGGCGGGCAAGCGCGGGCGCAAGGTCTGGCTGGTCGACCATGCCGAAAAAATCGGCGAGAAGATCCGCATTTCCGGGGGCGGGCGCTGTAACTTCACCAACATCAACACCCGGCCAGAGACCTTTCTGTCCCGCAATTCCCATTTTTGTAAATCGGCACTCAAGCAATTCACACAACATGACTTCATCGCGCTGGTCAAAAAACACGGCATTGCCTATCATGAAAAAAAGCTGGGGCAGCTTTTCTGTGATGAGCGCGCACAGCAGATCATAGACATGCTCCTGCGCGAATGCCGCGAGGCCAGTGTAACGCTTGAAAACGAAATTACCATCACCGAGATTAAGAAAACCGATGAAGGCTACAGCGTCCAGACCAATAACGAAACACAGAGCTGCAAAAGCCTTGTGATCGCGACTGGCGGGCTGTCCATCCCTAAAATCGGCGCAAGCAAATTTGGTTACGACATCGCAAAGCAATTCGGCCTGAATGTCATAGACACCCGCCCGGCGCTCGTGCCCCTGACCTTCCAGAGCGCCCTGCTGGAACGCTGCAAAGCCCTGTCCGGCCTCTCTATTGAGGCTACGGTTTCTTGCGGAAATACCAGATTTTCCGAGGGGTTTCTCTTTACACACCGCGGCCTGAGTGGCCCGTCCATCCTGCAGATTTCATCCTATTGGCAGGAAGGGCAGGAGATTGTCGTGAACCTTGCTCCCGAAACAGATATGCTGGACTTTTTTAAAACTCGCAAAAAGGACCAGCCAAAACAGGATATTCAGACCGCCCTGTCCCATATCCTGCCGAACCGCCTTGCCGAAAGCATTTGTAAGGCGGAAGGGGTGAAGGGCCGCATCGCCGATCTGCCGGATAAACAGCTGGAAAAAATGGCCCGCGCGGTGAATGACTGGCGCATCAAGCCCGCAGGCACAGAAGGCTATCGCACCGCCGAGGTCACGCTGGGCGGGGTGGATACGGATGAACTATCCTCCAAAACCATGGAGGCCAAAAACCAGCCCGGTTTATATTTCATTGGTGAGGTTGTCGATGTTACCGGTCACTTGGGCGGATTTAACTTCCAATGGGCCTGGTCCTCGGGCTATGTTGCCGGACAGCATGCATAGGCAGTGTGGCCTATGGCCTTTCCCTGAAAACCTTGTTATAAACCTACTCAAATCAAACTCGAACCACCAACGCTTTATCAGGAGACCTCCTCATGCGAATTATTGTTACCCTCTCAGCGCTCGCGCTCTTCCTCTTTCCAACTGTTGCCAAGGCCGATTGTGGTGTGTTACCGGATTTTACAGCGCTTAAAACTGCGTTGACACAGGCAAGAGCAGAGGACAATGGCGGCCTTAACCTCGATATGTGGGGAACAATCGTCGATCGTGCAGGCCGTGTTTGTGCTGTGGCTTATACAGGCAGCAACGCTGGCGCGCAATGGCCGGGCAGCCGTTTGATTTCCGCACAAAAAGCCAATACAGCAAACGCCTTCAGTCTGGACGGCCTGGCCCTTTCCACGGCAAACCTCTACTCCGCAGTACAGCCGGGCGGCAGCCTCTTCGGCCTGCAGGAAAGCAACCCGATCAATGTGCCTGTTGCTTATAACAACAAAGGATCTCTGGAGAATTTTGGAACCCTCAATGACCCGCTGGTTGGTGAGTTTATCGGCGGTGTGAATGTTTTTGGTGGCGGGCTGGCGCTTTATAATGCAGAAGGAAAAGTCATCGGTGCGGTTGGCGTCAGCGGTGATACATCCTGTGCAGATCACAATATCGCATGGCGCACCCGTCACACATTGGCGCTGGATTATGTTCCCGGCGGCGTCTCTGCCGATAAAAACGACCAGATTGTTTTTGATGTAACAAACGGCGCAAGCGCGGGCGGATTCGGTCATCCGGCCTGCGGTGAAGACGTTGCAAAAGTTGCAGCCTCTTTGCCTGCCTCGCAAGCAGTAAAAGCAGCGACTGAATAAACTTAAATAAACTATAACGGTTCAAAAGCCCTGCCCTGCCGCAGGGCTTTTTTCCAAACACAAAAGGTAACATATGCCCCCACCGCTTCTCCTCTCCGTTAAAGACGCCATGGTCCGTTATAGCGAAGTGCCGGTCTTTGAAAACCTGGCCTTTAACATTCACGCCGGCAGCCGCATTGCGCTGGTCGGCAAGAATGGCGCCGGAAAATCGACATTGATGAACATCATCACCGGTGTTCAGGATCTGGACGAAGGCGAACGCTGGGAGGATATCGGCGTAACGATCGGCTATCTGCGTCAGGACATCACACCGCAAGAGGGGCAAACCGTCTTTGATTACATCTTTGAGGAAATCAAGGATGAGGAGCGCGAACTCTAC
Source organism: uncultured Pseudobdellovibrionaceae bacterium (assembly GCA_964352675.1). Classification (GTDB taxonomy): domain Bacteria; phylum Pseudomonadota; class Alphaproteobacteria; order Micavibrionales; family Micavibrionaceae; genus CAYGSN01. Next base: position 49,473 of record CAYGSN010000015.1, read on the forward strand.
GTCTATAAGGTGGATATCATTGCCGAGGCATTGCAGATTGACCCGCAGGCGCAAATGACAATCCTCTCGGGCGGGCAACTGCGCCGGGCCGGACTGGCCCGCTGTCTGGTGGAGGAGCCGGATATCCTGCTGCTGGATGAGCCGACAAACCATCTGGATCTGGAGGCGATTGAATGGCTGGAAGATTACCTGAAGTCCTATCGCGGCACACTGCTTTGCATCTCTCACGACCGGACATTTCTGGCCAATGTCACCAATCAGGTCTTCTGGCTAGACCGTGGCCAGCTCAAGGTCAGCCCGCGCGGATTTAAATATTTCGATGAATGGTCCACCATGCTGCTGGAGCAGGAAGAGCGCGAGCTGAAAAACCGCAAGCAAGCCGTCGGGATCGAGGTCGCCTGGGCCAGCCGCGGGGTCAAGGCGCGGGTAAAGCGGAATGTCCGGCGTCTGGAAATGGTGCGGGAAATGCGCGAAAAACTCAAAGCCGATGAGAGCGCCTTTAAACGCGCCACACAGAAAATCGATCTTAAACCGCTGAAGAATATTGAGAGCACATCCAAAGTGGTTGCCGAATTTTACAAAGTCTATAAGAGCTTTGAAGAAGATCACAAAACAATTAATATTCTCGAGCAGTTCTCATTGCGTATCCAGCGGGGCGACCGCATAGGCATTTTAGGAAAAAACGGTTCAGGAAAAACGACATTCCTTAAGCTTCTCCTTAAAGAGCTGGAGCCGGATCAAGGCCGGGTTAAAACCCGTAAAGAGCTTGAATTTTCTTACTTTGATCAAAAACGCAGCGACCTTGTTCACACCGACAGCCTGAAAAAAACGCTCTCGCCGGGCGGTGGCGATTACATTGATGTGATGGGAAAACAGCGCCATGTCTGCGGCTATCTGAAAGATTTCCTGTTCGACCCGGCCCGTGCGCAGGACAAGGTTTCACAGCTCTCCGGCGGCCAGAAAAACCGCCTGATGCTGGCAAAAATTCTGGCCAATCCGAAAACCTGCCTGATTTTGGATGAACCCACAAATGACCTGGATATGGACACGCTGGATATGCTCGAAGAGATACTATCGCAGTATAAGGGCACGCTGCTGATCGTTTCTCACGACCGCGATTTCCTCGATCAAACAGTGACAAAAATCCTGGCCTTTGAAGGTGAAGGCAAGGTCGAAACCGTAATTGGCGGCTATGATGACTATCTGCAGCTGAAAAAAAGACGCCAGCAGAGCTCTGACTCTCCCCCTGAGCAAACGCAGACCTCTACGCAAAAAGAAAGACCTGCACCGGAAAAAGCGCAACCCGCCACCCCCAAAGCGCCGACCAAGCGCCTGACCTATAAGCTGGAGCGGGAGCTCAAACAACTCCCCGGCAAAATTGAAAAGACCGAGGCCCTGATCGCCGAAATAACAGAAAAACTGGCCGATAGCGCATTTTACGCACGCGACCCAGACGGCTTTCACGTCGCGGCCAAGAACCTGACCGAAGCCCAATCCACACTGGAGCGCTATGAGCTGCGCTGGCTGGAGCTGGAAGACGCAAAAACCGGCTCATAGCAATCCTGTGCAAAATGTATTTGACTAATCAGTCAACTCCCTCTATATCCCTTGTCGTAAAAGGCGATAAACCATGGCGCGTGCACCGACCGACACCAGAGCAAAACTGATTGAAACCGCGACAGAGCTGATCTGGAGCGAAAGCTATAACGCCGTCAGCGTGGATGAAATTTGCAAAAAAGCCGGCGTGCAGAAAGGCAGTTTTTACCATTTTTTCCCTTCCAAAGCACATCTGGCGCTGGCAACCATGGATTCCTGTATGCAGGAAACAAAAGCCAAATACGACGATATATTCTCTGCCGCCCGCCCTCCGATGGAACGCTTTACCCTCATGGCGCAACATATCATCGACCAGCAGAAAGAAATTTCAGCTCAACTCGGCCATGTATGTGGTTGTCCGTTTGCGACGCTCGGCTCCGAGCTGGCGGTCAAAGATGCAGAAATCAGCGAGAAAATCACCTCAATCTGTGCCAGTAAAACCGCCTACTATGAAAGCGCCTTGCGCGATTTGGCCGCTGCCGGACAGCTTGACATGGACACGGATATAGAGTTAAAGGCCAGCGAGATTTTTGCCTTTATTATCGGACAGCTGATTATGGCGCGGATCAAAAACGACCTGGGCTTTATCGAGAACAATCTTGAGCGAGCCTTGTTTGACCTGATCGGCTTACAACCGCCTATGCGTAACGAATTGAAATTGACTAAATAGTCAAAAAACACAGAGGCTTAATTATGAAACGACTAAAAAATATCATTGTATTTCTTTCCTGCGCCGCCATCGCCGCAAGCGCGGGCTTTGTATTTTACAGCCATGAACCTGTCGAAGCAGCGGAAAGCCAATCTCCCCAGGTTATTCAGGCCATGCCGGTCGAAGTTACGGTGATGCAGCCGGAAACCGTGCAAATCTGGAAAAATTTTTCCGGCCATGTGGTGGCTGTGGACCACGCGGAGATCCGCCCACAGGTCAGCGGACGCATCACCGAAATTCGCTTTGAAGACGGACAACGTATTGAGAAGGGCGATATATTGGTGGTGATCGACCCGCGCCCGTACAAAGCGGCACTGGATCAGGCCAAAGCATCGTTGAGTGCCGCCAAAACCGAAGCAACACTGGCGGAAAAGGAATTGCAACGCGCGAAAGACCTGATCAAAAGTGAGGCCGTATCCCAAAGCCTGCTGGACCAGCGCACAAACAACCTGGATGTGGCTAATGCTTCTGTAGCCGGGGCAAAAGCCATGGTCAACACAGCAGAAATCAATCTGGATTACGCCTATGTGAAAGCCCCGATTTCCGGCAAAACAGGCCGCGCCGAAATCACCGAAGGCAATCTTGTGCAGGCAGGAGGTTCCGCGCCGCTCCTGACCTCCATCGTTGCGGATGAAAAAGTCTATGTGGATTTCGAAGTGGATGAGCAAACCTATATCAACTCCGTACGGGCGCAGGATACGGGCGCAGATGCACATGACGGAAAAATTCCTGTGCGCCTCAGCCTTCTGGGCGGAAGCGCCAAATATGACGGCATCGTCCACAGCTTCGACAACCGAATTGATCCAGCCACCGGCACAATACGCGCACGTGCTTTATTCGAGAACAGCGAAAAAATTCTACTGCCCGGCATGTCCGTCACCCTGCAGATGGGCAGCAACGGTCACGAAGGCCGGATATTGGTATCCGAGCGCGCCATCGGTACGGATCAGGACCGCAAATTCGTGTATGTGGTTGACGATGACAATAACGCGACATACCGTGAAATACGCATTGGTGAAAGCCTGAACGGGCGACGGATCGTCCTGTCCGGCCTGGATTCCGGAGAACAGGTGATTACCGAAGGCATCGTGCGCATCCGCCCCGGCATGCCTGTTACGCCGCAGGTTAAGACCTCAGAAGCGCAGATGGATGATACGCCTCTTGTCCAACCCGTTGAAGCCGAGGCGCCTGAATAATATGAATCTTTCCAGCCATTTTATCGACCGGCCCATTTTTGCGGGTGTTTTGTCCTTTGTTATTTTCATGATGGGATCAATTGCAATGTTCCAGTTGCCGATTTCCGAATATCCGGAAGTCTCTCCGCCCTCGGTCCAGATTGCCGCCAGTTTCCCCGGCGCAAATCCAACTGTTATCGCAGAAACCGTGGCCACCCCTCTGGAAGAGCAAATCAGCGGGGTTGAAGGACTCCTGTATATGAACTCGCTGGCTACAGCCGATGGACGGTTGGCTATGACTGTAACCTTCGCCATCGGCACCGATATCGACCTGGCGCAGCAGCTTGTTCAGAACCGCGTTTCGCAGGCCCTGCCGCGCTTACCGGAAGTCACACGCGAACTTGGCGTGACGGTTGTAAAAAGCTCGCCGGACCTAACCATGGTGGTGCATTTGACCTCGCCGAATTCACGCTATGACATGCTTTATCTACGCAATTACGGCACGCTGAACATCAAGGATCAGCTGGCTAAAATCCCCGGCGTGGGACAAGTCATGCTCTTTGGTTCCGGCGACTATGCGATGCGCATCTGGCTGAACCCCGACCGGATTGCCGAGCGTGGCCTGACCGCCACAGAGGTGGTTGATGCCATTCGCCGCCAGAATATACAAGCCGCCGCGGGCGTGATTGGCGGGCCGCCCTATAAAGATCACACCGAATTGCAATTGCCTGTAAACGTCCAGGGACGCCTGTCCAGCCCGGACGAATTTGAAGACATCATCATCAAGCGCGATGAAAACGGTGTGATTACCCGCCTGAAAGATGTCGCCTCAGCCGAACTGGATGCGCAGACTTATTCTCTGCGCTCTATGCTGAATAACGAGCCGGCGGTGGCTATTCCTATTTTCGCCGCGCCCGATGCCAATGCGCTGGAGCTTTCAGCCAATGTGCGCAAAATGATGGAGGAATTGAAAAAGAACTTCCCCGAAGATGTTGATTACACGATCGTTTACGACCCGACTGTCTTCGTTCAACATTCGATTGATGCGGTCATCCATACACTGATTGAAGCAGTATTGCTTGTGGTTCTTGTCGTGATTGTCTTCCTGCAAACCTGGCGCGCTTCGATCATTCCGTTGCTGGCCGTGCCGGTATCGATTGTCGGGACATTTGCGGTCATGCTTCCGCTCGGTTTTTCAATCAACGTGCTATCCCTGTTTGGGCTGATTTTGTCAGTCGGGATTGTGGTCGATGATGCGATTGTCGTTGTAGAGAATGTCGAGCGTAATATCGAGGAGGGAAAAAAACCGCGTGAAGCAACCATTCAGGCAATGAAAGAGGTCACCGGGCCAATCATCGCGACTTCTTTAGTGATTGCCGGGGTGTTTATTCCGATTGCCTTTATCAGCGGCCTGACCGGTATGTTCTATCGCCAGTTTGCCCTGACCATCGTGATCGCCACATTCATTTCCACCATCAATTCCCTGACGCTCAGCCCGGCTATGTCCGCGTTGTTGCTTAAGCCCCGGCACGAACAAAAGGATGCGCTGACCCGTGTGATGGATTTTTTCTTCGGATGGTTTTTTAATCTATTTAACAAGGCGTTTAACAAGAGCCAGAACGGTTACGCCAAAACCGTTCATACGTTCGGCACGCGGCGCACCATAATGATGGTGGTCTTTGCGTTATTGGTCGGGGCAACCTATTACAGCTTTAGCCTTGTCCCGCCCGGTTTCGTTCCGGCGCAGGACAAGCAATATCTGATCGCTTTTGCTCAACTCCCGCCCGGTGCAACGCTGGAGCGCACCGAAGAGGTGATGCGCAAAATGGGTGATATTGCGCTGGAGGAAGAGGGTGTATCCAATGCTGTACAGTTCCCCGGCCTGTCGATTAACGGCTTTGTGAATTCCGCCAGCGCGGGAATTGTATTCGTGCCGCTGGATGATTTTGAGCAGCGCGCTACGCACGAGTTAAGCGCCGGGGCGATTGCCGGGCGCCTGCAACAAAAATTTGGCGCAATTGACGAAGCCTTTATCGCGATTTTCCCGCCACCGCCGGTGCGCGGTTTGGGCACAACCGGCGGCTTTAAGCTGCAGATCCAGGACCGGGGCAATCTGGGGTATCAGGCTCTTGATAACGCACTCAAAGAAGTTACCAGCAAGGCTTATGCCGATCCGGCACTGGCGGGCGTGTATTCGAATTATAACGTCAACGTGCCGCAGCTTTACGCCGATCTTGACCGGACAAAGGCGCAGCAGCTTGGTGTTCCGGTGGATGAAGTTTTCCGCACGATGCAGATTTATCTCGGCTCGATCTATGTGAATGATTTCAACCAGTTTGGCCGTACCTATCAGGTAGTGGCACAGGCGGATAAGGAATTCCGTTCCCGCCCGCAGGATATTCTGCGTCTGCAGACCCGCAATATTGACGGGCAGATGGTGCCGCTGGGCGCGGTTGTCGATGTGCGTGAAACCTTCGGGCCGGAAGTGGCTTCGCGCTATAACGCGTTTCGTGCCGCCGATCTTAACGGCAACCCTGCGCCAGGCTATTCCTCCGGACAGGCACAGGCCGCCATTACCAAAATCCTCGATGACACTCTGCCACAAGGGCTGGAATTCGAGTGGACAGAGCTGACCTACCAGCAAATTCTGGCAGGCAATACAGCGATTTACATTTTTCCCCTCTGTATTTTCTTTGTCTTCCTCGTGCTTGCTGCGCAATATGAAAGCCTGACCCTGCCGCTTGCGGTCATCATGATCGTACCGATGAGCATTCTTTCCGCCATTATCGGAGTATATCTCAGCGGCGGGGATAACAACATTTTCACCCAGATCAGCCTGTTCGTGCTCGCCGGACTAGCCTGTAAAAACGCGATCCTGATTGTTGAATTCGCGCGCGAGCTTGAACATCACGGTCGCTCGATCCTTGATGCAGCGGTGGAAGCCTGCCGCCTCCGTCTGCGGCCCATTCTCATGACCTCCTTCGCCTTTATTATGGGGGTTCTGCCTCTGGCGCTTAGTCACGGGGCAGGAGCAGAAATGCGCCAGGCTATAGGTATCGCAGTCTTTTCAGGAATGCTGGGTGTAACGTTTTTTGGGCTGGTCTTCACGCCGGTGTTCTACGTGCTTCTGCGCAGCATCGAAGTAAAACTGACCGGACGTAAAGAAGCGCCTTAAATTTATGCAACAGCCAAAACAGGAAGCTGAAGACAGAGGTCTTCAGGCGTTGTCTGATTAAATTGTATCGGATTTTTATGCTGTGAGAACCACTCCAGTACAGCGCGGCGGTTAAATTCAACGCGCCTTTGCTCTTCCGCACTAACGTCCTGGAAAATCAGATACTGCTCTAAATCTCCCATCGGCGCATCGGCTTTTGATTCCGAAGTTTCTTCAAGATACGCAAACTGATGCGTGAAAATAGAGAGTTCTCTATCCAGCGCGACACCGCTTAATGAGCCGGCTTTAAATTCCAGCTCCACCTGACCAAGATAGTGAACACTGCCTAAAAAAGTTTCTGAGGCCAGATTGTCGGTTTTGAGTTCCACCAAAAGCTCACTATTGCTTTGTGGGCTATACAAAGCTTTTCTTGTATCAGACTGTAAATGCACCAGCGGAAAGACTTGAAGAGCGCTCAACGACCTTCCTTCACCCAAAGCACAATCTATTTTCTTCTTAAGTTTTTTGCATTGCTTGACTCTGTTTTCTGCTTCCATACCTTTCTCAAAAGCCGCCCAAAATCCCTTATTCAGCAACGTATCAATATCAATTTCCACTGTTTCTTCCGGCCGCTTATCTTCCTTATTGCCGATTTTTACTACAGCTGTGAATGTTTCGGTCAACGCTCCTTCTTCGCGTTTTTGACGCTTCTCAAGGCGAAACACAACTCTCGCCTGACGTAAATCCAGAGCTACGGTATCCAATAAAAACTTATGACGAGCAGGTCCTCGCACCTCCTTGACTTCCGACATAGGCAGATCAATTTTTGTGCTTACAACCAAATCATTGCTACTGCGGGGAATATGAAAGGGGGCACGGAAATGCGGAGCGTCGCGCACAAAATCCCAGATATCTGAAATACGCTCCTGCTTTTGCCTATAATCACCGGGTATATTTGCCGAGCGTTCAAGCTCAATATGCAGTCTATGAGACAATTCAGCCGGGGCGCCCCTTTTCTTGGCAGAAGGGTTGGCCAATGTCGCCGTGTTTGTTTTCCCCATGATCCCTTTTCAACCCGTTTACTTTTTCTTACAGTGGGGCAGATTCAAGGCGCAACGTCAACAAAGCCTCTTAAAAACAGAATATTTCTTATGGGATAAATACTTTTACAACTAACGGTTTTCCAAACGGCTCAGCGGCGCCGATGTGTTAACAAAAATGGAATAGCGCTGATCCAATGCCGGGTCATACACGTCATGCATATTGTAAAATACCTGGCCAGAGCGCCGCGGCAGGGTTTCTTCAACCTGCACCCCCAGCCCGGCCAGCAACTCCGCTTCTTCAGCGGCCGTTACAATATCAAAGGCTGTGACGAGAGATTTTCCATCCCCGCTATACATCACACTTTTAATCACCCCCTCACGGAGCCAGTTATAAAATGCGGGGTCCCCGAAACGCGGATCATCCAGGCTCAGCGCATAAATCTGGTTAATCATATCCAGATTTCCCAGATGCGCCGCCACTAGAGCGCCATAAGCCTCCACAGCATCCTCATCGCCCAGCCTCACGCGCTCGGACAAGCGCATGAGGCTTGCCGTCACCCTGCGGCCTTCAGGATCGTATTCGTCAATTTCGCTGTAAAGATAGCGCAGCTTCCCAAAATCAAAATCACCGGGGCGGCGCTCAATCGCCTGCCTGACCATGAAATCATAGCGCGGACGCACGGTCGTGCTTTTTTGCTGCAGATTATACCGGTATCTTTGCGCCTGCTGTTCTGGATCGCTATTAGTTTGGGCATGCGCCGCAAAGCTATAAACACATAAAACAGCAAGGAGAAGATGAAAGAAAAATAGCCTCATATAAACCATTCTATCATGAGGAATAGAGGCCGACACAAATAAAAAAGGCCGGAACATGTCCGGCCTTTATAAAATTAAAAATTAGAGGGGACTACTCCACAATCTTAGAAACGACGCCGGCGCCGACGGTTCTGCCGCCTTCGCGGA
>CAYGSN010000016.1:0-39151 GCA_964352675.1 uncultured Pseudobdellovibrionaceae bacterium
TTCTTATGCGGCCCGCCTTCGGGTTTTTTGCCGTCTTTCTTTGTAAAAGGCTTTTTCGCAGACGGCATAGATTTTTGAAACGCTTTACCCTTCTTCAGGCGGAAGGTGGCAAGCTCTGGCTTAACATCCTCCTGCTTGGGTTTTTCAGTCTTCTCCGCTGCTGCTTTTGCAACAGGATCTGCCAGTGCTGCTATCTCCTCTGGCGCGGGCGGCTTTGCAGCCTTTTCCAGAGAATCAGTGGAATCCCCGGCGGTTTTCTCGTCAGCGGGATCATGAATTTTTGTATGCCCCATGGCGTCCAAAACGGCATAGAGGTCTTCAATCGAGCACCCCAGCCACTCCGCCATTTTGTGCTGCGCCTGAAACTTACCTTCACTGGCGCTGTCGTAAACCGCGCTGATGACGCGGTCCAGCATATCAATCCGGATAGCGCGCGGACCATAGACCGGATAGCCAATCGCCTGATAAAATCCCTTATCGACTTCCGCCCCGTCTTCCAGCTTGAAGGACACCATACCGTCATGCGGAACAGGAGCGGGCAATGCCTTATCCTGCCAAAGCATCCAGAGCAAAGCGCGCAGACGCACCGCCGCAGGTTTGTTCAAATCCGGCATAAACACCAATACGGGGCCAAGGCGAATACGCAGATTGCGTAGAACCTGGCGCATTTCCGTGTCCAGATCGGCAATCAGCCCCTCAAGCTCCACACGCCGGGCAATGCCCATAGCCTCATAGACCTGGAACGCAATTCCGCGCACAGGTGCAGGCACAGAATCTTCAGGGCTTTCCAGAGCAACCAGAGGTTCCAGTACAGCGGCAATATGTTTTTGCAACCAGATCTGTAATTTTTCCTGAACTGCGCTGCTCTCCAGAGCTGCCGTAATCTCACTCTCCACCAGCTCCACAGCAGGGCGCAGAGGGGTCTCGCCCTTTTTCACGCGCGCAATCACAGCACCCGGCAAAGGGTTATTCACCTGAGTTTGGTACAAAACTTCCCCGGCGTCATTGAGCTTAAACTGGCTGTCAATCGCATTGAGCATATATAAATTCCTTTAAAACAGCCCGTATATAACGCGAAATCCGAGCAAATGCAAAAGATTGCTTGGATATAAAGGCGATTTTTTGATTAAATGTGCTACGGTGTTTTCAACCGAGAGGAGAGATTATGTGGCGTTTTCGAATTTTATTGCTGGGTGCGGCGGCCATTCCATCGCTAGCGCTGGCGCAAGCCATTGATACAAAAGGCGCAGCGCAGCTCAAAACACTTTTCGAGAATGCACTGGAACACACCAATTTTAAAATCGAAGGAGCCAGGCCCTATCTGGAATATGAAGGCGGTGTCAGCGTCGAGCAGACCGATAACTATTACGCCGTGACCCTACCGCCACTGCGTGTTAATTACAGCAGCAATACCACTCTGGATGTCGGAATTATCTCCATCAACGCCACACCGCACGAAGAACGAGAAGATCGATGGAAAATGTCTTTTGCCTTGCCGACCCCCATGGTGCTTTACGGCAAGGAAAATACGGAGATTTTCCAGCTGGATATTGACGGGCAACGCGCCGCCGGGATCTGGGATGAGGATTTTGAGAGCTTTATCAAGCTGGATGCGATCTATCAGAATATTGAGGTGACAGCCGGGGAATACGGCCGGCTTTCGATCCCCGAAGCGCAGATCCGCTATGATTTCACAGAAAACGAAGAAAATGGATACTGGTCCGGCCCGACAGTCTCCTCCGTCAAGGATCTTACGGTTGAGTTTGGAAAAAGCGAAACAAAAATCTCCATCGACAGCGCGCAGGTCAAAGCCAATATTGATGATTACAACGTCAAAGCGGCGCAGGACTTCAAAACCAAAATCCGTGATTTCACGCAAAAAATTCAGGAAAACTCCAAAGCCGTTCTCGATAAAAACATTCCCGCAGAGAAAAAACACGAAATCGGCAAGACTATGCAGAAAATGAATTTTCAGCTTTTCGCCGCCTTCGTGGAATTACTTGAAAATATGGGCAATGGTGCAAGCATAGAATATAGCCTGAATGGTTTTTCTCTGCTTAATCCGCAAAGCGTGGAAGACGATAAGGAAGCAAGCTCAAAGGAAATCAAGCTGGATCATGCCATGTTCGGCTTTGCCCTGAACGGGCTGGACGAAGGGGCGGCCTCGCTGGCTGTAAAATTCGGCTTTGACGGTGCGGGAACCGTGCCCCCAGCCAATATCTATGATAGCCCGATTATACCCAGCGCAATGAATATCGATATGCGCCTTCAGGATATTGCGTTCGAGAAGCTGACGGCGGCGGCACAGCCCGCCCTGCAAAGCATGGCGCAAAATCCGGATCTGGCGATGATTATCGGAATCGGGCTGATCAGCACCCTGCCCGCAATTCTATCAGAGGCTGGAACCAAATTGATCGTCGATAAAAGCTTTATCGAGGGAGACGGGTTCCGCATCGAATTTGACGGAGCGTTAAATGCCGATCCGGGAGCGATGACAGGGTTTTCCGGCCGCATGAACGGCCTTTTTACTGGACTGGATGAGATGATTGAAAAGACCGAACGTCTGCAATTCGATCCGAAGGTCAAGGATACCCAGGGCGTAAAGCGATTATTGACGCAGCTCACGGCACTGCAAACCGTGGGCCGCAAGGATGAGGACTCAAAACCTTCACGCTACCGTTTTGATATCGAGATACAGTCTGCTGGAGCCGTGCTTCTGAACGGGCAGGATTTTTGGGGAATCGCAAAAGGAATAGAGATATTCCCGGAGGAAAAACGCCCCGCCACCCCGCCGCATGAAGAGCTGGAAGAAGACGATCCGATCTAACAGATCGGACGATTTTCTGCAGCCTAGAACTTAAAAAGAACCGGAACAATTGCATTCAGGCGTAGCCATCCCTCGCGATTTAATTTCAGAGTTTCTCCGTCATAGGCGCCCCAGCCTTCGGCTACCAGCGTCCGGCACATATCTTCATCAATGAAATCGTGCCAATCGCCGCCGCCCAAAACGCCCAATTCCGGCAGAGATACGCCATCACGAATACGCAGGCCCATCATCAGCGCCTCAAGCACCTGGTCTTTTGGCTTCACCTCTTCATAGGGGTGCGCACCATCACCAGCCAGATCGACTAGGTCCAACCACTTTTCCGGCGCGCTGTGTTCGCGTGTGGCGTATTTTTTGCCCTCCAGCGTGAGGCGTCCATGTGCCCCCGGCCCGAGGCCGATATAATCGCCATAGGTCCAGTAAATCATATTGTGTACAGATTCCTGTCCGGCGCGCGCATGGTTGGATACCTCATAGGCAGGGCGTTCCGCAGCCGCCAGAATATCTTGGGTTAAATTATAAAAATCACTTGCAAGATACTCATCTGGAATGGAAAATTTGCCTTGAGCATGCGATATATGAAACGGCGTGTTTCGCTCAATCGTAAGCTGGTAAAGCGACAAATGCCCGTCAGCATAATCCAGTGCATCTCTCAATTCCGCCTCCCAACGTTCAAGCGTTTGTTCCGGCCGCGCGTACATCAGATCAAAACTATAACGTTCAAAAACATTGCGTGCAGTATCAATGGCTTTTATAGCTTCGGCGGCGCTGTGCTCCCGTCCCAGGAATTTCAGATCGGAATCATTCAGCGCCTGCACCCCCAGAGAAACGCGGTTTACGCCAGCTTCGCGGAAGGCCTGAAACTTTCCGATCTCCACAGATGTTGGATTGGCCTCCAGCGTGATCTCAATATCATTGGCTATGGGCCAGAGGCGTTGAACCTCATCAATAATGGCCTCCACCGTTTCCGGCAACATCAGGGATGGTGTGCCGCCACCAAAATATATGGACCGTACAATACGGCCCGGTGTTTTCAACGCATACTCACCAAGAGCTTTGATATAACTGGAGCGCCAGCGCTCCTGATCAATCGCCTCCCGCACATGTGAATTAAAGTCGCAATAGGGACATTTGGCCAAACAAAAAGGCCAGTGGACGTATAATCCTAACTGGCCTTTATTGTTCATAGAGGAGTAATTCTTTTTAAATTTAAGGCACCAGACCGAAATCTGCTCTGTTCAGCTCGGGTGATGTCACATCATTATTTGTGAACCCGATCGTGTTGGACATTGCTTCGAGAACAATCGGCAGTGCAAACAAAGCACCACCGGCAGCCAAACGAATAGCGCCCTCACGCATTGGCGTGTTGGATGGATTTTCAACATGGTCCTTAACCTTCAAAATACCAAGAACCCCAAGTAAAATCCCCATAAGATAACACAGGGAACTCACCAAACCAGGCAACTCTTCAATCGAGTTGTTGATGTTTCTGGCAATATCACCAAAATTATTTGCGGTTGTGCCAGTTGCTTGAGCTTCCACAGAAAAGGTCAGAAAACCGACCATCAGCGCAGCTTGCGCACTCAAAGAAATCTTCTTAATTGTCTTCATCATTGTACACTCCGTCTCCGTTCTTTGTTGGGTGTGGATATGCTATACGCTATTTTTGCCATAAAAGTCAATCTTTCCTTACAGAGAACCCAAAATAACTCGTGGACATTCCGAATTAGAATATTCCGGATACAAGCCCTTCAAACGCCTGCGCACGATGGGAAATGCGATGTTTTTCATCCTGATCCATCTCCGCAAACGTAATACCATGGCCTTTGGCCACAAACATGGGGTCATACCCAAACCCCTTTTCACCCCGCGCCGGCCAAATCAATACGCCGTCAATGCGCCCCTCAAATACTTCCGCATGCCCGTCCGGCCAGGCCAGCGCCAGCGCGCAGATAAAATACGCACTGCGGTCTGAGGATTCACCCAGCGCCTCATGCACCTTACGCATAGCCAGATCAAAATCTTTCTCCGGCCCGCTCCAGCGCGCAGAATAAATTCCCGGATCGCCGCCCAGCGCATTCACGCATAACCCGCTGTCATCGGCCAGAGCCGGCTTACCGCTGGCCAGAGCGGCGGCGCGGGCCTTGAGAACTGCATTGGCCTCGAAGGTCTGCCCGGTTTCCTCGGGCTCCGGCAAATCCAGATCGGAGGCAGAATAGAGTTTGTTTATATAGGGTTTCAGAAGAGCGGAAATCTCCCGCACCTTTCCGGTGTTGTGAGAGGCAATGACAAGCTCTGATTCTTCGAATTTTCTCATATTTTAAATCACCAATCACCATTGCGAGGAAGGTAAAACCTGACAAAGCAATCCCCCTCGATTGCCACGATTCTTATCAGTCGCTCGCAATGACGGTATTTTGTTTTACAGTGAGTTCACCGCAGCCCTTTTTCGCCAGCTCCAAAAGCTCCATAAACTGCGCCTCGGTAAAGGGGTCTTTTTCCGCCGTCCCCTGAATTTCAACAATCCCGCCACTGCCGGTCAGGACAAAATTGGCATCCGTCTCGGCTGTTGAATCTTCATCATAGTCCAGATCCAGGACCGAGATCCCCTCATAAACGCCGCAGGAAATCGCAGAGACAGTATCTTTCACCGGAACAGATTTTAAAACACCAATATTCACCAAATGCTGGAACGCCTGCACCATCGCTACATAAGCGCCCGTGATTGCTGCTGTGCGGGTGCCGCCATCGGCCTGAATCACATCACAATCGATTTTGATCTGGCGCTCGCCCATCGCCTCAAAATCGATCACGGCGCGCAAGGCCCGGCCAATCAAACGCTGGATTTCCTGCGTCCGTCCAGATTGCCGTCCCCGCGCCGCTTCGCGGTCCATACGCTGGCCTGTGGACCTCGGCAACATGCCATATTCCGCTGTCACCCAGCCCTTGCCAGAGCCTTTCATCCAGCGAGGCACGCCTTCTTCGGCACTGGCCAAACACAATACATGCGTATCGCCGAATTTGGCCAGGCACGACCCCTCGGCATGTTTCGACACATTCGTCACCAGTTCCACCTGCCTCATTTGATCGGCCGCGCGGCCAGACGGTCTGCTCATATTCGCTTTTCTCCTTGGGTTAACATGGTCCGCACTCTAACGCGCCAGCACAGTTTGTCAAACCAAGATCATGGTAGGTCTGGATATTTCCGCGCTCTTGCCCTAAATTACATGACAGATTCGAAACAAAAAAAAGAGTGCTATGTCAGAACACAAACAAAATAAAGAAGATCATCAAACCGGCGAAGCCCCGGAAACAGAAGCGGAGAACGTGGCGGATTTCCCGGCGGAGGATACTCACCCCGCTGCCGAACCGCAAAATTTCACCGCCGAAGACGAGTTGGCAAAAACCAAGGAACAGCTTTTGCGGGCACTGGCCGATGCAGAAAACACACGCAAGCGCGCCATCAAAGAACGTGAAGACGCTTCGCGTTACGCCATTGCGGGTTTTTCAAAGGACATGTTGGATATCGCCGATAATCTGCGCCGCGCGCTCGATGCAGTACCGGAAGACTTACTGGAGGCCGAGCCGCGCCTGAAAAACCTGGTGGAAGGAATTGAGGCTACAGAACGTGCGCTCCTGAATAATTTTGAAAAGAACGGCATTAAAAAGCTGGAGCCGCTGGGCGAGCCGTTCAACCCAAATTTTCATGAGGTCATGTTCGAAAGCCCCGGCACGGGAAAACCCGCCGGCACAATTATTCAGATTATCGAGGTCGGCTATATTCTTAAAGACCGCCTTTTGCGCCCGGCCCGCGTCGGCGTGGCGAAAGATGAGGGCCAGGGCGATGGTCAGGGTCCGGCACATCCCGGCGGAAATTTGGATACGGAGGCATAGCCGCCCCCTCTAAAGAACCTCTTGATTTTCTATAACCTTTGGTGCTAATTAAGCGTTGTTGAAACAACAGGAGTTCTGCTATGTCTATCTTGTCGCGCGGTATCATACCGCTTTTTGATGTTGCCGCCGCCGGCTCCGGCATAGCTTTGGGCTATGCCCTGACCAAAAACCCCTGCGGGGCTCTGGCCGGGGGCGTTATCGGCGCAAACACCAGAAGTGCTTTGGAATATCTGGCTCATTGCCTTGGACAGATAGAGGTAGCTTCGCCCGATTTTGACAATTAGGTTTCATTCACGCCTTATCCAATTTTTATCCCGCCCCCTCTGGCATTTCGTTTAAGATATGCTATATAACTATTCAACGTAAAAACTTGAAACCTATGGGAATTGTCCGGGTGCCTATATTTAGGGCCCGTATATTATTCGCCACAACAAAAGAGGTAAAAAATGAGCAAAATTATTGGTATAGACTTGGGAACGACAAACTCCTGCGTTGCTATTATGGACGGCAAGGAGCCACGCGTAATAGAGAACTCCGAAGGGGCGCGCACGACGCCTTCCATGATCGCCTTCACCAAAGACGGTGAAAGGCTGGTTGGCCAGCCCGCCAAGCGTCAAGCCGTAACCAACCCTGAAAATACACTCTATGGAATCAAGCGCCTGATCGGCCGCAGATTTAAAGACAAACAGGTCCAGGAAATGGCAAAACACGCGCCATTCAATATTATTGAGGGCGAAAACGGCGATGCATGGGTTGAGGTGAATGGCGAGAAATTCGCGCCATCACAAATCTCCGCCATGCTGCTGCAAAAAATGAAAGAAACGGCAGAGGCTTTTCTGGGCGAAAAAGTAACCAAAGCGGTGATTACCGTTCCGGCTTATTTCAACGACTCCCAGCGCCAGGCGACGAAAGACGCCGGTAAAATCGCCGGTCTGGAAGTTGAGCGTATTATCAACGAGCCGACCGCTGCAGCGCTGGCTTATGGCCTAGACAAGAGCACCAGCGGCACAATTGCCGTATATGACCTTGGGGGTGGGACGTTTGATATCTCCATTCTTGAGGTTGGCGACGGTGTTTTCGAAGTGAAATCCACAAACGGAGATACGTTCCTGGGTGGAGAAGATTTTGATTCCCGTATCATTGAATATCTCGCCGATGAGTTCAAAAAGGAACAAGGCATCGATCTGCGCGAAGACAAGCTGGCTCTGCAACGCCTGAAGGAAGCAGCAGAAAAAGCAAAGATCGAGCTATCCTCTACAACTCAAACCGAAGTAAATCTTCCCTTCGTAACCGCCGATGCGGCTGGCCCAAAACACCTGAACATCAAACTCTCGCGCGCCAAGCTGGAAAGCCTTGTTGATGATCTGGTTAAACGCACAATTGAGCCGGTGAAGGCCGCGCTGAAAGATGCAGGCATGAAGCCCTCTGAAATCGACGAAGTTGTTTTGGTCGGCGGCATGACACGCATGCCGAAAATCATCGAAACGGTAAAGGACTACTTCGGCAAAGAGCCACATAAGGGCGTGAACCCGGATGAAGTTGTTGCCGATGGTGCGGCCATTCAGGGCGGCGTTCTTCAGGGCGATGTTAAAGACGTTCTATTGCTGGATGTTACGCCCCTTTCCCTTGGGATCGAAACGCTGGGCGGGGTTTTTACACGCCTGATCGAGCGCAATACCACCATCCCGACGAAAAAATCACAGACCTTCTCAACGGCCGAGGACAGCCAAAGTGCGGTGACCATCCGCGTGTTCCAGGGCGAGCGCGAAATGGCGGCGGACAACAAGCTGTTGGGCCAGTTCGACCTGGTCGGCATCCCCCCTGCTCCGCGCGGCGTACCGCAGGTTGAGGTGACATTTGATATTGATGCCAACGGTATCGTCAACGTATCGGCCAAAGACAAAGCCACGAATAAGGAGCAGCAAATCCGTATTCAAGCCAGCGGCGGGTTGTCCGATGCGGATATAGACCAAATGGTGAAAGATGCCGAAGCCAATGCGGACTCAGACAAGGAGCGGCGCGAGCTGGTCGAAGCCAAGAACCAGGCCGAGGGTCTTATTCACGCGACGGAAAAATCGCTTGAGGAATTCGGCAGCAAAGTCGGCGCAGAAGAAAAATCTGCTGTTGAAACCGCACTCACGGATCTGAAAGAGGTTCTGGACGGCAATGACAAGGAGGCCATCGCCTCAAAAACGCAGGCTTTAAGTCAGGCCAGCATGGCACTGGGCGAGATGGCCTATCGTGCCGCGCAGGAAGATGCGGCGGGAGAACCGGACAATGCCGGGGAAGCTGATAGTCCATCTGCTTCTTCATCCGACGATTCCGATGATGAAGCCGTGGATGCCGAAGTCATCGATCTGGAAATAGAAGACGATGATGACGATGCCGACAAAAAATCGGCCTAACAACTGAAACGGAAAAAAAGCGCTATGGCCGTTTGGGAACAAAGCAAATCGCGGGCTGTCTCCTATTACGAAATTTTAGGAGTTTCGCCGCACGCCAGCGACGAGGAAATTAAAAAATCCTATCGGAAGCTAGCCATGCAGTGCCATCCAGACCATAACCAGCAATATAAAAAAGTGGCAGAGATGCGGTTTCGTCTGATCAATGAGGCGTATTCGCATCTCAAATCACGGGAGAAGCGGACGCGCTACAATCACATGCTGCGCTCCGCGCACCCTAAAATGTTCATGAATGACAACGGGCATACGCAACCGGCACAGAGCCACAAGCCGGAAAAGCCCTCATGGCTGTATCATATTGCTGATATTTTCCGTACCGATAAACCAAACGCAACCTAAAAAAGAGCGGAAAAAATATGAGTAAGGATTTCTACAAAACCCTTGGCATTGACAAAGGTGCTTCACAAGACGAGATCAAAAAATCATACCGCAAACTTGCGCTGAAATACCACCCGGATCAGAACAAGGACAACCCAAAGGCGGAAGCCAAGTTCAAAGAAATCAGCGAGGCTTACGATGTCTTGAAAGATGAACAAAAACGGGCAGCCTATGACCGTTATGGTGCGGCCGCTTTTGACGGTTCTCAACCTGGGTTTGGAGGAGGCGGATTCCGCCCCGGAGCAGGTGCGGGCGCAGGAGGATTCGGCGGCTCAGGCGCATTTTCCGACATTTTTGAGGACATGTTCGGCGACTTCATGGGCGGGCGTGGCGGCGGCGCAGGCGGCAGAGGAGGTGCAGCCAGAGGCTCCGATATTCAATACACAATGGAGATCGCACTGGAGGAAGCCTTTAAGGGCAAAGAAACAAAAATAACCATTCCGGTGAACACCACCTGTGACACCTGCGAAGGATCGGGCGCAGCGCCGGGAACGGGCATCACGACCTGCGATACCTGTGACGGTATCGGCCGCGTGCGCCAGCAGCAGGGCTTTTTCACTATCGAGCGCACCTGCCCCACCTGTAACGGCCAGGGACAAAGCATCAAGGACCCCTGTAAAAAATGCTCCGGCACAGGGCGCTATCAAAAAGAGCGCACGCTCAAGGTCCGCATTCCTGCCGGGGTTGAAAGCGGGCGGCGCATTCGCCTGTCTGGTGAGGGAGAAGCCGGTATGCGTGGTGGTCCGGCCGGGGATCTGTATATTTTGATGTCGGTCAAACCACATAAGTTTTTCCGCCGCGATGGTGCGAATTTGTATTGCCGCGTGCCTATACCAGTAACTAAAGCCGCACTCGGCGGCGAGGTTGAAGTTCCTACGATTGAAGGCGACCGCGCCAAGGTCAAAATCCCGGAAGGCACGCAAACCGGCCAGCAATTCCGTCTACGCGGCAAAGGGATGAGCATCCTGAATTCCGAAGCACGGGGCGATGCCTATATTGAAATCTTTGTTGAAACCCCTGTGAACCTGAGCAAAAAGCAAAAGGATATATTGGGCGAGTTGGACGGATCCATTGGCGGCAGCAGCGCCGCCAGCCGCAAGCACTCCCCCGAATCCAGCGGATTTTTTAATAAGGTACGGGAGTTCTGGGATGATTTAAAGGAATAGGCTATCATAGAAGCCAGATGTCTTTTGGAACGCTCCATATAAAATTGAACTTTAATCCCGATACGATCAGCCGCAGCTTCATGGATAAGGAAGCAGGGCTATATATAATGCTGGGTAGTTTTTCAGGGTTGCCGTCGATTTACACGCCTTACCAAAGCTATAACAAGGGAACGGGTTTGGCCATTCAAAGCCGAGGCTTTGGACAAGACGAGTTGGACCAGACCTGCAAAACTCTGATGCGTGAAGCTTCACGGCTTGATATTCGCTTGCTTTTGGCAAAAAGTGACCTGGATTTCGACAATCGCTGGTACTGGATTGGAGACCTTGAAAAACTTTTTGATTTAGCTGCCCAGGATAGAATTCATTGCCTCATTAGCCCATATCTGTATGATGAGATTTTAGATATTATAAGGACTTAGACGATGAAAATAGGCGTAGTTGGTTGCAAAGGGCGCGTTGGGGGCCTCCTGATTGAAGAGATTCAAAACCATCCGGATCTGGAGCTGGCCGGGGGTACGGCCCTGCCTGGCGACATACCGAAGGAGCCGGAATTTTTTATGACCGATGATGCTGATGAGCTATTCAAACGCGCCGATGCGGTGATTGATTTCACCATTCCCGATGCCAGCCGCAAACATATCTGGCTGGCGGCCAAGCATAAGAAAATCCTGGTGCTGGCCACGACCGGCCTGAATGCAGCGGATGAAGCCGATATCGAAGACGCCGCCAAGGAAACCACAATTGTCTATTCCGCCAATTACAGCATTGCGGTGAATATGCTTGAGGCGCTGGTTGAAAAAACCGCTGCCGCCCTGCCGAATTATGATGTTGAAATTGTTGAGGCGCATCACAAGCACAAGATTGATGCCCCTTCTGGAACCGCTCTAATGCTTGGCAAAGCGGCAGCGAGAGCGCGTGGTCAAAAATTCGAAGAGATTGCCGTACTGTCCCGCGAGGGGGAGACCGGCGCGCGGACGGATGGCCAGATCGGCTTTTCCACCATTCGCGGGGCGGATGTAGTCGGCGAACACACCGTTTACTTTCTTGGCGAAGGCGAACGCTTGGAGCTGAAACAACAAGCCACAAACCGCAGCCTCTATGCAAAGGGCGCTCTGCGCGCCGCGCTCTGGGCGAAGAATCAAAAACCCGGCCTGTATTCCATGCGCGATGTTTTGGGCCTATAGACGCCCCTGCGCTTCCATGGCCAAAATCAGCTTCTTTCGCGGGCTGCCCCAATTATAATTATCAATGATGCCTGTGCCGCGAATAACCCGGTGACAGGGAATAAGCAACGAAATCGGATTTTTTCCAACCGCATTGCCAACGGCGCGGGAAGCCTTGGGCGCACAAACCTGCGCGGCGATGTTCTGATACGCCACCGTTTCCCCGATCGGGGTTTTCAACAATGCCTGCCAGACTTGAATCTGAAAATTTGTGCCATAGATATCCAGCTTTAATTTTGTCTGCACCCCGTGCCCGCGCCAGATGCGCATAATCTGCTGCGCCTCATCAACAATGGCTGCGTCATCATGCGCAAGGTCCGCCAGCGGCCAATGCCCCTGCATCCCGTGCACCGGCACAGAACGATTCTGCCCAACCAAAAAGCCGAGATAACATACACCGCGCGGCGTTTTGGCAATCATCAACTCGCCCAGCGGGCTGGCGTAAAAACCGTAGGTGATGCGCAAACCAGCCCCGCGCCCCTTCACCTCGCCGGGCGTAACGCCTTCACAGGAGACAAACAGATCATGCAGCCGCCCGTTTCCGGACAGCCCCGCACCCAGCGCCGCATCCAGTGTTGAATGCCCGCTCTCCAGCAAATCGCGCGCGCGGCGCATATTCATATATTGCACCAGCCGTTTAGGGCTGATCCCCACATAATCCTTAAACAGTTTTTGGAAATGCGTCGCCTCATACCCAGCGCGGCGGGCCACCGCCTCCAGCGAAGGCTGCTCTTCGGCATGGGCGACCAGATAGTCAATCGCCCCGGCAATAATTTGTTCCTGCGCATTCATAACCTTATTGATATCGTAAAGCCCGCCCTTCCGCCAATCCGATTGTTGGCTTAAGCAGGTGAATAAGACGGAGAAGCTGAAGGCTTAAATAAATCGCGGCCAGTCGTGCGCCTATAAGCTTTTTCCAAATCTGTAACAGTTTTAAACCCACACTCCCGCGCTATTTCATCGCACCGCAAGTGGGAATGCGTCCGTAAAAGATCTACAGCCCGTTCCAGCATTTCTTGCTTTTTATCTTCCAAAAATCTGCGCTGCATTTCTCCGATATATCTAGAAGGACACTGACCAGTCTCATGCTTAAAGTCTTCTCTAAACTTATTTAAATTACCATATCGTTCAATCTTCGCTAATTCTTGAATCGTGCATAACTCGCCTCCAGCTAAAACATTAGCTGCAATTACTTGCACAATATTATCTATTCTTTGTTTCCGCCTGACCTGTCTTTTATATTGCCCAAGAGGCTGGCCGACGATTTTCTTGAAGTGCTCGGAGAAGCACGATCGATCAGAATAGCCATAGTCATGGGCTATATCATCAACCGTTTTTTCTGCGCGATCCCCTACAAACTCTTTGAGCCTGTTCGCAAGATTTGACATTTATAAACACACCCTTCATTAAAATGAGGACAGGATTTCTAGCATGGCAAAAGTTACAAAGTAAAGATGAACAAACATCAAATCACCGAGTTCTTCACCCGCTTGCACGCAGTCGATCCGGAACCGAAAAGCGAGCTGGTATGGACGAACCCCTATACGCTGCTCGTCGCGGTGGCCCTGTCGGCGCAGGCGACGGATATTGGCGTGAACAAGGCGACGAAGGCGCTGTTTAAGACTGTCAAAACGCCGCAGGATATGCTGGATCTGGGGATCGAAAAACTCAAGGACCATATCAAAACCATTGGCCTGTATAACACCAAGGCCAAGAACGTCATGGCGGCGGCGGAGATTTTGGTGCGGGATTTTGGCGGCAAGGTGCCGGATAACCGCGATGATCTGGTCAAGCTGCCCGGCGTTGGGCGCAAGACGGCCAATGTCGTGCTGAATGTCGCCTTTGGCCAGCCAGCAATGGCGGTCGACACCCATATCTTCCGCGTGTCGAACCGTACGGGCCTGGCGCCAGGAAATAATGTTGATCAGGTTGAGGCGGCGCTGATGAAACGTATACCCGAAGAATTTTTGCTGCATGCGCATCACTGGCTGATTTTGCATGGGCGATATATCTGCAAGGCGCGGAAGCCCGATTGTGGTGCCTGCCCGGTTTATGATCTGTGCGGATATAAAGAGAAAACGGATTAGCCGGACTGGGCTAGATGGGCCCTGCCCCGGCGCTCAAGAATGGAATTGAGACAGCTCCCGACAATATCGCCCCCAGCCATATCATTCTGCCGTCCACGAATTTCGTAGTACACCACGGGAGCATCCGTAACATCGTTCTTCATGCTTGCAAAAAACACGTCCAGCACACAGGATGCGCTGCGGTACTGCCAGACAATGGTCGGCAAATCCCGCCGTGTCAGTTCCGGCACGCTGAACACCGCATGAACGTCACTGCCGGTGATGTTCAACAGTGCATCCGGACGATTGGCAATCTTGCGCGCCAATATATTATTTGCCTTTCCTTTATCCCCAAGAGCAGAAAGCCCGTAAGGCGCAGCGGCCATGGCAATACCCGCCTCGTCCGCCTTGATGAAAACTTTATAGGTGATCACAATCGCAGCGATCAGAAAAACACTGAACGCCAAGCGAAACATATCCGACATTGTTTTAACAGGATTAAAAATCATCTTTACTCTCAACACTATCCTCTTGTGAAACAAAGCCAGGCTTTTGGCCTGGCTTTATCCCTTTGTGTTCAACACTCAAACGTTTTTGCGCAAAGGCGCAGGCGGATTATTCCGCCGCTGTTGTCTTCGCTTCAGAGAACAGCTCGCCATCGCTATTGGCCGGTGACTGCTCTGCCTTGTTCGCAGACTTCAATTTAGGAGCCTGCACGTTGCTTTCCTTGGCTTTTGGCGCAGGTGCCGGTCTGGACTGTCTCTGGCCTTCGGCAACAGGGGTCAGACGGCCGTCAATCACCGCTCCAGCTTCAACTTCAAGCTCGCTATACGCGATAGAGCCTGTGATCACGCCGGAAGCACGAATGATCAGGCGGCCATGAACTGTGATATCGCCTTCAAAACGTCCGGCAACGGTAGCTTCGTCAATTTCAACTGTCCCGTAAAATACGCCGCTCTCTGCGATATGCAGAACGCTTGCGCCTTTCAGGGCCGCTTCCACAGTTCCTTCAACCAGCAAGTGATCACAGGATTCAATCTCGCCGGACATTGTGATGCCACGGCCGATGGTCAGGCGACGATCATTGCCGGTGCTGGTTTCTGCAGACGAGCTGTTGTAAGACGACGGAGCAGACGGGTAAGGCGTGCTCACGTAATTTGATGGACGCGGCGCAGTCTGGGCCGGTCGTGTCTGATATGTCTGTTCGCCGGATTGTGCGTTTTCTGCTCTTGTGTCTTCCGTGCTATTTTCTGCTTTGTTCTGGTTCTGGCTCATATTTTCAGTGTCCTTTTGCGTTTGTGATTGTGAGTGAGAAGTTTGGCCTGGAGCCGATTGAGTTACAGGTGTGGATGCGGCGACATCAGATACTGCATCGTTTTGACCCAGGTCTTTTTGGATCTCTTCCTGACTTTGCTGGGTTTCAGATTTAACACGGTGAAACATTGTTTTTCCGGCCTTTCTGTCGGTTAGAAGTTAATAAGCGCCCCGGTTAAAAGGCGTATTTCGAAACGCGTCGAAGCGTTTTAAAATATCTTTATCAATGTCAATTAATGAGGCCAAGCTATCATGCAGAAGCCCGAATCGCAAGCCCGGATTTTTGTGTTTTTTAAATTTTTTTGATATTTTCAGAACGCGGCGTCCTGTTTCACCAAAAACTAAAAAACTCTTTTAAAAACAAAATTTTAGTGAAAATGATCGTAAATCTTTTGGGCTTTATCACGTGAAATTCCTGGCACCTTGGCTAAATCCTGAACGCTAGCGTTTCCAACCGCTTTACCCGAACCGAAATACAACAAAAGCGCTTTTTTGCGGGCGGGCCCAATGCCCGCAATTTCATCCAGAGGCGAACTGGAGATCTGTTTGCTGCGGCGCGTGCGGTGCGCCCCAATCGCAAAACGATGTGCCTCATCCCGCAGCCTTTGCAGATAATGCAGAACAGCATCATTGAACGGCAACTGGACAGGCTTCTTTCCTTCTATGAAAAAAGTCTCTCGCCCTGCATTTCTGTCTTTGCCCTTCGCAATAGCCACCAGACAGAATAAGCCGTAAATACCCATTTCCTCCAGCACCTCTTTGATGGCATTGTACTGCCCCTGCCCGCCATCAATCAAAAGCATATCCGGCCAGTCCGCCCCGCCGATTTCTGCATCCGCCTTCAGCGCGCGGGTAAAGCGCCGCCTTAAAACTTCGCGCATCATGGCGTAGTCGTCCGCCGCTTCCGCCTGTTTTATATTGAATTTACGATAGGCGTTTTTTTGGAATCCTTCCGGCCCGGCAACAATCATCGCCCCGACCATATTGGTACCGCTGATATGGCTGTTGTCGTACACTTCAATACGGCGCGGTGCCTCTTCCAGCCCGAACAGTTTCGCCACCCCGCTCAAAAGCTCAGCCTCGCCGGCCATTTCCAGTGCATGCCGCTGCAAAGCTTCTCTCGCATTCGTCAGCGCAAAATCAACCACTTGTTTTTTCCGGCCGCGCACCGGTTGGGTGATTTTAAGCCTGCGGCCACGTTCATGTTCATGTCTCTTAGAAGCCAATGCCTCCTCTAAAATGATCTTGTCTTTCATTTCATGACTGACAAAAATTTCTTCTGGCACGGGTTTGTTCTGGTAGAACTGCGCGATGAATGCCGCCAGAACATCCCCAGCATCCTCTTCCGTATCATGGCGCGGGAAATATGATCTGTTGCCATAATTTTGTCCCGCGCGGAAGAAGAAAACCTGTACACAGGACTTTCCCCCTTTCTGATACAATGCCACGATATCGGCATTACGCACGCCGTCCAGATTAATCTCCTGATGCGCCTGGATAGAGGTAAGCGCCTGGATCCTGTCGCGATATTTTGCGGCCTCTTCATAGTCCATCTCTGCGCTGGCTTTTTGCATGGCATTAATGAAGCGGTCCTGAATGCCCCGGCTTTTCCCTTCCAGGAAATCCTGCGCCTCCTGGACTTGTGCGGCGTATTCCTCCTGCGATACATAACCGACACAGGGCGCCGTGCAGCGTTTGATGTGATATTGCAGACAGGGGCGCTGCCTGTTCGCGAACACATAATCCGTACAGTTGCGCAGCATGAAAACACGCTGGAGTTGTGTAATGGTCTTGTTGACCATCCCCACCCCAGCAAAGGGACCGTAGTATTCGCCCTTCTTATTGCGTGCGCCTCGATGCTTGCACACCATCGGGTAATCATGACCGGTGGTCAGGTGTATATAAGGAAAGGATTTATCGTCCCGCAACAGAATATTAAAACGCGGCTTGAGCTTCTTAATCAGGTTGGCTTCCAGCAACAAAGCCTCGGCTTCTGTGTGGGTATGCACAAACTCCATAGAGCGAGTCAAGGCAATCATACGCTGCAGCCGCACAGGTTGTTTTTCGACCTGCGTGTAGGACCGTACACGTTTCGGCAGGGATTTGGCCTTACCGACATACAAGGGCTCACTGCCCTCGCTCAGCATCCTGTAAACACCGGGCCCGTCGGCAAGTTTTTCCATAGCTTTCCTGATCGCCGCCACGCCTTTTTCCAATGATGTCATACCCTCGTTTTGTGCCATACACATAATGTAGGACCATGGCACAAAAGAAACAATCCCGATAAAAACTCAACCCATGCGTGCTTTTTATCTTGACAAAGATTGCAATATATCAACTATTGATTGCATTAAACTGTATGCAGAACGTGTATATAAGGGAGGAAAAAATGCAAACCTACACAATCCATTCATACCATTCCAAAGCGGTGCTTTTTACCGGGCGCTTTCCGAGTTTCAAAGCCTGCCTCGAACAAGCCGTCAACGACAACGCGGACCTAGCCTTTGCAGATTTGTCTTATCAAGACCTTTCCGGTGCGATGCTGGACGGCGCCCGTATTCACAAAGCCGATTTTGGCGGAGCAAACCTGTCTGGCGCGAATATTTCAGAAGCCGATCTTGCCGGAAGCAGGTTCGCAGGAGCCGACCTCTACAATACCTGCATGGCTTATTCCAACCTCGACAAGGCCGTATTTATCAATGCCGGGTTTGGCGCTACAGATATGGCACAGGCCAGCATCCAAAATTGCGCCTTTTCGTCTTCTTCCTGTTTCAGCATTGACTTTACCGGCGTTAAAGCCATGACAGGATGCACCTATCTCAGCGATGCCGGAATTTCCTACGCCATGTCCTCGCCGCCTGTCGTTATCTCCGGTGCGTCCCGCCGCCCGATTATTTTCCTGGACGACTGCGTCATCAGCGGCCAGAACATCTGGCCCCATGGCCGGTGGGTTGGAATCCTGCAACGACACCCGTCTAAACCGTAATTTTATCTATTTATAGTTGAATTTTAGTTGACACTACAGCCTGTTTAACTATATACATAACCTAAAAATTACAGACCATATAATCTGTGTGTGAGGAAATTTGCATGTACTGGTATGCAGAGTTAACAGCCTATTTTGCTATTTATCTGGAATTCAACAGGGAATTCGGGTTAAAACCTTTTTTCTTGATCCATGGTTGCAATGGTGAAACTATAATAGACATACCATATATACAAATAATATTGAAGCTGGGAAACGCACGCAATGGGGAGACAGGAAACTGTAAGCACGCAGGGAAAGAACATTCAGCCACCTATCCAAAGTTTTTTAAAACTTCTGCGCGAGTTGCAAAAAATTGATTCTGAATTTCCCCTCCAATACGCCATTTGTTTGGCAGAAATTTCTATGGATGAAGGCTTGTCCATCACCACCCTGTCCGGAAAAACGGGCATGGCGCTGTCCACTGTTTCGCGGATTATCGGCGCCTTATCAAAATTCCGTCAGAGGGGCGAACCCTATGGGCTGGTGGACGTGAAAATCTCCACACAGGAACGGCGGCGTAAGGAATTATATTTAACCCCGAAGGGACGCTCTGTTGTCCGCTCCATTGTCGAGATTCTAAACTGATCAGGGTTATTTTGTGGCTTTACGACGAACAAAGCACATAAGCACGTTGCATCAATACGGAATTCTGACTATCTTCACTTCGATATGCCGATGATATGGGCCCGTGGCGGAATGGTAGACGCTGCGGACTTAAAATCCGTTGACCTTACGGTCGTGCGAGTTCAAGTCTCGCCGGGCCCACCAACTCTCAAATCCATATTACATCGCACGGACATTGCGCAGGAACGCGGTAACGCGGGTCTGCAAATCTTCAGAACGCTGTGATAAGTCCTTCGCCACATCAAGCATGGTTGATGAAGACTGTCCTGTTTCGTTAGCCGCCGTCTGCACACCTGTGATATTGGAGGAGACTTCCCGTGTTGCTGCTGATTGTTCTTCCACAGCGCCGGAAATTGAAGTGCTGATCTCACTCACCTGGGCAACCACGCTGGTAATTTTCTTGATGGCTTCGGCCGTAGTCCGGCTTACATTCTGGATACCGCTAATTTGGGTCTCGATCTCCTCAGTCGCCTTGGCCGTTTCTGCCGCCAGCGACTTAACCTCGGCAGCCACGACGGCGAAACCTTTTCCTGCTTCACCGGCACGCGCCGCCTCGATGGTGGCATTCAGGGCCAAGAGATTGGTCTGGTCCGCGATATCGGAAATTATGGCCGTGACCTCGCCGATTTTAGTCGCGGCATCGACCAGGCCGGCAACCAGCTGCTCGGACCTCTGGGCCTCAACCACGGCTTCATCCACAATTCTGGTTGAATTGGCAACCTGAGCGGCAATCTCGTTAACCGAAGCGGAAAGCTCCTCTGTCGCCGCTGCAACCGTGTTGGACTGGTTGCTGGTTTCTTCCGCCGCCGCCGACAAGGTCTGAGCTGTTGCCTGCATTTCCGTAGCGGAAGAAGCAACCGTTTCCACCAATGACTGCACATTGGTTTCAAAATCATCCGCAAGCCTCTGGTTTTCTTCTTTCCGCGGTGTCAGGTCCGTTGCAAATTTTGTTACCTTAAATGGCTTACCATTCATATCGAGGATTGGGTTATAAGAGGCTTCAATCCAGATCTCTTTGCCTCCCTTTCCAATGCGCTTATATTGCGCGGCCTGAAACTCCCCGCGATTTAGAGCCTCCCAGAATTTCTTATAGTCCTCGCTGGCCGCGTATTCTGGCTCCGCAAACATACTGTGATGCTTACCTTTCACCTCCTCCAGCGCATACCCTATAACGTCCAGGAAGTTCTTGTTTGCGGTTATAATTGTTCCGTTCATATTGAAAGAAATCACGGCCTGCGAGCGATCAATCGCATTGCTTTGCCCCAAAAGATCGGCATATTCCATTTTCTTTTGCGTTACGTCGGTCGCATATTTTACAACTTTATAGGGCTTTCCGGCCTTGTTCAAAATCGGATTATAAGAGGCCTCGATCCAAACTTCCTTGCCACCCTTTCCGAAACGCTTATACTCCGCCGCCTGAAACTCACCGCGCCCCAGAGACGCCCAGAAATCTTCATATTCCTTACTGGCTGCAAAGGCAGGATCAGCAAACATGCTGTGGTGTTTTCCCTTTACCTCACCCAGCGTATAGCCCATGGCACTTAGAAAATTCTCGTTGGCGGTTATGATTGTTCCGTCCAGCTCAAATTCAATCGTCGCCTGCGAACGATCAAGAGCAGCCAGTATGGCCGCCATGTCACTGGCGCTTTTGTTTGATTTTGAAGATCCGAAATTCAATATGCTAGGTGCGGCACTGCGAGACATTTTTCCTGCTTTCATTAAAGATATTTTCTGCCCCCTCCGCCCCCAAAAAATTCAAAAGCTGTCTCACAGCAATCTTAACAGGAACCTAGAGAGAAGGGCATAGGTTTAAGCCCGAATACAAAACGCTAAAACGCAGACGATGAGATGAATCTTAGCATATATAAAATTGAAAAAAAACCAGCGCATTCGCCACGCTATGGCAACATACGTCTGTATAAATTTTTATTATCCGGCAATCGATGGTATAGTCTTGTACTTACCAAGAAATAAACATGTGTGGGAGTTTTCAGTATGGCAAGAGTACTGGTTGCCGACGATGTCATTGACATCGCCGAGATGCTGCAACAAGCATTCATTAAAAATGGGCATGAAGTCGAAATTTGTTTTAATGGCCGCGACGCGATTAAAAAACTTCAAACCGGGGAGTTTGATCTGATCATCACCGATGTTGTCATGCCTGATATAGACGGGCTGGAACTGTCGAAATATATCCGGCACAAGCTGAATAAAAACGTTCCGATCATCGCAATCAGCGGGGGAGGGTATTACATTAGCAGAGATGTTGCCATTTCAGCAGCGCAGATCCATGCGGATATGGTTTTGCACAAGCCGTTTTCGCTGCGGGACCTTGAAAGCGCAGCCGCGGCGCTTTTATCCGCTGAAAAATTATCCTGCCCGGGATAATTCCCTTTATCGATCAGGCAGAATCTGTGTTAGGGTCAGCGAATATTAGAGTATTCAAGAGCCTATGACCCAATCTTTTACTGACCGCATTATTGAGAAAACGCAGGAC
The DNA here is from genome assembly GCA_964352675.1 of uncultured Pseudobdellovibrionaceae bacterium. GTDB lineage: Bacteria > Pseudomonadota > Alphaproteobacteria > Micavibrionales > Micavibrionaceae > CAYGSN01. Next base: position 21,477 of record CAYGSN010000016.1, read on the forward strand.
TACCTCTCCATCCCGTCCGTGGTGGGGCATGAGGATATTTTTCTGCGCTATCTGGAAGAGGATTTCCGAAGCCTCGGCCTGCACGCCGTACGCCATGAAGGCGTACTCGAAATCCACGGCAGCCAGCCCGGCAGCAATATTGTCTGCGCCCATGTGGACCGGCACGGGCTGATCGCGCTGGGCGATAACCAATACGCATACGCTGCGCAATACATGAAGGAAATCAAATACGGCGTACAAAACGTCACTTCGCAGGCCGAGCTAAAAAATCTGGTGGGGCGTTTTGAGGGCGAGGCGGTCAAGGCCTACGACCCCACGACAGGGCGAGTGCTGGGGCATGGCTTTATTCAAACCTGCCGCCCTTGTCTTGACCAGGGTGATGCCCTGTTCATGATTGAAGGCATGGAGGGCCTGGAGGAAAACACACCGATTGCCTATGCCCGTCCGCCAGAATTCGAAAACGATTATTTCAAGGGACAGATCGACAATGCCATTTGCGTCGCTATGGTCTATGCCCTGTTCGATTCAGGATATAAGGGCACGGCCTTACTCACCATTGAAGAGGAAATCGGCAAGAGCTGGACACATATCGCGTCATATCTGGAATCCCACGGCATCGAAACTGACAGCTTGATCGTTCTGGACACCAGTCCATATGTTGATGCCGATCCGGTCAAGGATGGCATGATAATCTTCAGGAACCGCGACATCAGCGCAAAATTCAACGCCGCCCAGACAAAGAAAATGGCCGCAGCGGCAAAGTCGATGGGCCTACGCTATCACATGAAAGACGAATACCTGCTCTCGCTCGGCAAACCGAAAGACAAACTCGGTTCCACCGAGCTGGGCAAGCTTATCAAAAACACCGAAGGCCGCTGGAGCGGGACCACACTGCAGATCCCGACCCTGATGTATCACACTAGCCGTGAAACCACGAGCCGCAAAGCCATTGATAATTACTTCCGATTCCTGCATGAAATTTTGGTTGGCTCAAAAGGACACCCTGCGTTATCCTCTCAGGAGAGGCAACTAGAAAGAACCTAAAAATCAAGCATGGCGCCGCGTAAAAAAACGACAATCGGATGGGAAGAATGGTGCGCCCTGCCTGCCCTGTCCCTCCCTGCGATCAAGGCCAAGATCGATACAGGCGCCAAAACTTCTGCTCTTCATGCCTATGATATTGAGTTCTTCAAAGAAGGGGACCAGAAAATGGTGCGCTTCAAAATCCACCCGCTGGTGGGCAACAAAAAGCTGGTTCGAACCTGCTGCGCGCCCCTTGTGGAACACCGCAGTGTCACCAGCTCCAACGGTGAGCGGGAAAAACGCCCGACGATCCTCACCCCCATCTCCATCAACAACCAGACTGTGAATATAAAAATAACGCTCACTTCCCGTCATAAAATGAAATTCCGCATGCTTTTGGGCCGTGAAGCGCTGCGTAAAATAAAAGCTATCGTTGATCCGGGTAAATCGTATATGTTGGGCAAAATTCAAACCCCCTTAACGTTGTATGAAAGCCAGAAAGAGTAAATGATGAAAATTGCCGTTTTTGCTTCCGACCCTAAACTCTATTCCAATAAACGCCTGATGGAGGCCGGGGAAAAGCGCGGGCATGACATGCATTTCATTACAATCCGCAACTGCTATATGGACATTACCGCCCGCAAACCGGAAATCCATTATCGCGGCGGTGAAATTCTTTCACGCTTTGATGCTGTTATACCGCGCGTGCGCCCTGCTGTTACGTTCTACGCGACATCCGTTTTGCGGCAATTCGAAATGCAGGGCTCATTCCTCCTGAACGGTCCGATTTCCATTGGCCGCGCACAAGACAAGTTGCGTACGCTGCAGCTCCTGTGCAGCAAAAATATCAATATCCCGCGCACCGGATTTGCCAGCTCACCGCTGGATACCAAAGATATGATCTCCATGGTAGGCGGCGCGCCACTGGTTATTAAGTTGCTCGAAGGCACGCAAGGAAAAGGTGTGGTTCTGGCCGAAACCAGCAAAGCGGCAGAATCCGTTATCAACGCATTTAAAAGCCTGCGGGCGAACATCCTGGTTCAGGAATTTATTGAAGAATCCAAAGGCACGGATCTGCGCTGTTTTGTCGTCGGCGACAAAGTGGTCGCAGCTATGGAGCGCCGCGCAGCCAAAGGGGAATTCCGCGCCAACATCCATCTGGGCGGAACAGGCCACAAGGTCAGCATCACACCAGAGGAGCGCAAGATCGCTGTAGCCTCCGCCAAGGCCGTGGGTCTGAAGGTCACGGGCGTGGATTTGATCCGTTCGAAAGACGGACCAAAAGTTCTCGAGGTTAATTCCTCTCCCGGTCTGGAAGGCGTCGAAAAAGCAACGGGAATCGACATTGCGGGGCTGATGATTGAATATATCGAGAAACAGGTCACCGCCCGCAAAAAGAAAAAAGTGGTTTAATCCGCCTTACGCACCGCTGCGGTTTTGGACAAGTGGGCATTTAAGGCCAATAGCTCTGTTTCCAGCTCTTTTAATCTTGTCTCGTCCGTTCCCCGGATAACAATGCTGACATGCCATTTTCCATCCAGATTTTTGGGATAACTGCCGATATCTATATCACTATAAAGCTTTTGCAACTCAGCCAGATCATGCGCCAGGGCACTCTCAGGGTGATTGAAATCAACAGTAACGCTCTGCAACACATCCCCGCCGACAAGAGTGTCTTTAAACGCATCAAACATGCCCTGCATAATGGACGGCACTCCAGCCATGATATAGACATTCCCAACCCTTGCACCCGGGGCTCCGGACACCGGATTGGGGATCAACTCCGCCCCGGCGGGAAGATAGGTCATCTTCGCGCGCTCCTTGGTCACAACCTCTCCACGTCCATCGTAGTATGACTTCAAGATTGCGAGAGCTTCCTGATTTTGCTCCAGCCCTACACCAAAAGCCTTGGCAATACTGGCAGCCGTAATATCATCATGTGTGGGACCGATACCACCGGTGGTAAACACGTAATCAAACGCGGAACGCAAGGCATTCACCGCATCGGCGATTTTATCCTCAACATCCGGAACCACACGAATTTCCCGCAAACGAATACCCAGGCCATTCAACTCCTCCGCCAGCCACGTGGCGTTCTTATCCTTTGTACGGCCAGATAGGATTTCATTGCCAATCACAAGCACGGCGGCAGTATATATTTTTTTGTTACTCATCTTGCTTTCTAATATGCATTTGATATAAGCCTCTTACACTATATAGAGACTAACCGGAAAAGAAACAGTCATGACACTAACTGCGAGTAATAAATACACTGCCGAGGGCATTGAACTTCACACCGACAAAGCAGCTTTTGAGGGCATGCGCAAGGCCGGAAAACTGGCTGCGGAAACGCTGGATATGATTACGCCGCATGTTGTTCCCGGCGTGACAACCGAGGAGCTGGACAAACTCTGTCATGATTTTATCACTAAGAATGGCGCCATCCCCGCCCCGCTTGGCTATAAGGGATTCCCAAAATCCATCTGCACCTCGATCAACCATGTAGTGTGCCACGGCATTCCCGAAGAAAAGAAACTCCGCGAAGGTGATATCGTCAATATTGATGTGACCTGTATTCTGGATGGCTGGCATGGCGATACTTCACGCATGTATATGCTGGGTGATAAAATCTCGGTGAAGGCGCGCCGCCTGGTTGACATTACCTATGATTGTTTGATGGCCGGCATTGATGCCGTTAAACCCGGCGCAACATTGGGGGATGTTGGGCACGCCATTCAAACCATGGCAGAGAAAGAGCGCTTTTCCGTTGTTCGTGATTTTTGCGGGCATGGTCTGGGCCGTGTGTTTCACTCTCCGCCCTCCGTCATGCATGTTGGACGCCCCGGTGAGGGAACCGTTCTGGAACCCGGTATGTTTTTCACAATTGAACCCATGATTAATACCGGTGATTATCGTACGAAAATTTTGGCCGATGGCTGGACCGCCGTAACGCGTGATCGCGGGCTATCAGCGCAGTTTGAACATACACTGGCCGTAACGGATGACGGCTTTGAGATTTTCACCCTCTCCCCGAAAGGGTTCTCAAAGCCGCCCTATAATCTTTAATTTATTAAGCTTATGGCGTAGCAGGCTCACTTCTCAACTCAGCCTGAGCTGCCTCTTGCTCTGCGCAATACGCTCCTGCTCTTGCGTTCGCCAATGTTGCAAATGAAAATGGTTTTGAAAGTAATGGTGTTGCCATCGGATTTTCCCTCTTACCGTTTGTTGTGTAACCCTTATTCTTCATTTTACATCTAATTTTATGAAAAAATAATGTAGATTAGATTGCATTTTATGTAGTTTTCCCGCTATAGATATAACCCATGGAAAACACTGCAAAAAAGCCTGTAAAGCCAGAGGAAAAGCCACATTATCACGGTCATCGTGATCGCTTGAGGCAGCGCTTTTTGGACGGCGGCCCGGATGGTTTGCAGGACTATGAATTACTGGAATTGGTGCTTTTCATGGCTATCCCCAGGCGGGATGTTAAGCCCCTGGCCAAAGCGCTTTTAGCGCAATTTGGCTCGCTCCCAGAGCTCATGGCTGCGCCCGTATCACAGCTTACAAAAATCAACGGCGTTAGCGACAACACAGCCATCGCAATCAAGGCCATCAGCGCCACAGCCCAGCGCATGATGAAGCGCGAGATCATGGAAAAACCGGTACTGAATTCCTGGTCACGCCTGATGGATTATTGTTACGCCACCATGGCGCATGAAACGCGGGAGCATTTTCGGATTATCTTCCTGAACAAAAAAAACGAGATGATTGGTGATGAAATTCAAGGCTCCGGCACGGTTGATCACACACCCGCCTACCCGCGGGAAATCATGAAGCGCGCCCTTGAGATCGGCGCGACCGCCATGATTTTGATCCATAACCACCCCAGCGGTGACCCGCGCCCGTCCCAGGCAGACCAGGACATGACGCAGGCCATTATCGCCGCGGCCAAGCCTTTTAACATCGTCATTCACGACCATATCGTGATCAGCCGGAATGGATATACTAGCTTTAAGAATGAAGGACTTTTATAGCCGCAAGACGATAGTATGTATCCACAACAAAAAGTTGAATTAGCCTTCCCGAATATGAAACAATACAAGTAAATTCGGGAGGTATAATGAATAGAGTTATCCTAAATTTGCTGGACACAAAAAGTCTGGCACAGCCAAAAATATTGTTGGTGGAAGATAATCAGTTTGATCAGGTTTTGATCAAACGGCTGATTGAATCCTACTACTCTTACGCTCTCATCGACCACGCAGAGCTAAAGGCTGAGGCATGCTCTTATCTGCGCCGAAACAAATATGATGCCGTATTTCTGGATCTCAATCTTCCCGACACGGTTGGTCTGGACGATATTGGTGAAATTAAAATCCTTGCCCAAAACACGCCTGTGATTATCTTCACAGGTTTTTATGATGAAGCTATGCCCAACAATGTCAAATTCCAGGGTATCGATGGGATCATCAGCAAAAACGATTTAATGAACACAAATTTTTCCACGGCAATACATCGTGCCGTTTCCAACATGGAAAAAGCCGCTTAAATCTTTCCGCGCATAAGTCTTACCGCTCTATTTACAAAAGCCAGTGTGCTCGGATACGCTTGAGGGGATCATGATCTCCTTTGTACGCTCCTTTTCTGCCTTCATCCTGTGTGCAATTCTGCTCAGTGCTTGCTTGCCCGCATATTTGCAAAAACTCGACCTCATCCGGGAACGTGAAATACCGCTGGTCCGCGAGCAAATGCGTTTGGTAGAGCTGTACCCCGGCGATCCGGTGCATATCCGCATCTTCAAGGAAGAAGCCGCGCTCGAGGTCTGGGTCCGGCACCGCGGCACCGGACGCTACGCGCTGTACAAAACTTATCCGATTTGTGCTTTTTCGGGCACGCTCGGCCCCAAACTGCGCGAGGGCGACCACCAGGCGCCGGAAGGGTTCTACAGCGTGACCCAAGACTGGCTCTGGCCACAGAGTAAATACCACCTGGCCATGAATATCGCCTATCCGAATGAATTCGATAAATCCCAGGGGCGAACGGGCAGCGCGATTATGATCCACGGCGCCTGTGAATCCGAGGGGTGTTACGCCATGACCGACCCCGGCATTGAAGAAATTTATGTGCTGGTGGAAAGCGCTTTGGAAAACGGCCAGACCGAAGTGCCCGTGCATATCTTTCCCTTCCACATGACTCCGGAAAACATGATCCGCCACCGCAATTCCAAATGGCTGGGCTTCTGGTATATGCTCAAAGAGGGACATGACCATTTTATTCGCACCCGCGTTCCGCCTGCCGTAGGAGTTTATAACGGGCAATATATCTTTGGCAGTGGCAGCACAGGGGCCTGAATTTGATCTTTACAACCGCCGGGTATAGGATAGGCGCCTTCGGAAACAGAAAAGGGAGCCTTCGTCATCGAGATCGGAATTTTAGCAACGCATCAAAATCATGAGATAGAGCGTCTCCTGGAAACCGCAGAAACCCGTGGCCACAATGCAAGACTTCTGAATGTTTTTGATTTTGGCATAAATATCTGCTTGGACCAACCGAGCATCTACTACAAAGGCAAGCCTGTTCACGATGATTTTGACGCAATTATTCCGCGCATCGATATCCCCTATACCAATCTGGGTTACAAGCTTTTACGCCAGTTTCAGGCGATGGGAACTTTTGTCACCGATACCGCCTATTCGCTGGAGCTTGCCCGCGACAAGCTGCGGTGTCTGCAGTATCTCCTGAAGAAAGAAGTGCCCTTCCCTGCCACTGGATTTGCCTATGCCAAGAAGGGCTATGATGAGTTGATTAAAGTCATCGGAGAACCACCTTTTGTTATCAAGCTTAACGAAGGCACACAAGGCATTGGCGTCTTTCTGGCGGAAGATGAAAAGAATGCCCGTAATCTGCTGAAAACCTTTGCTCAGCTTGATACCGAAGTTATGCTGCAGGAATTCATCGAAGAATCCAGCGGCACAGATTTGCGGTGCTTCGTGGTTGGCGGCAAGGTGGTGGCCTCTATGCGGCGCGAAGCCCAGGACGGTGATTTCCGTGCCAATATCTCTCTCGGTGGACATGCACATGATGCAGACCTATCGCCGGAGGAAGAAGAGCTGGCTATAAAAGCCAGCGCAGCGGTGGGTATGAATATTTCCGGTGTAGATATTATTCGCTCAAACCGGGGACCACTGGTCATTGAAATCAATAGCGCGCCTGACTTTACCGGCAAATGGGGATTGGAAAACATCTCCGGTGTGGATGTCGCCGCCGCCATTATTGCGCATACCGAAGAGTATAAAAAACTCTACGATCAGGGCGAAGGCGTCTGGCTGGAAGACAACGACAATTCAATCTATACAATACAAAAACACCAATAAAACCTGATCACCCTTGAAAACACCTACAAATCTCTCTTAAATCTATCACTGATATGTGTAGATGGATTTCTTACATTGGCGAACATATTTTCATGGATCAGGTTGTCTTGTTCCCCTCCCATTCCCTTGTGAAGCAAAGCTTTGACACCAAGATGCGTTTCTCCAGAGACGGTAACGTCCTGAACCTGAACGGCGACGGGTTCGGCGTGGGGTGGTATTCAGAAAAACAGGTTCCCGGCCTTTTCAAGGACGAACAGCCCGCCTGGAGCAGCCGCAACCTGAGCAATCTGTGTGAACAGGTTAAGGCCCACATTTGCTTTGCCCATATCCGCGCCTCCACCACCGGCGCCGTCCAGCGCAGCAACTGCCACCCTTTCAAATATAAAAACTGGCTGTTCCAGCATAACGGCCATGTGAGTGACTTTGATGTCATCAAGCAGGAGCTGCATGGCGACATAGCGCCCGATCTTTATCCCCGCATTAAGGGATCAACCGACAGCGAGACTTTCTTTTTCCTGGCTTTGACATACGGATTGCAGGATAACCCGAAACAAGCGCTACAGAAAATGGTCAAACGCGTTCAAATGGCCGCCGAGGATGCCGGAACCGAAGGGCTTCTCAATCTGTCCTGTGCGCTCAGCGATGGAGATTCCCTCTACACACTGCGTTATGCCGAAGGGGAGAAGCCCAATACGCAATTCTATTCGACGAATTTTAACCTCTGCAAAACCTCGGATATGGATGAGAAAAACTGCCCGACCCCGAATCGATATGTTGTGGTGGTTTCAGAGCCATTGGATAATCTTGAGGGGCAATGGACCGAAGTGCCGGAAAACTCTTTTACAATTATCAAAGACGGCTTCGTCAGACACGAAACTTTCATGGAAGAATACGCCGACACCTCCGCTTCTGAGTTGCAATAATATTGACATAACCTTATTCCTTTTGTAAAGTGCTGTTTTTTTAGGGAAAAAATGCTGCACAAAGAAACCAAACTCTTCCGCGCCGGGGACGAACCTGATTTTGTGAACTGGATCTTCGATCTTTGGCGCACCCCTTTTAACGACCATATTGCAAATGAGCTCATTAACCTGCTGCAAATCCATAGCGCGGCTAGCCGCATATTGGAACCAACAGCCTCCCCTCAACACGCTGGAAGCGTTTCCCGGATGAGCATTCAGGAGGCTTATGCGCTCAGCGCGCACACCTATTACAGCGCGATGTTAGGGCGCCCCGTCATTCTGGAAGAAGGCAACTTCTACCCCCTCAAACAACCCGGACCGGGCTTGGTCTGGGTGCCGGTAGAGCAACTTGGCACTGAAGCGGCAAAAAATCTTTTCGCAAAATGTCTGATGAATCTAAAAAATAACGGCCACCAGGTTGTCTTTGATATTCCCGACCGCAGCCTTAAAGGCCGTCTTATGGGCGTGGCCCCTTTTGGTTTTATCGGCATAAAACGTATACACCCCCAACCGGGCACGGCACTGACCGTTCCCTTTATCATGCTCCCCTCGGACTTTCTCGATGTTCTTGAACGTTATGACCACGCGGATATTCTTGAACCCTTTGCCGATCTGGTAGAGCTCATGAACCACGACTGGCTGCATTCAATAACCATATGGGCCATTACCAAAGAAATCACGCTCGTCAATTCATGGACATCTCCCGCCAGATATTTGAAAACCAGAAACTACGATCGCTTTATGGAGAATCTTAAAGAACAGGAAAAAGCGCCCGAAAATAATTATAACTATTTCGCTGACTACGAAGATTGGTTACATCGGTTCCAGGCGGAAGTTTTACAGGACATGGCAAGCGCCCCTGACAACCCGGTTGAACAGTCGGTTCAAAAATATCTAGCCGCATGGAAAACATTAGCCAAGAAAAGCAAAAATTCCTCCCCCATGGGCAATCCAGAAAAAACACCGGCGGCTTACGGTATTCAGTTGCTCGCCTTCTTCTTTGTGCACGCCTTGCCGAAAGCGCACCCCCTTGTTCAGTCTGTCTATAACGACCCGGACGTTGCACCCTATGCCGCTTTGATTGACAATTTATATGCGCACGACATAGCAAAAACAAATTTCGACTACGCCGGACGTGAAAAAATAAGCCCACACACAGCGCACATGATTCACAGCGCACGCAGGAGTGGCCAATACGCAACACAATGCGCCAGGGGAGAAGAACAGCATCATCATGCGCTGCATATTGCCTAGCATCCTCAACACTATTGATTTGCCTTAAAAATTCACCTATTTTCTGAAGTCTTATGATTCCACGTTACTCGCGGCCAGAAATGGCCGATATCTTCGAACAGGACAACAAATTCCGCATCTGGCTGGAGGTTGAAACTCTCGCACTGGAGAAAATGGCGGAAATGGGCACGGTTCCAGAAAGCGCCGCCAAAGCCCTTCGTGAAAAAGGCAATTTCGATGTCACCCGCATCAATGAGATCGAAGCCGAGGTTAAACATGATGTCATCGCCTTCCTGACCTCGGTGGCCGAATTCGTCGGCGAGGACAGCCGCTATGTGCATCAGGGCATGACCAGTTCGGATGTGATCGACACTTCCTTCGCGGTGATGCTCACGCAAGCCGCAGATTTGATTATAGCCGACCTCGATAAGCTTCTTAAGGCACTAAAAAAACGAGCGCTTGAGCATAAAGATACGCTCTGTATCGGGCGCAGCCACGGCATTCACGGGGAGCCAACAACCTTTGGTCTCAAGCTCGCCGGGCATTACGCTGCCTTTAAACGCGCGAAAGAGCGCATGCTTGCCGCAAAAGACGAAGTCTCCACCATCACAATCTCTGGCGCGGTCGGCACCTACGCCACGGCCGATCCGGCAATTGAGGCGCATGTCGCCGAAAAACTTGGCCTAAAATGTGAAGACGTTGCCACGCAAGTCATTCCGCGCGATCGCCACGCGATGTTCTTTGCCACGCTGGGGGTGATTGCCTCTTCCATCGAAAATCTGGCTGTTGAAATTCGTCATTTGCAACGCACCGAAGTGCGTGAGGCCGAGGAATATTTTGATGCCAAACAAAAGGGCTCCTCCGCCATGCCGCATAAGCGCAATCCGATTGGGACAGAAAATCTCACCGGTCAGGCCCGCATCATCCGCGCCGCCGTTATACCCGCGCTGGAGAATGTAGCGCTGTGGCATGAGCGGGATATTTCGCATTCCGCTGTTGAGCGCACGATTTTACCAGATGCTCTGATTTCCGCTGATTACGCGCTGAACCGCCTCGCTGGCCTGATTGAAAAACTGCTCGTCTACCCTGATCGCATGAAACACAATCTGGAGATGACAGGCGGCCTTGTCTTTTCCCAGCGCACGATGCTGGCCCTCACCCAGGCCGGGATCAGCCGTGAAGATGCCTACCGCATCGTCCAGCGCAATGCCATGAAAGTCTGGGAAGACCGCAGCACTGGCAAAGGCTCTTTAAATTTACGTGATGCGCTTGAGAATGATTCACAAGTAACTGAAAAACTTGACAAAGTTGCGCTCGACACTATCTTCGATTACACTGCCTACACCAAAAACATCGACCTAATTTTCAAACGGGTATTCGGTTAAAAAGGAGACGGCCATGAAAGGCGATAAAAAAGTTATTCAATATTTAAACGAAGCGCTGAAAAAAGAACTCGGCGCAATTAATCAATATTTCCTGCATTCGCGCATGATGGAAGATTGGGGCGTAACGAAACTCGCCAAACACGAATATAATGAATCGATTGAGGAAATGAGGCACGCCGACGAACTCATCAAACGCATCCTGTTCCTTGAAGGACTGCCAAACCTGCAAGATGTCGGCAAGCTTCATATCGGTGAGAACGTCAAGGAAATCTTGGAATGCGATCTGAAGATCGAAATTGATGGCGTGAAGAATTACAAGGAAGCCGTGGCCTACGCCGAAAGCGTGCAAGATTTTGTCTCCCGCGACCTGTTCATGACTATTCTGAAGGACGAGGAAGGCCACGTCGATTACCTGGAAACTCAGCTGGAACTGATCGAACAAATCGGCATTGAGCGCTATATCGCGCTGAATTCCGAAAGCCCGCTGGATAGCGAGGGCGGCAACTAGTATCTTTTCATCTTTATCTAAAAAAAGCCCTGAAGTTCAGGGCTTTTTTATTACCCACAGCCTGCAATTGAAAATGACTTGCATTTAGAAATGAATCGGGTGATAATGATTCTCAAGTTCAATATCTCAACATTCTTTGAGAAAGTTATCATCATGATTGTTTGCCTCTGCAATCCTTTTAACGATAAAAAAGTTCAGCAGCATTTGAGTGAGAAGCGTTCTGCCACGCGAGTCGCCGAGGTTTACTCCTCCTGCTCCGACGGTCAAAAGCCACAATGCTGCTCCTGCCTTGAAACACTCAAGGACATGGTCAAGGCGCATAACCGCACCATTCCGTCCACAACCTCCTGATCCCTCCTTATTGCGCTTGCATTCCACCCTGCCCTGTGGCAGGAATTTTAGATGTCTTTTTCACTCCAAATTGGGAAAGGGTACCCATTATGTTGAAACACTTCATCTTACTAGCCGGGAGCTTATTAATCATGACCGCGACAGACGCAGGCAGCGCGCAGGCTGCTGACCCAGAAAACACATTATTGCTGGAGTTGTCTTCCGGCGGAACAGTAACAATAGATATGAAAGAAGATCTTGCGCCGAAGCATGTCGAGCGGATTAAAACCCTGACCCGTGAGGGCTTTTACGACGGCATCGTTTTCCACCGCGTCATTGACGGCTTTATGGCCCAGACAGGCGACCCTACAGGCACCGGTACAGGCGGCTCGGAATATCCGGACCTGCCGGCTGAATTCAATGACTACCACTTCGGCCGCGGCGCAATCGGCATGGCCCGCACTGCCGATCCAGACAGCGCGAATTCACAATTCTTTATCTGTTTTTCCGATTGCGGATTCCTGAACGGTCAGTATACAGTTTGGGCACAGGTGACTGACGGCATGGACTACGTTGATGCCCTGGCCCGTGGTGAGCCGCCAGCCAATCCTGACAAAATCGTGAAAGCACAAATTGCTGCCGACGTGGCAGAAGTCGAACCAGCGGCCGAATAAGATGAACGACCAGATTAAGCGTCCCGCAGAATGGTGGCGGGGCGCTTTTTTATATCAGATTTACCCGCGCTCTTTCCTGGACACAAATAGCGACGGTGTTGGCGACCTCCCCGGCATCACGGAAAAACTGGATTATGTGGCCGGACTCGGCGTTGATGGAGTCTGGATATCCCCTTTTTTCAAATCGCCGATGAAAGATTTCGGCTATGATGTTTCAGATTACCGCGATGTTGATCCGATGTTTGGTTCACTGGCGGATTTCGATGCGCTGCTTAAAAAAGCTCACAGCCTTGACCTTAAGATCATTATAGACCTCGTGCTCTCGCATACTTCCGACCAGCATCCATGGTTTAATGATCCGGCGAAAAAAGACTGGTATGTCTGGGCCGATGCAAAACCGGATATGTTCGGCCAGCTTACCCCGCCCAATAACTGGGTCTCTGTTTTTGGCGGTCCGGCCTGGACTTACAGCGAAGTGCATAAGCAATTCTATCTGCACAATTTTCTGTCCGCCCAGCCGGATCTGAACTTCCACAATCTCGATGTTCAAAATGAAATGCTGGATATTGCCCGATACTGGCTGGATAAGGGCGTAGACGGGTTTCGCCTGGATGTCGTGAATTTTTATTTTCATGATCAGGAACTGCGCGATAACCCGCCGCGCGACGAATCCCTCGGCCCGGCGACACAGTTCGAGGGTGATGATCCCTATTCCCAGCAGCAGCATATCTACGATAAATCACGGCCGGAAAATCTTGAATTTCTCAAACGCCTGCGCAAACTTATGGATGAATATGAAGACCGCTTCACGATCGGTGAAATCGGCGATGATCACCCCTATGCCAGGGCGGCGGAATACACAGCCGGGCACGACCTCCTTAACACCTGTTACAACACGCATCTGATGTCCGGGAAGCAAAAGGAACTAACACCCGCCTTGATCCGCAAGCCCATCGAAACTTTCAAGCAAGAACCGGGCGGAAGCTGGCCAAGTTGGGCTTTTTCCAACCACGATGTCGTGCGCGCCGCCAGCCGATGGCTGAAAAGCTCTAACGGGTTTTCCCATGACCCAAAGCTTTCAAAAATGTTGATTGCGCTTTTGGGCTGCCTGCATGGGACGGTGTTTCTCTATCAGGGCGAAGAACTCGGCTTGCCGGAAGCCAAACTAACGCTGGAAGATTTACAGGATCCCTGGGGCATACATCTCTGGCCGGAATGGCAGGGACGCGATGGCTGCCGCACACCGATACCGTGGAGTGCAGATACACCCACGAAACAGTGGCTACCCCTTCCTCACACCCACCTTGAATTGAGCGTGGCGGCACAGGAAAAAGACAGAAACTCCGTTCTAAGCTTTACACGGCGATTTTTGGAATGGCGAAAATCACAACCCGTCTTACAACGCGGCGATATTATTTTTGAAGACAGCCCGGACAATATTTTGGAATTCAGCCGCAGGCTCGAAGATCGAAACTTGAAATGCCGCTTTGATTTTAAAAACTATGAATTTTCTGTCGACGGTTTTTCTTCCGCTTCGGACTGATCCTCATCCTCTTCCAGCTCTAGGCTCACGGGGCGGTCGTCCTCGATATCAAGTTCTACCGCATCACGGCTGCGCTTCGGCTGCTGGCTTTTGGATTTGAGGCCACCAGCTTCCCCTTCAGAAATTTCCAAAACCTTAACCACTTTCAGCATCTGCTGCACAATCTGCTCCAGCTTTTTAACACTGTCCAGAGGATCTGGCGTATCAAACCGCAAGAGCGCCGTATTTTCTCTGAAGATCAAAATAACCCAGCCTGCCTTGATTTTCATTAGGGATTGTAGAGCCTTCATACGCTTATCCGTCAAATACGCAGCCATCGCGCCGCCGCCCTGGTCGGCCGCCTTCACATCTCCGCTCCAGCCCTTTATCTCCGGTTTAAAAACATGGCTGAAATCCAGCTCATCTACCAGGCGGGTCATGCCACCACTGGCAATAACACCTTCAAACGGCACAGAATTTTTCAGCTTTATTTCCACAGCATTCAAACGACGCAACCCGCGCGCATCTTCCGTTTCATGCTCGCCCGTAAAAATATCGACTGAATAGTCCTCAATCGTGCCAGTCATTTCCGGGGAAGCTAAAAGGGAAGAGGATTTATAGCGAAAGTCAGATTTTTTGGCAAAGACCTGCCACGCTACTTTTTGGCGATAGAGGATATACATCGTCCAGCCAAAAAACGACAACAGCGTGATAGTTAAAATAAGCCAGAGAAAAAACCAGATAGACAAAAAAGCACCTACAATTGCAAATCAAACGAAAGACTACATGCTCCAGTCTATCGTGAGCCACAAAGCCTTGCAAAGCAATTAGCCACGATCTTTCACAATTTAAAGAATGGTGGCGTTTAAGCTTGCTTAAGCAAATACTCAAACTCAGCATTCAGCTTTTCTGCAATCATACTCAGCACGTGGGCATAGTCGTCGTACTGTAGTTCGCCATCCTGCTTTCCCATATGTGACAATGCACAAAGTTGTGCGACATAGTACTGGCATCGCTCCAGCGCCAGGGCCCGGAGAAAATCATCGGTTGTCATTTGTTCAATCTCCCACACAGAGAAAAAATATTTTTTTCAATTAACGCTATCCTTTATTCAATTTTTTAGAAAAAATCAAGTTTTTTTTCAATTTCGTTTGACTTTTATGTTTTAACCCTGAAAAATAAGACAAAAAAGGTACCAGATGATTACAATAGAACAATGCCGAGGCGCCCGCGGCTTACTGGATTGGACGCAACAGGACCTAGCCGATGCCTCCGGGCTATCCAAAACAGCCATTAATAATTTTGAGAAAGGCCACTCCGATATCAAGGCCGAATCCTCAAGAGCCATACGCATGGCGTTTGAAAGCGCCGATATTGAATTTCTGGGCGAAGAAGGGCTGCGCAAGAAAACAGAGAAGACTTGGACCCTGAAAGGAAGCTCGGCTTTCGGAGATTTGCTGGATGACATCTATATAACTCTGAAGGATGATAAAGGCAGTGAGATTTTTGTCACCAATATGGATGAGAATATCACAACACTAACCCCTCCCAAAAAACTGCTGGAGCATCTGGAGCGCCTCAAAGACCGGGACATCATACAGCGTGTACTCTGCTCGGAGGGAACGTCTACGATGATGGCTGCACCTGATTTTTGCCGCTGGCTGCCGAAAGACTCCGTGCAGACCAACATCACGACATTCATTTATGCGGATAAAGTGGCGCTGGAGCTGTGGGACCAATCCATGATTGTTATTGTCGAAAGCCGCGAAGCCGCGCAGGCGGAACGCAGACGCTTTGAGAGCATGTGGGCAAAGGCGCAAACACCGCTGCGCCGCGAAGAAACCTCCCCCGGAAGGACCTCCTCTTCCCACAGCTGAACAAAAAACAGGGACCAAAAGATCCCTGTTTTTTTAGAGGCACGGGTTGGTGACGTTATCCGCAACCGGCTGAATTTTAGTGATAACGTATTTCTTCAGAATCCCCGCCATAGGAATTAAAAGCATATTGTGCAAGATTTTTCGGCATAGACATGCGCAAATCTTCCTGTACCTGCGGCGCATCCTGACGCGGCGCGGTTAACTTCTCCGCAAGAGAGCTCATCTGAGTCAGCAAATCTTCCGCATGCGCAACCAAGGCCTCAGCCTTACCGGTGCTGATTAAATCGGTATGGGCATGGGTTTTCATCTTCTCAGAGACAACCTGTTCATGCTCGCCAATCGTTTCAATCTTCTTCTCCAGATCGTGGATCGCATTACTAAAGAACCCAGTTTGCTTATCAACCACTTCAACTTTTTTCTCCAGATTACCAACATGTTCGGTAAAGGCATTGGCCTGCTCACCGACAGAGGTCACCTTTGCTTCCAGCGTATGAATGGATTGGCCGAAGCTGCTAGTCTGCTCGTCCACCACTTCCATTTTCTGTTCCAGCTTGTGAATGGCGTCACTGAAAAACCCGGTTTGCTTGCGGATAACTTCAAAGCCCGAGCGTAAACGCTCAAACCCCGCGCCCAGAACAATACTGGTTCCCACCGCCGCCACCGCGGCAAAAACGGCCATCATCATAGAGACAGCCACAATGGTTTCTACTTCCAAAGACATGACATTTCCCCTTTCAAGAGGTTTAACGATTTTAATATGAGAAAAAACCAGGTTCTTAAAACACAAACCGTCTAAAAGAAATATTCCGGCGAATAGCGAGAATCATAACCCACATTCCGAAAAGAACCTGAACCCAAACCCGACAGGGCTTATTATTTATTTTTACATAAATAAATTAATGGGCGGTTATTTTTGCCAAAGATACAGTTCAAAATTGAGATAATTTATGTATTGAGGGGCAGCTGAAACAGCCTACTTCTTCTCTATCTGCTGCTCATCAAAGACTTTCTGCATATCCTGGATGATCTCCGGCGACCATTTGCGCCCCACCGGCTGGATCACCAGTTCTTTTTCCGGCATAAGCTTGGCCCGCACATAAGCAATCGTGCTCCCGGCCGTTCTTTGATTTCCGTAAGGGAATATTTCATCGGTACGAATTTGTTCATACCCCTCGCCGCAACCGGCAAGAAGAAAAAGCGATGAAGCGGCGGCAAGCGTATAAAACCGCGTTCTGGTGGATATGGCCATGAAAAACCTCTGTTCGTGAAAAATAAGGAAAAATCGAAGGAATCAAGAAAGGCTGTGCGAATACACATTCAAATCATAGCGCGAAATGCGGAATATCTCAAGCGGCCTGATAATCAGCCTTGGTCATACGATAGAGAACGAAATTCCCCAGCGCACTATCCTTGGGCAGGCCAGGATAATGGAAGTCCCCCTTCGGGTCTTGCTTCATACCAATTTTTTCAATCACATGGATGGCACGCGTGTTGTCATGCACGGCATAAGCCACCACTTCTTTCAGGCCAAGCTCTGTAAAGGCATGATGCAGGACCGCCAACGCCGCCTCGGTGGCATAACCTTTCCCCCAATATTCGTAATCCATCCGCCAGGCAATCTCGACCGCTCCTTTAAATGGCACATCGCTCTCTACCTTTTGCAGACCCACAAAGCCCATAAAGGCCCCATCCTCTTTATTCTGGACCACGTAAGGGCCATACCCGTACTTCTTGAAATGCGCCTGAAAACGCTTGGCCAGCTTGTCGCTGTCCTTATCGGCCAAGCG
>CAYGSN010000017.1:0-37941 GCA_964352675.1 uncultured Pseudobdellovibrionaceae bacterium
TATCATGGCCGCGTGAAGGCACTGGCCGAAGGCGCCCGTGAAGGCGGACTTCAGTTTTAAGCGAAGGATTTTAGGAGAATATAATGGCACAACCGCAATTTAAAAAAGAACAAGAGCGCGCAGAGGGCGATGAGCTGATCGAGCGTCTGGTTGGTATCAACCGTGTGGCCAAAGTGGTCAAAGGTGGACGCCGTTTCGGGTTTGCCGCACTGGTCGTTGTTGGTGATGGCAAGGGCCGCGTCGGTCACGGTCACGCCAAAGCGCGTGAGGTACCTGAGGCAATCAAGAAAGCGACAGACCAAGCGAAGCGCAAGATGATCCGCGTTCCCCTGCGTGAAGGCCGAACTTTGCATCACGATGTAAAAGGCCGCAGCGGCGCCGGTAAGGTTTTACTTCGCTCCGCACCTGCCGGTACCGGTATTATTGCCGGCGGCCCTATGCGTGCGGTGTTTGAAGCTCTGGGTATTCACGATGTGGTGGCCAAGGCAATCGGTTCCAGCAACCCGTACTCCATGGTGAACGCAACGTTTGATGCGCTGAGCGCGATGGAAAGTCCGCGTCACGTGGCTGGTCGCCGCAACAAAAAAGTGAGCGACGTTGTATCCAACCGTGAAGCCAATATGCAGGCTGAGACCAGCGAAGAAGTAAAAGGATAAAGGGCGATGGCTGAAGATAAAGAGAAAAAAGAAACAAAAGTAAAGAAGGCTCCGGCCAAGGCTGCTGCTACGAAAAAGGCCGCTCCTGCAAAGAAAGCTGCTCCAAAGAAGGAAACAGCGAAGAAAGCGGACGCTAAACCGGCTCCTGCGAAAAAGCCTGCCGAAGCTCCCAAGGCCGCAGATAAGAAGCCTGCTGAGAAAAAAGAAGCAGCCCCAAAAAAGGCCGCGGTGAAAAAGCCGTCCGGCAAGACCGTACGCGTGACGCAGACCGGTTCGCCGATCAGTCGCCAACCAGATCAGCGCCAGACGTTGATTGGTTTAGGGCTCAACAAAATGCACCGCACGCGCGAGCTGGAGGATACCCCTTCCGTGCGCGGCATGATTAGAAAAGTCAGCCACCTCTTGAAGGTCGAAGACGCAGCTTAAGGATAAAAATAATGAAACTGAATGAACTCTCACCTAAAGAAGGCTCAAAGAAACCCCGCACCAGAGTGGGGCGCGGTATCGGTTCTGGCAAGGGCAAGACGGCAGGCAAAGGTCATAAAGGTCAAAAGGCCCGCTCAGGTGTGGCTATAAAGGGATTTGAAGGCGGACAGATGCCATTGTATCAACGCTTGCCGAAGCTGGGCTTTAGCAACACGGCGTTCACGACCAATCTGGCGGAATTGTCCCTGGGCAAGCTGCAGGCGGCTATTGATTCTAAAAAGCTGGATGCCAAAAAAACAATTGATGAAGATTCTCTCGTGGCTGCGCGTGTTATCCGCCGCAAGCGCGATGGTGTGAAATTGTTGGCGAGCGGCGCGCTAACAACCAAGGTTGATCTCAAGATTACCAAAGTCACAAAGGGCGCTCAGGCTGCCGTTGAAAAGGCGGGCGGTAAGATTGAACTTATCGTTAAGCAGGTTGCTCCCGTTAAAAAACGCGGCGAGAAAGCAAAAGCGGCGGCGAAGTAGCTTCTTTAGAGGAAATATTTAAAAATTCAAAAGCCCCAAATCTGGGGCTTTTTTATTTCTTCCTCTTGCCCCCGGCCTCTCTTTTCTTTATTTATTTGTCTTCACTGATTTCATTTGAAAGGGCTCTACTATGGCATCGGCCGCTGAACAACTCGCGAAAAACGCAAACTGGGGTGCTCTGGCAAAAGCCTCCGAGCTCAAAAAACGCCTCCTCTTCGTATTGGGCGCCCTGCTGGTCTATCGCTTGGGAACCTATATTCCCGTGCCGGGTATCGATCCTTATGTGTGGAACGAGATTTTCACGCAAAAAGGCGGCGGTATTTTGGATATGTTCAATCTGTTCTCCGGCGGCGCGTTGAGCCGTATGACGATTTTTGCCCTGAATATCATGCCTTACATCTCGGCTTCAATTATCATGCAGTTGGCCACGGCGATGTCGCCCAAGCTGGAAGAGCTTAAGAAAGAGGGCGAAGTTGGCCGTCAGAAAATCAACCAGTATACGCGTTACCTGACTGTGTTTTTGGCTGCTATACAGGCTTATGGCCTGGCTGTAGGGCTGGAAGGCATGCAGGGGCAGAGCGGCTCGGCCGTGATCGATCCCGGCCTTTTCTTCCGGATTTCCACCGTGATCACCATTGTCGGCGGCACGGTCTTCCTGATGTGGTTGGGCGAGCAGATTACTGCGCGCGGCATTGGAAACGGGATTTCTCTGATTATTTTTGCCGGTATTGTCGCCGGGCTGCCTGGTGCCGTGGGGAGCACGCTTGAGTTGGGCCGTCAGGGCCAATTTAATTTCTTGGAGCTGATCTTCCTGTTCGGGCTGATTATTGCCGTGATTGCGTTTATCGTGTTTATGGAGCGTGCCGCGCGGCGTGTCGTGGTGCAATATCCGAAACGCCAGGTTGGTAACAAAATGATGGGTGGGGAGCAAAACCATATTCCCCTGAAGCTCAACACATCCGGGGTTATCCCGCCGATTTTTGCGTCCTCTCTGTTGCTGTTGCCGCTTACTATTGTCGGGTTCTCCGGCGCTGAAGGCGGTGACTTTACCGCCGCCGTTGCCCGCTATCTCCAGCATGGCCAGCCGATTTATATGATTCTCTATGGCGCCCTGATTGCCTTTTTTGCCTTTTTCTACACTGCGATTGTATTCAATCCTGAGGAAAATGCAGAAATGTTGCGTAAATATGGCGGGTTCGTGCCCGGTATTCGTCCCGGAAAAAACACAGCGGATTATCTGGATTACATCCTGACGCGCCTGACAACCATTGGCGCGGCTTATCTGGTGCTGATCTGTCTTTTGCCGGAGTTTCTGATCTCCAAATACAATATGCCGTTTTATTTCGGCGGGACCAGCCTTCTGATCGTGGTCAGCGTGACCCTCGATACGGTAGGGCAGATTCATTCCCACTTGATTGCGCATCAATATGAAGGTTTAATGAAAAAAGCAAAAATCAGAGGGCGTTCGCGGTGATGCCTTCTTTATTGCATGAAACGGCTCATTTTAAGGATGACGATTTAATGAATCTGATTATATTCGGCCCCCCCGGCGCAGGGAAAGGCACGCAAGCGGCGCGTCTCCAGGAAAATCATAGACTTAAGAAACTCTCTACCGGAGACATGCTGCGGGCGGAGGTGCAGAGCGAAAGTGCGCTGGGCCAGCGTATCGGGCATTTGATCGAAGCTGGGGAGCTGGTTCCGGACGATATTATCATTGAGCTGATTGCCAATTGTATTTCCGAGCCGGAATGCGAAAAAGGGTTCATTTTAGACGGATTCCCCCGCACGGTGCCCCAGGCGGGGGCTCTGGACAATATGCTGGGCCATATGGCACGCAAAATCGACCATGTGATCGTTCTGGAAGTGGATGAGGGTAGCCTGCTCGACCGGATTAAGAGCCGCGTAGAGGAAACCGGCGGTGCCCGTAATGATGATAATGAGGAGACCCTCAAGCACCGTCTGGCCGTTTACCACGACCTGACAGAGCCTGTTTTGCCGTATTACGAGGAAAAGGGGCTTTTGCGCCGAATCGACGGTATGCAGGCCATTGATGAGGTCAGTCGGCAGATTGAGGCGGCTCTCGATAAAAAGCAGGCTGCTTAAAACCTTTTTTTAAAACCCTAAATTAATGCAATAAAAGCTTGACGATAGGCACGCAAATGCCTATATTCCGCACATTCTTCAAAAATGGTGAAGAATAACGTTTACAACCCGGCGCTGTGAAAGTGTAACGAACGGAGCAGAAAACGGGTTGGCCTGGGTTTTTCAGGGCGGTTTGCAAGGAAAAGCCTTAAGAAATATGAAAGGAACATAAAATGGCACGTATTGCTGGTGTTAACGTACCAGATAAGAAGCGCATTCCCATCGCGCTGACTTATATCACTGGAATTGGCCGGACCACGGCTTTTAAAATCTGCGAAAAATTGAATATCGATGTTCAAATGCGTATGGGTGAAGCACCTGAAGACGTATTGAACGCTATCCGTACGGAAATTGATAGCAGTGCATATAAAATCGAAGGCGATCTGCGCCGTGAGGTATCCATGAACATCAAGCGTTTGATGGACATGAAATGCTATCGCGGGTTGCGTCATCGCTCTGGCCTGCCTGTAAACGGTCAGCGTACTAAAACCAATGCCCGCACACGCAAGGGCCCGGCCAAACCAATCGCTGGCAAGAAGAAATAGGGAGGGTTGAAAAATGGCTAAACCAAGAGCAAAGAAAAAAGAGAAAAAGAATATCGTGACCGGCGTTGTGCATGTGAATTCCACATTTAACAACACGCTGATTACTATTACGGATGCGCAGGGCAATGTTGTGTCCTGGTCTTCCGCGGGCATGATGGGCTTTAAGGGTTCCCGCAAATCTACGCCGTACGCGGCGCAGATGGCAGCAGAAGATGCTGGCCGCAAGGCGCAGGAACACGGTATGAAGGAGCTGGACGTTAAGGTTAAAGGTCCCGGTTCAGGCCGTGAATCGGCCCTGCGTGCATTGCAGAGCATCGGCTTTGAAATCAAATCCATCGCGGATATCACGCCTATCCCGCATAACGGTTGCCGCCCGCCGAAAAAGCGCCGCGTTTAATCATTAGAAATACACCCGATTCAAAAATTGGAAAAAACCAAAGGAAAGACAAAATGATACAGAAGAACTGGCAAGAGCTGATTAAACCCACCAAGCTGGATATCAAAACCACCGCAAATACCAATATTGGAAAAGTTGTGGCCGAACCTCTGGAGCGCGGCTTTGGCCTGACGCTTGGTAATTCTCTGCGCCGTATTTTGATTTCATCCCTGCAGGGTGCGGCTGTAACCGCCGTTCAGATTGAGGGCGTTTTGCATGAGTTCTCTTCTATTGAAGGTGTGCGCGAAGACGTAACGGATATTATCCTGAACATCAAATCTCTGGCCGTGCGTATGCACGCCGAAGGTCCGAAGAAGATGCGTCTGTCTGCCGCCGGTCCTTGCGAAGTGACGGCTGCGCAGATCGAAGCGGGTGCTGATATTGAAATCATGAACCCGGATCTGGTGATTTGTACGCTGGATAAAGGCGCGAAGCTGAATATCGAGATGACAGTGAACACCGGCAAGGGCTATCGCCCATCTGCTCAGAACCGTCCCGAAGAAGCACCTGTTGGCCTGATTCCAATCGATTCTGTTTTCTCTCCTGTGCGCAAGGTCACATACGAAGTTGAAGACACCCGCGTGGGTCAGATCACAGATTACGACAAGCTGACGCTTGTGGTTGAAACCAATGGCGTGATTTCTCCTGACGATGCTGTGGCCTATGCTGCGCGTATCATGCAGGACCAGCTCCAGGTCTTTGTGAATTTTGAAGAGCCGAAGCAGGCGACACAGAAAGAAGAAAACGAAGAGCTGCCATTCAACAAGAATCTGCTGAAGAAGGTTGAGGAGCTTGAGTTGTCTGTTCGTTCTGCCAACTGCCTGAAGAACGACAATATCGTTTATATTGGTGATCTGGTACAGAAGAGCGAAGGCGATATGCTTCGCACACCGAATTTTGGCCGGAAATCTTTGAACGAAATCAAAGAAGTTCTGACCGTTATGGGCTTGCATCTTGGTATGCAGGTTGAAGGCTGGCCTCCTGAGAATATCGAGGAAGTTGCCAAGAAAGTTGACGAAACTTTCTAAGTTTCGGGCGTTGTGCCCGGCGCTGCGGCGGAACGGCATCCTTTTTGGATTGCGAGTGGCCGGGGCGGTTAATCATCATGGCCTTACCCGTTTAAGGCCGTAATCGGCGCCGCAGGTGGCGCGTTAAAAGGAGAGACGATATGAAACATCGTATTAAACAGCGCAAGCTGAACCGTTCAACCAGCCACCGTAAGGCAATGCTGGCGAATATGGCGGCCTCTTTGGTCAAGCATGAACAGATTGTAACAACACTGCCCAAAGCCAAGGAGCTAAAGCCCTATATCGAAAAGCTGATCACCATGGGCAAGCAAGCCAATGACAAGCCTGACAGCGCTTTGGCAAAACGCCGCCAGGCCGTTTCCCGCATGCGTGATGAGGCGATGGTCGCGAAGATTTTTGATGTGCTGGCCGAGCGCTATGCCGATCGTCCGGGTGGTTATACCCGCGTGCTAAAGGCCGGTTTCCGCTATGGCGATGCCGCGCCGATGGCTGTGATTGAGCTGGTTGACCGCGATCCCGAAGCCAAGGGCAAGGATTCCGGTCCCGTGCCGACATTCGGCGTGGAAACGGACTTCAATCCCGGAGCCTCCGAAGAAGTCAAAGCGAAGCGTGCAGAGAACAAAGCCAAGAAAGAAAAGGGCGAAAAGGCTGAGGCCTCTGAGGACAAGCCCAAGGCGAAGAAGTCAGCGGCCTCAAAGCCAACACCCGGTAAAGCCAAGCCGAAAAAGGATCAGGCCGGCGCGGTCAGCTCCAAAAAATCGACACAGGCTCCGAAAAAAGCACCGGCTGCCCCGCAGAAGAAGATTTAATATCTTTATAAATACGAATTTCAAAAACGGGCTTTGCGGCCCGTTTTTTTATGCCGGAACATTATCAATCAATCGCGTTTTCCCGACCCAGCCTGCGCCCAAAACCCGGCCCCAGCGTTTTTCAATATAGTCCACCTTGTCGAAACCGGCCTCCAAGAGGGCTTGCTTGGCTTCTTCCAAAACATAATCCCTTCCCCCTTGAGGGAGAGGGTTAGGGTGGGGGTTTTTAGTTTGTCCGTCAAGCTTTTCCCCCTCACCCCAGCCCTCTGCCCGTGGGGGAGAGGGGGCTGTTCTGGTTGCATCTTTTAAAATTTTATTCAACTGCCGCGCAATCGGGAGCTCATGGGGTTCCAGATAGGCATTGCGGGAGGCCAGGGCCAATCCGTGTTCATCGCGCATGGTGGGGCCGCCAATGATCTCTATGGGCAGGCTTAAGCGCCCCACCATTTCCCGAATGACCATAAGCTGTTGGTAGTCTTTTTCGCCGAACACAGCCACATCCGGCTGGACATGATCGAACAAGCGGCGGACCACGGTGGCTACGCCGTGAAAGAAATGCGGGCGGAAATCGCTGTCGAGGCCCTTGGCCGCTTCGCCCGCATCCATGTCGATTTTCGCCCCGTCCGGATACAGCTCATCCTGCTGCGGCAAATACAGTGTATCCACGCCCGTGGCTTCCAGCTTGGCCGCATCGCGCTCAATATCGCGCGGATAGGCCTCGAAATCCTCCCCCGGGGCGAATTGCGTGGGGTTCACATAGATGCTGACCACGACTTTATCCGCATGGTCCTGCGCGATCTTCACCAGAGACAGATGCCCGTCATGCAGGGCGCCCATAGTGGGGACATAGCCAATCCGGAGGCCGTCTGCCTTCCAGCTTTGCACGATTTGGTTCAGTTGGTCTTTGGAGGTTGCTGTTTGCATAGGCGGCCTGAATCAGGAGGCTTTGCTGAGTTTCTGTATACTCTGCTGCAGACGGTTATAGGTATGATCAGAGGAAGGGAATTTCCGCGCCCGCACATCGGCGGCATAAGCCTGCACAGCCGACTCAACATCTTTGTTCAAGGTGCTGTATTGTTTCACAAATTTAGCGATATGTCCGACCGAGAGGCCCAGCATATCTTCGCTCACCAGGATCTGTCCGTCGCATTCCGCCGAAGCGCCGATACCGATGACGGGGATTGAGATGTTCCGGGTAATGCGGGTTGAAACGTCTTCCACCGTACCTTCCAGGACGAGTGAGAAGGCACCCGCCGCTTCGACCGCGTGGGCGTCATTCAATAGCTGTTCTTCCTGCTCAGCCGTGCGGCCCTTCACCTTATAGCCTCCGTCCTTGATGACGGATTGTGGTTGAAGCCCGATATGCCCCATCACGGGGATGCCGTTTTGCACCAGATGTGCAATTGTTGTGGCCATGTCCGTGCCGCCCTCAAGTTTCACGCCGCCGCAGCCTGTCTCCTTCATAATCCGCGCGGCACTTTCAAGGGCTTGTGCGGGGCTGTTCTCATAGGTGCCATAGGGCATATCAACGATAACGCAGGACTTCGCCGCCCCGCGCATAACCGCTTGCCCGTGGCGGATCATCATTTCCAGATCAACCCCCAGCGTGTTTTCCATGCCGTACATCACCATGCCTATGCTGTCCCCCACCAACAGCAAATCCGCGTGAGAATCCAATATGCTGGCCATCGGCGTTGTATATGCGGTAAGGCATACCAGAGGTTCTGGCCGGTTTTTATGGGTGCTGATATCGGTGGTTGTCTTTCTCATGCCTCTTTTTAGCATGATGAAATAGACAATTCCACACAAAGAATATTCGAAACATACTGTATCGAATATTGA
This sequence comes from uncultured Pseudobdellovibrionaceae bacterium, assembly GCA_964352675.1. GTDB lineage: Bacteria > Pseudomonadota > Alphaproteobacteria > Micavibrionales > Micavibrionaceae > CAYGSN01. Next base: position 8,412 of record CAYGSN010000017.1, read on the forward strand.
AAATCTAAATAATTTGAAGATATAGCGGGCGCACAGAATACAAACCAATACGGTCCGTATCTGATTGTTGTGACCTAAAGCTCGTAGTCCGGGTGAAGATCGTTCTCGATCGCAGCCCAAACTGCCAGGCTCTGCGCCAGGCGGTTATGCCAGTGTTCCTCGCTGGCACGGTTGCGGTCGTGAAAATGAAACCCGAAATTCGCGCCGGCCTTTGCCGTTACGTTTCTCAATCCGCTGCTGTGGGGGCTGCTGTTCATCGCCGTAATCCTTTCATTTATACTCGCATTGTACCAAAAACGGGGGTGGAATTCAAAATTGCCTGCTAAAAACCCTTGTCATTCAAGGGATTAAGCGCCATCATGAAGTCCGGATTTAACGGAGATTCTCACCATGAAAGATATGAAAGACATTGTTGCGCTGTGTAAGCGCCGTGGGTTTATTTTCCCGGCCAGTGATATTTATGGCGGGATTAACGGGTTTTGGGATTTCGGGCCGCTGGGTACGGAGCTGAAGAATAACCTGCGTGATCGCTGGTGGCGCGATATGGTGCTGTGCCCGCCGCTGGGCCCGGACGGCGCGCCGCTGGATATTGTCGGGCTGGATACCGCCATCATCCAGAACCCGAAAGCGTGGGAAGCCTCCGGCCATGTTGGCGGGTTTAACGATCCGATGGTGGATTGTAGGGAGACGAAGAATCGCTATCGGGCAGATCATTTGATCATACTGATGGACTCTCCTAATACGGAGTTTCAGCCCGCTTTTGAGGTTGGTGTATCTTCAGACCAGATGAATAGAAGGTTAAAAAAACTGGGTTTGCCACCTAGAGAAGATTTTACATCTAGCACAACACTTAGCGGTGATGTTGAGATTAGGAATATAGATAGAGTCTGGGGGCCTGATGCAAAAGAGGCAGGAACCTTAACTCAACCAAAACAATTCAATCTCATGTTTCATTCCTATGCAGGAGCTGCTGCAGGCGACGAAAACAAAGTTTATCTCCGCCCCGAAACCTGCGGCGGAATATTTCTAAACTTCAAAAATGTGCTCGATTCCACGCGCGTCAAAATGCCCTTTGGGATTGCGCAGATCGGTAAGGCGTTCCGTAATGAGGTCACGCCGCGCAACTTTATTTTCCGCAGCCGCGAGTTTGAGCAGATGGAGCTGGAATGGTTCTGCCGCGAAGACGAGGTGCCGATGTGGTTTGAGTTCTGGGTGGACCAGCGTAAGGCCTTCTGGGAGAGTGTCGGCATTCCGCTGTCGAAGCTGCATTTCCTGGAGGTGCCGGATGGGGAGCGCGCGCATTATTCTCAGCGCACGACCGATTTTGAATACCAGTTCCCGTTTAGCGGCGAGGGTTATGACGAGCTGGAGGGTGTGGCGCACCGGGGCAATTACGATTTGACCCAGCATCAGGAGCATTCCGGCCAAAAGCTGGAATATCTGGATCAGGCCAATAATAACGAGAAATATTTGCCGCATGTGATTGAGCCTTCGGCGGGCCTGTCGCGCGGCGTATTGGCGCTGATCTGTGAGGCCTATACGCCCGATCCAAATCGTCCGTCCGGCGTGTATCTGAATTTCACCCCGGCCATGGCGCCGAAGAAGGCGGCCATTTTACCGCTGACGGCGAAGGAGGGTCATGTGCCGCTGGCGCAGAAACTCTATATGGAGCTGCGCGGGGAGTTTGCGGTGGATCTGGATATCAAGCAAAATATCGGCAAGCGCTATGCACGGCAGGATGAGATCGGCACGCCGTATTGTTTCACCATTGATAATGACACCGTAGCCGACGGCACCGTCACCGTGCGCGAGCGTAACACTATGGCGCAGGAGCGTATCTCAATTGATAAGGTCGCAGATTACCTGCGTGAGAAAATGAAGGCTTAGAAATTAGCCTTCTAAATCCAGGGATCCGTGGGGCTCAACGATCATTTGCCCCGCTGCATCATACAGCCCCGCGCCGCGCGCGGCCGGTTGTTTTACGGCAACAACAAAAGAGCGGCCGAATTGCTCAACAATTTGAACACCGTCGTGCAAAAGAGCGGAATCTTGTTGGTGCGCGCGGCGGCCCTGGCGGTCTGCCGGAGGTTTTGACGCTGCATCGACTTCTGCCACGGCGCCGGCGCCATGATCGCGGCCCAGCGGGCGGCCTGCTTCAATGCGTGTATATGTATCAGATCCCGGTAACATGCGTTTCTCTCCCTTTTGTTTTTCGTAAGAACAGGAGAGTAGCAGGAAACCTTTATGAAAAGCAAATTTTTTGTCAGAATCAAGGGCTCTAAAGGCCGTAACGCGCCCACAGGCTCCGCTCTTCCGCTGTGTTCAGCAGGTCGCGGCTCAATGATAAATCTGCACCGATGAGCTCTGAAAAAAACCCTTTGCCGGGGGAGAGGTCGATAAATTTCACGTCTTCACCGAGTTTCGCCCGGCATACGGCTTTCATTCCGCCAATGCCGTCAATAATACCAAGTTCTTGCGCTTTGGGTGCTGTCCAGAATTGGCCTTCGAAGAGATCTTTATCTGCGCCCTTCAGATGTTCGGCCCGGCGCTGGCTCACCCAGTTTTTAAAGCTTTCATGCAATTCCGCCTGAATGGTTTTGAGGCGCTTTATATCTGTGGGGTTTTCCGGTTTGAACGGATCAAGGAAGGATTTTTCCTTCCCGGCCGTATGTACGCGCCGCTCCACGCCATATTTTTCAATGAAATCCTGAAACCCGAAAGAGGCCGATATCACCCCGATTGAGCCGACAATCGATGTCTCGGCGGCATAAATCTCATCGGCGGCACAGGCCAGCCAATACCCGCCGCTGGCTGCGACATCCTCAACAAACGCCAGAACAGGTTTGTCCGCCTCTTCGGCCAGCCGTCGGATGGTGTTTCCCAGAAGCTCGCTTTGCGCTGGTGATCCGCCGGGGGAATTAATCACAAGCGCAACAGCTTCCAGATGGGGAATGTCAAAGGCCTCTTCCAGCGGTTTTTCAAAATGGCTCAGGGAAATTGTGGCCTTGCGGCTGGCGGTGTCGGTTATAATCCCGCTCATACGGATCACGGCGATTTTGGGTTTGGGCTCAAAAACCGGGCCGATGACAGGGGCTTTGCCAAGGGCCGCGCCGCATTTTCTCAAGATTTTTTTCATGGCTTATTTATACAAGGGCCAGCGCGCCGCGCAAGATGTTTTCGGCTGCTTCCGTGTAATCGCCATTGTCCTCATGTAAAACAAGGCCCTGATGGATTTTGGCCGGGGATTTACGGTGTTTGAGTGTGCGAATAATTATGCGCTTGGCAGGCTTGCCGGATTTTGGCCAAAGCGGAATGATCTCTGTTGCGCCGAAGCTTTTGCCCAAAGCGCGGATGATCTGGTCTGTGTGGTCGGCGCGGTGGATCATGGTGAGAGAGCCGCCGGATTTCAGGGCGTTAAAGGCGGCTTTGATCCAGTCTTCTAAGGTTGTTTCATCCATATGCGCATGCGCCGTTGCCTTTGTTTCATCGGGCGAGGAGATGTGATTGTGATCCTCTAAAAAAGGAGGGTTGCAAATCACATGGTCGAAACTCTGAAACGCTTTATCGTCTTTATAAAACTTTACATAATTCAAAATAGAATGATGAATGAATTCGGGAGTAACGTTTGTTGGATTAAGAGTTATGTTTTCCCGCGCCAGAGTGATGCAGTTTTCCTGAATATCAATGCCGGTGAGATGTACATTGGAGACCCGGGCGAGAACACAAAACCCTGCGCTGCCCACACCGCAGCCGAGATCGAGGATATGCTCACCAGATTTGGCCGGGCACGCGGCAGCCAGCATCACGCTGTCCAGCCCCGGACGAAACCCGCCTTCGGGCTGGCGGAGTTTGACACGCTTATCCAGTAATGTAATAAAGTCGGCCATATAAGGCCGCATCTTGCCGGAAATGCGCGTAAGGTCAAGGATTTAAAAATTGCCGGACTTTGTTGTCGGCCTCATTTTCGTTCGGATGCTCATAAGAATTCAGCGGCAGATCCAGCTGGGCCAGCATCATGATGTCAATCGGGTTTCCAATCAGCGCCTGATAAGGGGCGGGCGCATAAGAGCGCTGAAACAGGCTTCCATATTCATTGGTTTCGCGCGCGGCGGTAAAAACGGAACTCTTAATAGCAGCCGGTCTGTAGGCGTTTTTAACGGGCTCAGCTTTACGCTCAGCAACCTGGATATCCGGCAATGCGGCCGGTCCGGAATCTTTGATATCAAACTTCTTATCAAAAAACGCATAAACCTCATCCAGGGTTTTCGGCCGTCCGGTTTTTGTGTCGTAAAAGACATTGCGGTTTGCTGCTGCTGCCTTTGGGAACAGCAAGCCAGCCTCTTGCAGCGGGTTTTCATCACGCGCCTGCAGGAAGGATGCGGCTTGCCCCGCACCCAGGAAATGCGCGAAATACAGCTCTGTCGCCCCGACATCCCCGCCCCAGTGTTTGTTCAGGAACCGCTCATTGTCCGATGCAAACTCCGCCGCCATATAGGAAGAAATTTCCGCATCCTTGCGCAAATCCAGCAATTCCCTGCGGCTTTTGCCTTCGGTATCTACGCCATATTTTTCTCCATGTTGCTCAATCATGGACATCCATGTGCTGTCAATAAACTGGTACAGCCCGGTGGCGGAGCTGCTTTTGGCTTTCACGGATGGATTAAAACTGCTCTCGGCGGCCGCTTGTTGCACCATGTAGGCAAAATCGACCCCCGTTTTCGCGCTGGCCTTTTGAATAGCGCTCATCACGCCGCGCGGCGCGCGGGCGGACATGGCCTCTAAGGCATTGTTTTGCAATGTATTTCCTAAATTGTCCATGCGGTCCTGTTATGGGGCCTTTTGTTCCCGGAAATCTGTTCTATACTGACTCTTCGATATAAAGTTGCAATGCCCATGCCAACTCCAAAGAGGTCCCTTTTATGAGCAATTTTACCCCTCCCGTATCCGATATGATGTTCCTGCTGGCCCGCGTTTTGGGGTTTTCCCATGCTGAGATGGATGAGGAGACCTCAACGGCTGTTCTGGAAGAGGCGGCAAAGCTGGCGCGCGATGTGCTCGCGCCGCTCAATTGGGAAGGCGATCAGCATGGCGCGACGCTGAAAGACGGCGTGGTCACGACCGCGCCGGGCTTTAAGGAGGCGTATGCGCAATATCGCGATGGTGGCTGGAACGCCGTGCCGTTTAGCCCCGATTTTGGCGGGCAGGGTTTGCCGTACGCGCTGGCCTTCCCGATACAGGAAATGTGGCAGGCGGCAAATATGAGCTTCGGGCTGTGCCCGTTGCTTAATCAGGGCGCGGTGGAGGCGATCCTGAGCCATGGCTCGGACGAGCTAAAAAATACCTATCTTGAAAAACTGATATCCGGGGAGTGGACCGGCACCATGAATTTGACCGAGCCGCAGGCGGGTTCTGATCTTGGGCTTTTGCGGGCGAAAGCGGAGCCCGATGGGAGCGGCGCTTATAAAGTTTCGGGCCAGAAAATCTACATCACCTATGGCGAGCATGATCTGGCGGAGAATATTATTCATCTGGTGCTCGCCCGCCTGCCCGATGCGCCGGAGGATGTGAAGGGGATTTCCCTGTTCATCGTGCCGAAGTTTTTGGAAGACGGGACGAGGAACAAGGTGCAATGCATTGGTCTAGAACATAAATTGGGCATTCACGCCTCGCCGACTTGCACGATGGAGTTTGACGGGGCGACCGGGTATCTGATCGGCGAAGCGCATATGGGGCTGAAATACATGTTCACCATGATGAATAATGCGCGCCTGTCTGTGGGGCTACAGGGCGTGGCGGTGGCGGAGCGCTCTTACCAGCACGCACGGGCTTTTGCAGCCGAACGGGTGCAGGGTAAGAGTTTTGCAAGTGGTGAGCGGGTGAGCATTGATCAGCACGCTGATGTGCAGCGGATGTTGCTCACTATGAAGTCGCAGATTGAGGCGGGGCGCGCATTAACCTATGAGGCCGCGCTGGCTATGGATGCAGCGCATGAGGGAGACGCGCAGGCACAAGCGAAGGTGGAGCTGTTGACGCCCATTGTCAAAGCCTGGTGTACGGATATGGCATGCGAAGTGACGTCCATTGGCGTACAGGTGCATGGCGGGATGGGCTTTATCGAGGAAACCGGCGCAGCGCAATATATGCGTGATGCGCGTATCCTGCCGATCTATGAAGGCACGAACGGCATACAGGCCGCCGATCTGGCCTTCCGCAAAATCCTGCGCGATGGCGGCGCAGCGGCCAAGGGCTATGTTGAGCAGATGCAATCTTCCGTTCCAGCCGCCTATGCAGAATGCTTTACCACCCCACTATTAATTTTGCATAATGCAATAGAGGGGGTGGTTGGGCTCGGTGGGGATGGCAAAAGTGCGGATGGGTTAGACAGAGTTGCGGCAGCTTCTGCACCCTTGCTGAAAGGTTTTGGGTTTATTGCTGGTGGTGCATTGCTCGCCCGCGCGGCGGAGGCTGCGCAATCGCATGAGGATCAGGCTTTTGCCAAAGATAAAATCCGCACGGCGGAATTTTATCTGCACAACATTCTGCCGCTGGCCGAGGGGCATCTGAAGGCCGCCATCTCCGGTAGCGAATATGTTTAAAGCCGAAACGTTGCATTTTTATCGGTTGGGACGCCGCGTGGAATATAATTCCCGCGCCAAAGCCGGATTGGCGCAGGCGGTCATGGCCTGGGTTTGCAGAGCCTGGAATGTTTTGGAATTCGGACTCACGCGGAAGCTTTCATAAAGATTGGCGTAGGTATTGGCGTAACACTCGCAAAATCCAAGTGCATCCCCGCCCTGAACCGGCAGGAGCGGTCCCATATTAAGGCAATCATTAAAACTTTTCCCGGCGGCATATGTCGCATCGGCACATTCCTTGCCGATATTGACCAGAATGGCGCTTTTGGGTTTGTTTGGGCCGGATTTGATCCGTTCATCCAGATATTTGACTGTCAGGCATTCGCAATCATAATAATTTTTGAATCTCGTTGACGTTCCGCATTCCGCGAAAAAAGCATCAGCCTCTTCCAGATATTCATCGGGAATGGCGCTATAGTCGATCTGGCTGTCCTGTTGTTGGTGGGGCGCAGCGCCGCCGTCCTGCTCTTGTGCAGGGGCCTGAACAGGATTGAAAACAATAAAAGTCAAAAGCGCTATTGCTATCAGAAATTTCATTCTTCCAGTGTAGCACTTTTGTAAGGCGAGGGTAAAAATTATCCGCTGATACTCTTACGATGCGCGGCTTTTTATGTTCTTCCAGAAGCCCTTGAAGTTAAAACTCTCATCATCTTCACCATCGATGCCGGAGTTTTCATTTTGTGCCTGCAGACGTTGCATGCGCTCTTCCAGGCGCTGTTTTTCACGTCCATCACGCTCTTCGCGGCGGGCGCGGGCGCGCTCTTCGCGCTCCTTGATCTGGGCGCGCAGCTCTTCGGCCTGTTTCTGGGAATACTGGCTGGTGATTAAAACCTGTGAAGCTTGTTTTTGCCATTCGTCGCGCTGGCTTTTGAGGTCGTCAATCTGGTCGTTCGCTGCCTGAAGCTGGTCTTCCAGCATCTTGATGCGCATTTTCAGGCGCTCCGTCTCCAGCATGGATGAGGCTTTTTCCAGCTCCTGTTCCACTGTGTTTGATGCGGCTTGCGCTTCTGTGGGCTGCAGGCCGAAGGCGCGATCCAGCTCGGATACGTCGATAACGCGGCGACCGTTCGGATCTTTTTCAAAAGAAATTTTTCCGTTTTTCATCGCGCGCTGGATGGTGGATTTGGACCTGCCTGTGAGCTCGGCCGCTCTTTGTGCGCCTACTTTCGCCATGGTTATACCTCGTTCAAATTTTTAAGATTGTCTGAACGCATATCACGAGTCAGGACCGATATCAAGAATCTATTCCATAAGGCGCAAGAGTTATGTTGATAAGCGTTTTAGGCGGCTTCTTTTTCCAAGCGCATATTCAGCAAATGCGTCAAACGCTGCCATTGTGCGCCGGAAAACAGATGTGCATACAGGAATGGAAGCCAACCTTTTTTGCGCCATTCTAGAAATGTTTTGTCATCCATTTCCGCGAGTTTTTTCTCATCAATAATTTTAAAGCCTGAGAAATTGATGCGGCGGTTGCCGGCCACATTGATCTGTGCCTCGCGGTCAACCAGCAAGTCACTTTCGGCCAGCGCCTTGCTGAACTCAATCGTCTGCTGAGCGGCGGCGTGATAGGATTTGCAGAATTCCAGCGCGTTTTTCGCCAAGTCGCTCGGTTCGCCCTTATCATCGAAGAAACGCTGTTCGGCATTGTCCTCAACGATCCCGTCATTCGCATCCACGCATAAAGTGAGCTGCTCTTTATCCGGAAGCTCAGAGAAAATGAACGGGTAGCGGCGGATATAGGCTGGAATATATGTGGCGGTTTCCCATGAATTGTCATCGCGCAGGAACAGATTCTCACCATCGCGCAGTCCCAAAATCGCAACTGGGGTGGCATTGCCGTCCGGAGAAAAAGCAATCGGGTAAAAGTGACAGATTTGCGGCATTTCAATCAGGTTCACAGGAACGGCATTCACACCCTTCGTAAAGCCAAATCCAAAATTTTTTTTCAGGCCCAGATTTGCATGCGCCTTGGCATCCAGCGGGGTGGGGTTGGAGTAAAACAGCGGCATATTCCCGCTTTCGTTTGCGGGTTTTGCCTTTGTATTTGCTTTTTTCTCAGCCATAAATCAGTCCTTAACTTGTTTGTATGATCGGATAAATTTGAAATCTTACAGGGAATAGGTAAGCAAACTCTGGGGTAAAGTGCAATCTTAAAAGACAGGAATGCGAGAAAACCCGCATAATTACAGAATACCCCACATTTTCTTAAGAACTTCTTTAAACAGCCAAAAGAATGGTTTAGGCTCAAAAACGGATTACGCTTTTAATGTTTTTACAAGGATATTTGCCATGCGCATTGGAATGGTTGGAACGGGATATGTCGGGCTGGTGTCCGGCACATGTTTTGCAGAATTCGGTATTGATGTTGTTTGTGTTGATAAAGACGCCTCTAAAATCGAACGCCTGAAGAAAGGCGAAATTCCGATCTACGAGCCGGGGCTGGATGATCTGGTGGAAAAACAGATCAAAGCCGGGCGGCTGTCCTTTACCACGGATTTAAAAGAAGCGGTGAAGGGCGCTGATGCGTTGTTTATCGCGGTGGGGACACCGGCGCGCGAGGATGACGGTCACGCCGACATGTCCTATGTGTACGCGGCCGCCCGTGAAATTGCCGAGGCGATGGAGGGATATACCGTCATCGTCACCAAGTCCACCGTGCCCGTCGGCACGGCGCGGGAGGTTGAGCGCATCGTGCGGGAGGTTCGCCCCGATGCCGAGTTTGATGTGTGCTCGAACCCCGAGTTTCTGCGTGAGGGCGCCGCGATCAACGACTTTATGCGCCCTGACCGCGTTGTGATCGGGACTGAAAGCGCGCGCGCGGTGGAGATTATGAAGGCGCTGTACCGTCCGCTTTATCTTAACGAAACGCCGATGGTGGTCACCACGCCGGAAACATCGGAAATCATCAAATATGCCGGCAATGCGTTTCTGGCGACCAAGATCACCTTTATCAATGAAATCGCCAATCTGTGCGAGCAGACCGGCGCAAATGTGCAGGAGGTCGCGCGCGGCATCGGGCTTGATGGCCGGATTGGCTCGAAATTCCTGCATGCCGGGCCGGGTTATGGCGGGTCCTGTTTCCCGAAAGATACCCTGGCTCTGACCCAGACCGGCCAGAAACACGGCGCGCCGCAAAACATTGTGGAAACAGTGGTTTGGGTGAATGCTGAGCGCCAGCGCTCTATGGCCGATCGAGTGATCGAGGCGTGCGGCGGTGATATTTCCGGCATGAAAATCGGTGTTTTGGGCGTGTCGTTCAAGCCCAATACCGATGATGTGCGTGAATCGCCCTCTTTGGTTATTATTCCGCTGCTGCAGGAAGAGGGTGCAAAGATTACGGCCTATGATCCGGCGGCGATGGCGGAGGCTGCGCACCATCTCGAAGATGTGGAATGGTGCAAGGATGCCTATGAAGCGGTGGAGGATGCCGATGCGCTGGTGATCGTTACCGAATGGAACGAATTTCGCGGTCTGAACCTGGATCGTATCGGCGAGCTCATGAAAACCAAACGTGTTATTGACCTGCGTAATATTTACAAAGCCCCGCAAATGCACGATAAAGGGTTTCACTATGTATCCATCGGTCGGCCGGAAGTTCGTCCGGAAGGACTGGCCAGCCTTAAAAAAGTATCGTAGAACTTTCCTAACCAAAGGGCCTTTTGTATTTATGCATAAATATCTCGACGAACTCGAAGCACAAACCGTTTACATCATTCGCGAGGCGTATAACCGCCTGCACCCGCTCGGCATGATGTGGTCGATCGGCAAGGATTCCACAGCACTGCTCTGGATGGTGCGCAAAGCCTTCTTTGGCCGCGTGCCGTTTCCGGTGGCGTTGCTGGATACGGAGCAGGAGATGGACGAGGTCTATGCGTTTCGTGATCGGCTGATCAAGGAATGGGATCTGGAGTGTATTAACTGGATGTGTCCGCCGGAAGAAGATATGGACCAGACCCTGCCGCCCAACACGCGCGCGGCAATGCGCAAGACCGAAGGGCTGAAGGGCCTGATGGCGGCGCATAAATTCAAGGGCATTATCGGCGGCATCAGGCGTGATGAACAGGGCTTGCGCGCCAAGGAGCGCGTCTTCTCCCCGCGCAGCGAAGACGGCTCGTGGGATTTCAAGGATCAGCCGCCGGAATTCTGGGATCAATATAAAACCGAATTCCCCGAAGGCTGCCACCTGCGCGTCCACCCGATCCTCCAATGGACGGAGCTGGATATCTGGCGCTATCACCAGCGCGAGGGGATTCCGTTTTGTGATCTGTATCTGGCGCGCAAGGATGAAAAAACCGGCAAGATGATGCGCTACCGCTCGCTGGGGGAGAAAAATATCACCTTCCCGGTTGAGAGCAGCGCCGCTTCACTGGAAGAAATTATCAAAGAGCTGGAAACCACCACCACCTCCGAACGTGCCGGAAGGACGATGGATAAGGAAACCGAAGACAGCTTTGAGAAGCTCCGCGCACGGGGGTATATGTAGGATGACCAAAAACAAAAAAGATATACAGACATCCAGCCAGAATCTGCGCGTTGTCATCGTCGGCCATGTCGATCACGGTAAATCCACACTGATCGGCCGCCTGCTCTATGACACCAATTCCCTGCCCGAGGGGAAATTTGAGGAGCTGCAGGAGATTTGCAAGCGCCGCGGCACGGACGCGCTGGAATGGTCCTTTGTGCTTGATGCGTTTCAGGCCGAGCGCGATCAGGCCGTCACCATCGATACAACGCAAATATGGTTCTCTACGGCGGCGCGGAATTACGTGATTATAGATGCGCCGGGCCACCGGGAGTTCCTGAAGAACATGGTCAGTGGCGCGGCGCTGGCCGATGCCGCCGTGCTGGTGGTCGATGCCACCGAAGGGGTGCGCGAACAAACCCGCCGCCATGCCTATCTCCTGTCTCTGCTGGGCCTGCGCCAGGTGGCTGTGGTCGTAAACAAAATGGATATGGCCGGTTACGACAACGAAAATTTGGAGAAAGTGGCCAAGGAGGTTGTATTCTATCTGAAATCCATCGGCCTGTCCGCTACCCATATCGTGCCGATCTCCGCGCGCAATGGCGACATGATTGCGGATCGCGGCGGGGAGATGCCCTGGTATCGCGGCAAGACTCTGACCGAGGTTCTGGATTCTTTTGAAATCTCCAGCCCGCCTATCGCCCGGCCTCTGCGTTTCCCGGTGCAGGATGTCTACCGGTATGAAGAGCGCCGCATCATTATCGGCCGCGTGGAAACCGGGATTCTGCGCAAGGGTGATAAGATCCTGTTCTCCCCCACCAATGAAACCGCCACGGTTGAAACGATCGAGGTCTGGCCCGCTGATCAGGACAAGGTGGAGGCACATGCCGGAGAAGTTGTCGGCGTTACGCTGGACGAGCGCATATTTGTTGAACGCGGCCATATCGGCAGCCATGAGCAAAACCCGCCTATGCTTTCGAACGTTTTTCGTGCCAATATTTTCTGGCTGGCTCAAAATCCGTTGAAGGTCGGCAATACCTATAAAGTCCGCTATGGCACGCATGAGGTCAATGTGAATGTTCAATCCATCGATACAGTGATTGACACCAACGATCTGGGGCATAATGAAAAAGCTGCCGCGCTGCCGCGCAATGCCGTGGGTGAGGTTACTTTGCGTGCGCGTGATCCTTTGCCGATTGATCCCTATACCGATAATTTCAAAATGGGCCGTGTGGTCCTCTATGACGGCCATGACATTGGCGGCGGTGGGACGATCAATATGGAGGGGTATCCCGACCAGCGCAAAGTCGTCAAGCCGAAATCCGACAATATCTACCATGTCGATCACTTGATGAGTCATGCTTCCCGCGCGCAGAATAAGGGGCATCAGGGCGGGGTGTTTTGGTTCACCGGCCTGTCCGGGGCCGGGAAATCCACCACGGCGATGGCGGTGGAAAAGGCGTTGTTTGACAAGGGGTATCACACCTATGTGCTGGACGGGGATAATGTGCGCCACGGTCTGAATGCCGATCTGGGGTTCTCGCCGGAAGACCGGGCGGAAAATATTCGGCGTGTTGGCCATGTGGCCGGGCTGATGGCTGATGCCGGGCTGATTGTGATTACGGCCTTCATCTCGCCCTATCAGGATGACCGGGATCGTGCCCGTACAGCTGCGCCCGACGCGTTCCACGAAATCTATGTGAAGGCGGATCTGGAAACCTGTGAAAAGCGTGATCCGAAGGGGCTGTATAAAAAAGCAAGGGCTGGAGAAATTAGCGATTTCACCGGGATAGACTCGCCCTATGAGCATCCCGTGAATCCAGAGCTTGTGGTGGATACTGAAATCAATGATGTTGAAACCTGTGTGCAACAGGTTCTGGATTATATTGAAGCTCAGGTTGCCATCTTCGGTTCGGTCAGCAACGATCCAGGCAAGAAGGAAAAAGCCATTGTCATCTCCTGAAAAGCTTCTGCAAAATCCGGCGGCTTTGTGTAACATGGTCAAGCGCATCGCCATTGAGGCGGGCGCAATCACTATGCAGTATTTTGAAAATCAGGACACCTCCCAAATCGAAGATAAGGAGGATGGCTCTCCGGTCAGTCTGGCCGACCGCGAAGCGGAAATGTATATCCAGATGAGCCTGCAAAATATATTGCCTGATATTCTTATTATCGGGGAGGAGGCGGCCTCACTTGGAAAGGCGCCGGAGCTGGAGGGCGCTGAATATTTCTGGTTGGTTGATCCGCTGGACGGGACCAAAGAATTCATCAGCGGCGAAGGCGATTTTACCGTCAATATTGCCCTGATCCGGAATAATGATCCGGTTCTCGGCGTTGTCTTTGCGCCGTATCACGGCCGGCTCTATGCCGGGCACGGGCCGGGCACGGCTGTGCGCTGGAACGAGGACACGAACAAGGAAAAGCCTATATCCGTCCGCCGTCCGCCAGAGGAAGGCTTGACAGTTGTCGCCAGCGCCCGCCACGGGGATGAAGCGCGTATGCAGGAGTTCCTTGATGGGTTTAAAATCAACAAGCTGATCAAGCACGGCAGCTCCCTTAAAATTTGCGCAGTGGCTGAAGGGCGGGCCGATATATATCCACGCCTTGGCCCCACATGCGAATGGGATACGGCTGCCGGGGATGCAGTGTTGCGTTCGGCCGGCGGGTTCATGACCGATACGGATGGAAAGCCCCTGCGCTATGGTGGTTTTAATCCAAAATTTTTTAATCCTGAATTTATCGCCAGTTCTTTTGAATGGCAGGGTGAAGCAGACAGTTCGGATGCTGCTTAAAACCTAGATCATCTGCAGCTTGGCAATGACCCGCCCGATAATCTCAAAATCATCCTTCTTTAGGCTTTGTGGTGTAAAGCCGCTCTGTGTAGCGGAGATACGAATTTCTGGTGGAGAGGATTTGGGAATAAATTCGCAATGCCTGATCATATGCCCAAATCCGTCGGAAACTACAAACACGCCTGGTGGACTGGGGTGTTTATCTGACATATCAATCAGAACATGCTCACCGCGCTTAAAGTCCGGCTCCATCATGTTTTCACGCACCTGGTAAATCTTGATCTTATCCGGAGATGCTTTTGTACGGGAGCTGATAATCTCCGCCGGGATGACCCAGTCACCGCCATCGCCGCGCTTGTTATCCTGGAAGCCACCCTGATCCAGCGGCTCGATTTTATAGGCATTTTCATTGCTTGTTGCACGTTCTCCGTCAATCGGCAGGTCGAAGTATTTGCGCATGGTCAGGTATTCCTGCGCCTTGATTTGGCGCGTGCCCTTCAGGATTTTGCTGATGGCGGGCGCTTCCAGACCCAATATATCGGCCAGCCCCGACTTTGTCTTGTCAGGGTTGAGTTCGAACTGCGCTTTAAGCCATTGAGAATCCATGAGTATCACTATGTCACGTGTATGTTTAATAAAAAATTTCTATTTTAGAAAAAAATACTTGAAACTTTCTAATTTAGAAAGTAAATTAAAACCCATGATTTAGTTTCCTCTTTTAATGAAGATTGGATAAATATGCAAGACTCTGATACCAAAGCCGTTTCCAAATTTGAAGTGATCGGTCAAAACTTAAGGAAAATACGCAAGGAATCAGGTTTGACGCAACGCGATGTTTCGCATCTTCTGGGCGTGTCTTTCCAGCAAATCCAAAAATATGAGCGCGGAGAAAATCGACTTCCGGTTGAAAAATTGTTTTTACTAAAAAACCACCTGGGCGTGTCATTCGACATATTTTTTGAAGGTCTGGAAGGATACGCGCTTAAACAGACCCGCGGCTTGAAATCGCGCCTTCCCATGGAAAAGAACGAGGCCATGGTGCGCCTGCATTTCACGCAAGACTACCGGATGAAAAACAAGATCGAGAAAATTATTCTCATGCTGCTGGAGGACTGAGGGGTGCCGGTACGGCGCTTCTGAAAAATTCATATCAGTGGTGACGTTCTGCCTGATGACAGGGCCGCATTATCGCGCTAAACTGGCTGGGTCATGAAGCTCGAACTCCCCAAATGGTACGATCTGCACGCCCATTTTCGGCAGGGCGAGATGCTTGCCCCCTTGATTGCAGACCATCTGCGTATGGGCTGTGCGGGTATTCTGGCCATGCCGAACACAAAACCGCCTGTCGCCAAAGTCTTTGATGCGGATGACATTTTATCCGGTGCGGAGTATTGGAGCGTCGAATTTTATCTGCAGCAGTTGAAGACGGCTGGCGGCGACAAGTTTTCTGTAATCATCGCGCCGCTTTACCTCACCAGCGATACAACGCCGCATATGATAGAGGCCGGAGCGAAATCCGGCCTGCTCAAGGCCTGCAAATATTATCCGCCGCACGGTACGACCGGGGCGGAGCATGGCTGGCCGTTTGAAGAATTCCTCAAAAGCGATATTTTCCGCGTCATAGAAGAAACCGGCATCACGCTTTGCGTCCATGGCGAGGAGCACGGGCTGCAGGGAGCGGACTATTTCGACCGTGAGCAAACGGTCGAGCAGGTTTTCTACACACAGCGCCTGCCGCGCCTGCTGGAGAAATATCCGAATATCCGCCTGTCATGTGAGCATCTCACCACCAAGGCGGCGGTTGATTTCGTCATTGCTGCTCCTCAAACAGTCGGCGGCACGATCACGCCCCAGCATTTGCTCTATACGGTCGGCGATTTGTTGCAGGGGTTGAAATACCACCTTTATTGCCTGCCTTTGCTGAAATTTGCCGAAGACCGCGCGGCCCTGCGTGCGGCTGTGACTGACCCATCAAACACAAAATTTTTCGCCGGAACCGACAGCGCGCCGCATACTGACAAACTCACGCCTTGCGGCTGTGCCGCCGGATGCTATACGGGCGGTATCGCGCCGCAGCTATATGCGCAGGCTTTTGAGGCGGCGCGGGTCGATCTGTCTTCCGATGCGGGGGTGAAAGCCTTTAAAAACTTCCTCTGTCTCAACGGTCCCGCCTTTTACGGTCTTGACGTACCGGAGGATATCTTCACGCTCGAGAAAATGCCGCAAGAGGTCAAGCCTCTTCGCATTGGAAATAAGATCGTTGAACCGCTGCCGCTGGGTCTGAGCGCAGAAAAAACCAGTGTCACAATTCCCTGGAGCATAACAGGAGCATAAAATGAAAACCGATCATATCCTTTTTGCCTATGAGCTGGACGGCGGCGGACGCGGCAAGCCTCTAAAGGGGCAGGAAATCGCCGATTGTATCGAACAGGATCGGCTGGGTTGGGTGCATTTTGACGGCTCGCATGGCGATACGCGCAAATGGCTGGAGAAAAAAGCACCCTATCTGGATGATGTGATTATAGATGCGCTGTTGGCCGAAGAAACGCGCCCGCGTGTTGCCGAATATGGCGAAGGCATGATGGTCATACTGCGCGGGGTGAACCTGAATGAGGATGCAGAAGCGGAAGACATGATTTCTATTCGTGTGTGGGTCGATCCCCACCGCATTATCTCAACCCAGCGCCGCCCGCTTAAGGCCGTGCAGGATATACATCTGCGTCTGGATGAAGGGAAGGGTCCGAAGAATTCCGCCGAATTTATTGTGGCGCTGTGCACCCGTCTGTTCCAGCGTATGGAGCCGACAATCCTGGATCTAGATGAGCGCACGGACAGTATTGAGGAAAAAATTCTGGATGATCCCGATATTCGGGAGCGCCATGAAATCGTAGATATCCGCAAGATGGCAATTATACTCCGCCGTTACATTGCTCCCCAAAAAGATGTTTTGGCCGCCATGCGCACCAGTGAGTTGCCATGGCTGGATTCAAAACACCGCAGACAGCTCCAGGAGAATATGGACCGTGTCACTCGCTATGTGGAGGATCTGGATTCCATCCGTGACCGCGCGCAGGTGGTAAAAGACGAGTTGGCCAGCACGCTGGCAGACCGGCTGAACAAAAACATGTATGTGCTCTCAATTATTGCGGCCATATTTTTGCCTCTCGGCTTTGTCACCGGCCTGCTGGGAATTAATGTCGGCGGAATGCCGGGTGCGGATAACGATCTGGCATTTTGGATCGTCTGCGGTTTATGCGCTGTATTCCTGGCGCTGCAATTTATGCTGTTCCGTTTTCTGCGCTGGATTTAGATATACAGCCTCTGCATATCAACGCTAATAAAGCGCTACGGTTCATCACGATCAAAATCGCTGAAGACACCCAAATGCCGCAGGCCATAAAAAACAGCGTGCCGCCATCGCCCATCACTTCAATCCCCAGCGGTGTGAACAGGTGAAAGAAAATCGCACCGCTGATAATTCCCATAGCCATAACCGCGCCGAAGCCGCTCAGAATATCTTTGCGCAAAAAAAATCCAGCGATCAGAATCACCGAGGCCACCAGCTCTGCCGAACCAATCACATAGGCATTAAACGGCCCCGGTGGGACAAATAACCCGGGAAAGCCCAATCCGCTAGCCCAACTATCCAGTGTGCCGAAAATATATTGTGTTTCTGCTGATCCGGTGAATTTGAAGAACAGCGACTGTACAAATACAAGGGCGATAAATACACTGAGCAGGCCCTCGATAATTCTCTTTTTGTTCATCTTGCTTCATTCCTTTCTCTAATTTTTTTTGTCACGCTTTGGTGTTTGGGTGCGAAACTCTTATCATGATCATAACATTCGCCATTGGCTGTAAAAACGTTTCAAAAAGGAGAATCTAGCCATAAATAGCCAAAAAGAAAACCCGCCACAGGCGTATACGCCCTGGAGCTTTCGTCAGGCGCTGGGAATTTTTGGAAATACGCTGCGGGAGCATCTTTTTTGTGATGAGGCTCGGCAGCGCCAGGCGCTAAAAACCTATGAAATTTCAGTTGTTTCGCGTGAAGCAACGGGGTTGCAGGGTCGTAAATTTAATCTGTCTGCTCTGGTCTCGGGAGAGGGAGAAAAGCGGTTTGTTTTTTTGCACGGCACGCCCGCACATGCGCGTGGATGGGAATGGTATCTGAAAAACCCGCCTCCGGATTATCAGGTTTTGGCGCTGGATCGTCCGGGTTTTGGGTTAAGCACGTCTCTGCGCTATGGCCTTGATATAAATGAACAATCTTCGCTATTGTCAACGTTTTTAGAGCAACCGTCTTTGTTGATCAGGCATTCTTTTGGCGGGCCACTGGCGGTGCGGATGGCTTTGGATCATCCGCGACATATTAAAGGTTTGGTACTAATGGGCGCCTCGCTCAATGTCGATTACGAGCCTCAACATTTCCTGCAGCATATCGGAGCGGCTTTTCCGCTGCGTTATCTTCTGCCGCGCGTAATTTCCAATGCGAATGAAGAGCTGTTAAAACTGCATAAAAGATTGAAAGATATGCAGGATTCCCTGAATAAAATTACAGTTCCAGTGATGATTATACACGGGCAGCAAGATAATTTATCGGATTTTCGCAATGTAGAATTCATAAAAACACATCTCAAAAACGCTTGCTTTATTCGCGAAGAAATCCTCGATGACGGGCATTTTATTCCATGGCGCAGACCAGAATGGGTTTTACAATGCCTTGTTAAATTTGATAAAGAATGTGAAGGATTAAATGGATAGAGGGTTTTATCGGCCATGGATGTGGATCATCAGATACTGGATTTTTTAATGGGATTCAAGGAGCCTCCTCTCCTGATCGCATTTTTAATTTTCCTGACAACTTTCATTTTGGAAGATGCAGCCACCAGCGCCGCCGGACTTTTGGCTTCGGACGGTATTCTCCCGCTCAGCCTGGCTTTTGCTGCGTTGATGTCGGGTATTGTGATGGGCGATCTGGGGCTTTATGGGCTGGGCTTTTTGGCACGCAAATGGGATTTTGCCAAGCGTATTTTGGAGCGCAAGGGTATGCAAAATACGCGGGAATTTCTCAATGATAAAATTATAGCCGTCGTGATTCTTGCCCGGTTTGTACCAGGTATGCGTTTACCTACCTATGCCGCCATGGGGCTGTGGGCTATGAATTTTCAGGTGTTCGCCCTGACTGTTGTATTGGCCGTGGGGGCGTGGAGTACGTTACTGTTCGGCCTGTTTTTTGGGCTTGGTCATCTTTTCATGGGTATGATGGGAATCTGGCGTTGGGCTGGGATCGGGGCGGTTGTTGTTTTGGCGCTTGCTGCTCCGCGATTGATCGGCTGGATTTTAGCAAAGCCAAGAACACAACGGATCAAGGTTGATAAATGAATTCGATTGAAAACAACTATCTTTGCCCTTCTAGCGAAGACAGTGACGTGCCTGATCTTCTTAACAACACACCACACTTTTCATATTTTGAGTATTGGCCGCCTTCGCTATTTTATCTGCCGGTGAAGCTGTATTGCATTCTTTTGGGCCTTCTCTACCGGAGCTTCACATTGCCCACTATCGCCAATCCAAGTTTTGACCAGGGCGGGTTTGTAGGCGAATCCAAGTCACAAATTCTTGGGCTGGTGCCGGACACCCTTAAGCCGCTTTTCGCAACACATACCTTTATCCAACGCACAGGTGCAGATGTGCTCTCTATAAAACGCGACCTGGAATGCGCCAAGGCCAATATGGCAGCCGAAAATATAGTTTTCCCCTGTGTGGCTAAACCGGATATAGGGGCCAAAGGCGCCGGCGTTCAGCGCGTTTTCAACGAAACGGAGTTGGAATCCTATATCGACGCTTTCCCACTGGGCGAAAGGATTATCCTCCAGCAATTGCACGATTATCCGAATGAGGCGGGTTTGTTTTACATCCGCAAACCTGGCGAAGAGAAGGGGCGGATTTTTTCTTTTACGCTTAAATTTTTTCCACGTGTGAGGGGAGATGGCGTTTCAACACTGCGTGAATTGATCATGAACCACCCGCGGGCGGGCAGGATTGCACATTTGTACCTGGAGCGGCATAAAAAAAATTTGGATACGGTTCTGTCCAAGGATCAGGAATACAAGATCACTTTTGCAGGCAGTCACGCGCGCGGAACGATTTTCAAAAATGCCAACCATTTGATTACAGAAAAAATGGAGCAGGTCTGGGATGATATTTCCCGGCAGATTCCTGAATTTTATTTCGGACGCTATGACATCCGCTTCAATTCGCTGGCCGATCTGGAAAGTGGGGGCGGCGTGAAGATTATTGAGATTAATGGTGCAGGAGCGGAGGCCACCCATATTTGGGACTCAAAAACCAGGTTGTGGGATGCCTACGGCATACTCTTCAAACAATACAAGGTTTTAGCAGAAATCGGCGCAGCCAACAGGGATAGAGGGTTCGTAGCAGAAAAATTTATGACCGTTGTTAAACTTATTCGCCGCGATAGCGAATTGACCAATATGTATCCAATAACCCATTAGGAGAATGACAGGATGAAATTTATCAAACAAACTTTAGGATTGTTCACTTTGCTGTTTATTTTAACAGGCGGTGCGGCATTGGCGGCCTCTGAGATTTACACAGGCACATTCAGCGACACTGCCGTGAGCGGTTATGATGCTGTCGCATATTTTACGCAAGGGGAGCCGGCGAAAGGCAGCAATGACTTCCAGACAGAGTATAAAGGCGTGGCTTGGAAATTCGCGTCGCAGGAAAATCTAGACCTCTTTAAAGCCGATCCTGAAAAATACGCGCCGCAATATGGCGGCTATTGTGCTTATGCCGTGGCCCAGGGAACAACGGCTTCTGCCGATCCTCTGCAATGGAAGATTGTCGATGAGAAGCTGTATCTGAATTACAATGCGGATATCAGGAAGCGCTGGGAGCAGGATATCCCAGGCTATATCGTCAAAGCCAATTCAAACTGGCCGAAGTTGATGGAGTAACCCAATAAAAAAGCCCGTTTCCGGGCTGCTTTTGGACTGTAAAACTTTTTATTGGATAAATAATTGGCCGTACGGAATACGAATTGACAGCATAACTCATTGATATTATTTTACAATAAATTTCTCAAAACGTACGAAGCCCCCAATAAGGCCCCCAAGACTTTTATTTTACCGTTTCAGAGATGCGCTTTTTTTTTAGCCTTAGGCTTTACTGAATAATCAATAATTTTTATTTCTTGAGAATCTGATTTTTTCAAAGTCTCCGCGAGATGAAGAACCTCTCTACGGTTTCTAGCCATCTTGTCGCTATCAAAAAAAGAAAAAAATGATTTGTGTGCAATGTTAGCTTCCATATCTCTTTCCTTTAATTAACTTTTCCAGTCTTTAATAGACTTCAAAGTAAGCTCTAGATCTATTCTACGACATATTTCGT
The DNA here is from genome assembly GCA_964352675.1 of uncultured Pseudobdellovibrionaceae bacterium. Taxonomy (GTDB): domain Bacteria; phylum Pseudomonadota; class Alphaproteobacteria; order Micavibrionales; family Micavibrionaceae; genus CAYGSN01. Next base: position 29,714 of record CAYGSN010000017.1, read on the forward strand.
TAAAAATCACTTTAATAGCATCTTTCTCTTCAAGATCACCCACATAACCAATACATTTTCCGTACGTAACAATTGAAATAACATACTTCACTTTATAGTTAGGAGTTTCTGTAAACGATGGATGACAATAAACACTCCCTTTCCCATTCCCCTTTCTCTTATCTCTTTCTGAGAGAAAATAAGAGCCATTCTTATATGCCCTTTGCTTGTCATGAAAAAACACAGGCTCTCCAGTATTAAGGCATTTCTTCGCAGCGGAATCAGCTTCCAAAATCTCTTTTGCTTTAGTGTGCTGCCAGTCATTATGTGTTGTAAATTTATAATACGCTTTTGGCTTTTCTTGTGTCTCATCAATCTGCATGATGGTTATACAAATTTGGTCTTCTTGCAGACTAAATCTTTCTTGTAATAATTTGCTAAACTCTGCCAACAGAATATTAATTTGATCACTGGGGTGAGTTATTTTTTTAAAAACATTGTCACGTGAATTAATCCTACTGGCCGCACTTTTAAATCTTTCTAATTTTGCTCTAACCAGTTTTGAAGCAAGAGCAATCAAATCATCCCTAAAACCAGCGCGACTTTTAGAGTGCATCTCATCAACCCAATCACCTATGCCAGTTAAAGCAACCGTTAAAAATGAAAAAGCTGCAAGAACAAAAAACAACTGTCTGGAAATTTCAGAATGACTTAAAAATACGCCCCACTCATTTCTGAATATCTCAAACAAAAGAAAATATATTGTTGCGGTACTCAAAAAAATAGATGACACAGCCTTATGTCGTATAAAGCGGCACACTATATTCCCGTAAAAAATAAATTTAAAACAACGCTTGATATACCGCATAGAGATTAGACTTTCCGTTCAATCAGTTCTTCTTTCCATTCGTTCTCATATATCAAAGCGAAGGATATTTCTTTTTCGTCTGCAAGTAATTTAAATTCACCTACGGATATAGCTTTATTGGCATATTCAGATAGATATTCAAAGACCTTGGCCTTGTAAGCACTATCTGGGTTTTCAAGGTGATTGCCTTTGGTTTCTAGAAACATGTACTTCTCAACCTGATTGAGGACAAGAAAGTCCGGATATATCTTGTCCTTCTTCCAACCTTGAACACAATACTCTGTCCCCTTAGTTCCAAGTCTATGCCACCACTTTACGGCTTCGCTTTCATTGATATAAGCGGCCACATTCATTTCTAGCCCGTTATAATTACTCTTGTATTGGGGCTGAAATAGATTTTTATCCCATCCTATGGCGGGGTCTTCGTGTAATCCCTTGTAAACATTTCGTTCATCGCCCATCGGCCAATTCAGGTCAGAAAAAGGCGTGGCCAGTAATTTCAGAAGAATTTTGCTATTTGTAAGCTTTTTAACGAAAAGAGCTTCTGATTTTTCCAAGAGCCATTCAAAGGCATCATCTTTAATCTGCCTGATCATGTCATGTCCGGCGGCAGCTATAGCTTCTTCCGTTACTCCATCTTTCTTTAATCGTTCCACAACATCTTCAATAACGCGCCTTGCTTCAAAGGCGTTGGGGATTTTATCTGTAAGCTGGCTAGTCAAAAGTGAGTAATTGAGCTGGGCTTCACTTTGAATTTCAACTGTATCGCCAAAAGAGTAATCAAATGCGCTTTGTCCTGCCAAATTTGTGACGTAATCAACCTTGGCCTCTTTTACATTGATCTTCGTATTATCGGCTAAAACAGGAATTTTTGAACATTTGTAGATTGCCCAATCTATATCGCCCAGAATATCTCTGTAATAATCAAAGGCTTTGACCTGTCCGTCTGGCATGACGGCTGTAAGGGTAGGTAAGAAAATTTCGTTCTGATGGTCATCATGGCGTTTAAGAGTGGCCTTTACTCTTTCGGCTTCGCCATTACCATCCATGCTTTGAATTTCATTGGCTACATCGCCCATGCCCTCGCGTTCAAGCCCCTCTTTGATTTTTGAAATAGCATCGCCCACATTGGATTTACTGCAATAAATATAGGATTCATTGAGTGATGTTATCGGGGTAACTTTGGCATAAGGTTGGCGCAAAACGCGTCCTGTATATTGAGTTAAAGCGGTTTGGCTGTGTTTCTGCGTGAGAATAGCCAACACATAGGCAAAAGGACAATCCCAGCCCTCACGCAGCGCGTCTTTAGTAATGATATATTTAACGCGGCATGTTTTGTCTAAAAGGTCTTCATCTTTAATTTCATCATTTTCAGACAACTTAATCTTAATTTGGTCATCCTGCACTTGGCATTTATCAATCAGGTATTTTTTAATCTCTTCCACCTGATCATAATCCTCACTCTGCTTTTTAGGCTCAGCAATGATCACCATCATAGGACGGATATATGTCCCCTCATCGCCCTGCAATTTAGCAGCATCATTGGCAAGACTTTCCAGCTTGGCATGGGCGGTATTAAGCGTAGTTTTCCATTCTTCCTTGTCGGATGCATGAACATTAATCGGCAGTTTGATCATTTGTTCGGATTTAAGGCTTTGCCCACCCACATCTACTAATTTGTTACTTCCATCACGCGGCGTTGCTGAAAACTCCAAAATGAATTTGGGATTAAACTGATTGATATTATCAATGGCTTTTGCGGATTTAGCCTTGTGTTCTTCGTCAATAATCACGATAGGGCGGCACAGACGAAAAACATTGCCCAAAGATTGCTTGATTGTAATGCCCTGAATCACATCGCGTTCCAGCATGTCCTCTTCTACTAAATTCGGCACGAGATTGAGCAAGCCGTTATTAGCCTCATAATCATCAACCTCTGGAAAAAATGAAGCGTACTTGCCTGAATCACTATAAATCTTCCGCGCATCCTTGCTGTTTTTGGCCACATTGAAGGATTGCAGCATCAAAACCATGACGCACAGATTGTTTTCAACGTTCGCTTTATCCAGTCCATCACTACGTTCCAGAATCTTGGTGCGTCCACCAGATTCAAAATCCAGTTGCTTGCGATAGGGGTGTTCTTTGTTCAAAAGAGCTTTCAGGGTTTGATTGTAAATTGTCGTGCTGGGTACGATCCAAAGCACAAGCCCCCGCGAAGATTTAAAATAATCACGGCTTACGCGCCCCAAGGCACAGGCGGCGAGCAAGGTTTTTCCGCCGCCCGTTGGCACTTTTAAACAAATATTGGGGATTCTACGCCCTATACCATCAATACGATCTTGCCAGACATTGGGAATAACTTTGCCTTTTTTATCATGGTAAATCGGGATATGGACTTTGCTTTTGAGCTTTTCCCAAGCATCCGCGCAATATGGCGATTGTTCGGGATGAATTACATCGGTAGAGCCTTTAGATAGCTTAAACTCATAAAACTCTTCTGCTTCTTTGTAACACCCTTCCAGCGTGTTCAAATACTTATCCAGCGTATCCAAAACATCTTGCTGGTAATCTTTAAGCGGCAAGGAATTGAGCATTATTAATTCCCCGCGATTTTATGAATGGCATAAGGGATTTGGCAGAATGTGACTTTATTGGCCGTTAATTCCGACTGGCCCATATATTTCGCCGTGGCAAAAACGATTTTCTGTTTGTTGCTTTTTTTCTCGGCGATAATATCCAGCTTTTCCTGATTAAGAGCGGATTCATTACTTCGCAGGTAAGCCAGATCATCCTTGTAAACCAGATAAACTTCAAATAGGTCGGTTTCGCCAATCAGGAAATTTTTGGCCGTCTTTACTTCCTTATCTAAAGACTCGCCCGTAGCCGTGTAGTAAACGTAATGGGCCAAGGCATTGTAATTTGGAAGGCTCTCGCCCGTAAGGATTTTATCAATATCAAAAGCTTCTCCTAATTCACAAAATGTGAATGATCCACCAACTCCCTTTTTCAAAGCTTCATCCTTAGCATCCGGCACACCTGTAATTACACGCCGCACCCGTTCGGCAGTAACGTCATTGGCGTAATCTTCCATCTCCACTAAAATGAATTTACGATTACCGCCGTCTTCTTTATTTGCAGACAGGACCGCATGTGCCGTAGTTCCAGAACCTGCAAATGAGTCTAAAACTATATCGTTTTCGTCAGTAATTTGCTTGATTAGGCTTTTAATAAGAATGTGCGGCTTTGGAAACGGGAAAATATTTTCACCGAATATTTCTCTTAACTCCTTTGTACCGTGAAGAGTGTATCCTACTTCTTTAGAGTCAAGGACTGATGAAAAACCGGTAGTTTTTTTAGAAAGTTCTTCAAGAAATTTTTTCTCTCTTGGGCGACCATCGGGCTTTTTAGGAAAAATTATCCGATTGTCATCTATTTTTTTCTTCATTGTATCTTTTGAATAACGCCAACCTGTATTTTCTGGACAGGGGTAGGATAGGCCAGTTGTTGGATCTGTTATTTTATAATGAAGATTGGGACGCTGTTCTTTCGTTGCTAAGCCAAGGATAGTGTTGCTCATCCATGGGCCGCGTGGATCGTCATCACGATTTGAATATTTGGTAATGTCAGATTCCTTGCCAAGGAACAATGCAGACTTTGACTTCCCATAGGCCACAACATATTCATGATCATTAGACACGCCATTTAAGGGACGACTATCAACAATCTGCCTACTCTTCCATATTATGCTAGAAACATAATGGTCTTCTGAAAAAACCTCATCCATGAGGCTTTTTAACCTTGCATGTTCAATATCATTTATGCTGATTAAAATAACACCGTCATCGGACAACAACTCCCAGAGCAATTGTAATCTTGGCCACATCATACATAACCATTTATCATGTCGCTCTAAGTCTTCATAATCTACTGGATTTGCACTGTCTTTGAGCCATTCCTGCATAAGGGGACTGTTTACTTTGTCGTTATAGCACCAGCCTTCATTTCCTGTATTGTAGGGTGGGTCAATATAGATGCATTTCACCTTGCCCGCATATTTTGGCAAAAGTGCTTTCAGAGCATGTAGATTGTCGCCATGAATAATTAGATTGTCATCCATTGAGGGTTTGCCATCTTTAGGCAGAGATTTGTCCGGCGCTATATTGAGCTGGCGAAACGGCACGCTTAAATGATGCGCGTAAACATATTGCTTTCCCTTAAAATCCAGTGACGGCATTTAATCTTCCTCTACTAAAACCCATGTTTTTTGAAGCGGCAATTCTGCCTGAATGTCTTTTGGTAAATCTTCGTAAGTATCCTGAATTTCTTCTACTAATTTTTGATCATTCCAAAGACGAATTTGAAAAAAGTTTCTTCTGGCTTCTTCAATGACGGTGGATTTAAAACCACCCCAAGACACAAGTATTCCATATTCAGCTTTAAATTTGGGCATCACGCCTTGTAGCTGGTCTAAAACCTCACGGCCTAGTGGTGAATCACCAGACTTTACCTGAACACATAACCTTGGCTGATCAAATCCCATTGCACCTTTTCCAGCCAGAATATCCACGCCGCCATCAGCACCTTCACGGCAAAGGTTAGTTTCGTACCCTTTTGCCTTTAAAATGGCTTCCACCAGCTCTTCCATTTTGCGCCCTTTAAACTTACGGCCAATATAATCACTAATTTGCTGGGAAGCGGTATCAAGGATATTAATCGCGGGTTCAGTAGCCTCATCCTCCTGTGAAGGCACATGATCTTTAATTTCAGGCTGGGATATAATTTTCCTGACCCTTTTTTCTGCATCATTTCTATGTACAGAAAAGACAGTCATGGCCCCGCCAAATGAATATTTTAAATCTTCATCAAAGCGTGATCGCAGCACAGGATCGCCAAGCCACTTTACGCGCCTGCAATGTTTGGCATCTTCAGGATTATCAGATTTGTATTCATAGCCCCCAATAACCTCGCCGAAAGCGATTGCAGGACGGTTTTTTAATGGAAGAGCAATTATATCCCCTTCTTTTATGACACTATAGAAAGTCCAGATTTGGCCTGCATGGTTCATAATACGACCGGGCTTGTTATCTGGGTACGCTTCTTCTAAATGCTCTTTTATTTCCTCTTTGGTTTTAAACTTTGATAGATCGGAAACATCGTTCCACCCGATAAAGCAATAACCCTTTTCAAGAGCCAGCTCTTCTCTTTCACCATAACGCCCTGCGCGAACAACCCAAATAGTCATAAAATTTCCTTTGATTGGTAGAGTTAATCATAAACAAGAGCGTATAAAACTCAATAGATCAAACCCTTATTTCCCTGTGCGGCGGGCAACTTCTGCCAAAATCGTTTCTGTGGGGATGTTTTGAAGGTCAGTATTGGCCAGTCCGATATTGGAAACGGCCTCTAATTGCTCATCTTCCGTCAATTTGGCATAGGAATTATAAGTGGTCATCGCATGTTCATGACCTAGATTCTGACTTAAAGCCTTATATTCATACTGGGTAAGGTTTTTCAGGCCCCATTTGCAGATCGTTTTCCTGAAAAGATGCGGATTATAATAGGGCAGGCCAACGGCCTTAAAAGCGGCTTTGAAAATTTCCCGCACAGGCCCCGCATTGGCCCAATGCTCTCTGGATAGGCCCTGCGCCTCAAAACACATGGTTTCTGCGCTGGATTGCACAAGTGTCTTAGGAAATAGAGGATCGTTCGGCTTTAGCTCCAAAACCTCATCGGCGTATTTAAGCCATTCCAAAACAATTTCCTCTGCCAAAGGCATGGCTTGCGCTACAAAGCGGGTAACAATGCCCTTGCGTCCCTTCGTGCGTACTAACTTGGGGTCTTGCCAGACCGTCCTTTCTTCGGCGTTCACATGCTTACGTTTCAGGCTTACCAGCGCGTCATCCCGCACACAGGTAATAATCATAAAGGCGAATATGGCGCGATCCCTCTTTTCAATGTCTGTGCCTTGCGGCATGGCTTTAAGGGCCTTTTCCAACTCTTCCAGCGTAGGCGGTGCTTTCTCTCTGGAAGCCCTTGCCGCACGATTGGCGTTGTCAGACAGGCGCAAATATTGAACAGCCCGCCCATCAATTTTCTTGATATATTGCGGGTGTATTGCCAGCCATTCAAAAAACTCTCTGACATTGTTCAATGTAGAGCGAACAGTGGATAGGCTTAAAAGCTCACCATCTTTATTCTTCTGTTTTTCCATCCATGCTTTGAAGGCTTTGGCCTGCTCTGAATCAAAGGTCTTAAAGTCCGCATGACCAGTAAAATCTTCAAACACATTCAGGTTATTCCACACTTGCCGGACTGTTTTAGGATCACGGCATTTTCCATGCAATAGGGCCTCTTCATATTGCTTTTTTAGCACCTCGTTTACGGGGTTATATTCAGGCATAATTGCTCTCCCATTCCAGTTTGACATTTACGCTGCGCTTCAGACTCTCCACTATGTGGTTTTGTGGATGCGTGTTTGTCTGGATAAAAAGGATGGCTTTTTGACCATTTTTTGCCACTCACAACCGTGTTTATACGCGTGTTACAAACAGAGCATCGCCCGTAAACACGCACTGTTTTATTGGCAAGTTTTTTTGGTTTGAGGCTCTCCGGTTTTGGGATTTTTGGCGTTCTGCATTTGCAGCAAAACATTTCCCCCTCTTTACAGGGTTTTTTGTTTTTGGCGTTGCGCCGCTCAAGAAACTTGGCCAGCTCGCTACCGTGGACAAAATACTTCCTAGAGGCTTCATTGCGCTTTAAGCCCTCATTCCTGATCCAGCGAAAGACCGTATCGGGGGTAATGCCGTATAACTCGGCAATTTCATCCACGGCATAGGTATAATCCCGCCTGATCGGTTTCAGGGAATATTTTTGCTTCTGGGCCACGTATTAGGCTCCCTGCGAAGCAATCAGCTCTCTAATATCATTAACGCGCCACGCAGAGATTTTCGGGCCAAGCTTGACGGGTTGAGGGAAGCGTCCTTCTTTAACGCCTGCCCACCATGTGGATTTTGAAACAGGAAAGACTTTTAAAACTTCGGGCAGTCTTACAAAGCCGGTTTCGGGGAGTATTTGATTGTTCATTTTGAATTACCTTCGTTTGATTAAACACAAGGCAATCCAACCATGTTTGATATGGGCTTCGGAACGTTGAAAGGGTTTCTCAAAGAGGCAAAAGAAGGGTGACACCCTTATAATTTTCTTATTTTTTACAGCGCCTTAATGGGTGGCACTCTTTGCAGGATATTGAGCTATTTCCAAGCGGTATTGCCGCCCTTTTTATCTTCGGGACGGCGTAAAAAAGTGGCCATAGATTTAATCATCCGTTCTGATTTTCCTTCCAGACTAGGGGGCCAATTTTCGTTTAACCAACTTATAATCT
>CAYGSN010000018.1:0-36578 GCA_964352675.1 uncultured Pseudobdellovibrionaceae bacterium
AGGGGGGGGGGAGAGGGCCGGGGGTTTTAATCTTCTATGGAATCGTGCAGGGCCTTGAGATTGGCCTTGTAGTTCTCGACCGCTATTCGGCGGGGAACGGCGAAATTTTCCGCACGCTCGGTCAATTGCCGGCGCAGTTTGATGCTTTCTTCACGATAGGCCAATTGCCGGGAATAAAAGTCGCAGACATCCAGCCCCGGATCGGTTCTGACTATGCCATCTGCGTTTTCGGGAACGCCACAAGATACGACCTGACCGTCCGCGGCGCGGGCCGTGAGGGCAAGGGATATAGACAATCCGGCGGTCAACAGTGTCAGGACGATGAAAAATCGCATCAGAAAATGCCTCTCTTCCTATGATTCTATCGAAAATCGGTGGCTATGGCAAAGGGTATCTTGTGGAAAACTTTGGGGATAAGAAATTATGTGCCGGAGATCTTAACCATCGTAATCGCCCAGATCAGAGCAATCGCGCCGATGACGAGGCCCAGAACGGCCAAGTTTTTCTTTAGCTTTTTCTTATGTAAGTCACTATGCGGCATAGATTTTTCCAAAATTCATTGATGCTGTATTAACCCTTTTCTTGTATAATGGAATGATGGAAAAAGCAAATATCCTGCGCAATGCGACAACCTTGGTTCCCGCTTCGTTCAAGGAGCGGTTTCCAGCGTGCAAATACGCCAAAAATCCGGCTGTGTGGGTGATTGCTTTTTATTGTATCAAGGGCACGCTGGTGACTCTGGCCGGGATTGCCGCCTTTCTGTTTGCCGTTTAGAGCAGTATCAAAGCCAGAAACAGTGCAAACAGGTAAAATACCGAATATCCGAACATCAGCCGCGCATATTTTAAATCCGGGCTGCGCAGGACGCATATGCTGGTGAAGATAAAGAACCCAGACAGCACAGAGGCTGCAACGCCATATGCGAGGCCTTCGAACCCCAGAAATGTCGGGGCCACGGTTAAGGGAAACAGGATCAGCGCATAGACCAGCATTTGCCATTTTGTGCGGCTTTCGCCCGCCACCACGCTCATCATCGGGATGCCTGCGCGCTTGTAATCCTCATTGGCGAACAGGGAAAGCGCCCAAAAATGCGGCGGGGTCCAGAAAAAGATGATTCCAAACAGCAGCAATGGAAAAACAGAGATATCGCCCGTGACTGCGGCCCAGCCAATCATGGGCGGAAAGGCACCCGCCGCCCCGCCAATCACGATGTTCTGAGGCGTAGAGCGTTTCAGCAGCATTGTATAAATTACCGAATAAAAGAAATTGGCAAAAGCCAGAATGCCCGCCGCCACCCAGTTTAAGGCCAGCCCCATCACCATAAAGGACAGTAGCGACAGCACAATGCCCAGGCCCAGCGCATCGGCCGGATTTATCCTGCCTAGTGGCAGAGCGCGGTTTTGCGTACGTTTCATCACCGCATCGATATCGCGGTCAAACCACATATTAATCGCGCCCGCCGCCCCGGCATTGACCGCCAGGCACAGCATGGCAACGAAGGCCAGCAAGGGATGAAGCGCATGAAAACCCGGCGCCAGGACCATACCCGCAAAGCCGGTGAAGATCACCAGGCTCATTACCCGGGGCTTCAGCAGCGAGAAATAATCGGAGACATCAGAATCCTGTGACATTGCGGCGGTGCTCATGATTTATAGATAGCGCGCCTGCCGGAGGAAGAACAGGGGGAAATCTTGTTTACCGCAGGATATTTTTTGACATAAGGATACATGTTTGTTACGGTTGCCTGCTTATTGTTAAAATTTTAAAGGAGATTGCAGGAGTGGACACCGTCAGAACAGTGTGGAATCGCGCGAATATTTCCAATGGTACCGATCCGGTTGTGATGCCTCTTGCTATCGCAACGCTTGCTATTGCCACAGTGATTTCAGCTTTTGCTTTTCGTTCTCATGCGGTTCGCCGTTTTGAAAGGGCAGTAAAATATGCGCAAACAACATTGCCTGCGCTCGAAGGGCTGAAGCTTTCCAACAATGTAGCGGGCTGGTCCCCGGATCTAAGTTCTCAAACAAAATTGATTATGAGCGAAGAAGAGGCGCGCAAGGAAACAACAATGGAGCAGGCGCGGCCATTGATTTTGGGCGCTGCGGACAAAAGGCAGGATCAGATCAGTATTTCCCCGTCCTTTTTTGAAGACGTTGATAGCGTGAGGGCTGATTTATGTGTCGAATTTTCACGATTGGCAAATAATGACGAGGAAATAAGAGCTTTGGCAGTTAAGAGAGGTTTGATAGGGGGTGCCGCTCTCGGCGCTTTCATGGGGTTTGGTATTTTGATGGTAGAACTGCAGGGTTTGGTCTGGGCGCCTGCTTTTATGATTGGAAATGCCGTTCAAAGAAGGCGCGATGCAAGGAGTTCAACACCTGAACACGCTTCACCAAAAGTCTAATTCTTAAAGCGAGATTTCTAGAAAGGTTTTACCAGACCGGGTATTCCGATGCCAGGCGCGGGATCCGGGAACCGCTTACGGCGGATTTCCTCTTCCAGCTCTTCGGCCAGTGCTTCGAGCTTTTTAATTTCGGCCGGGTTGGTTTCCCAGTTTTTGGCATCTTTCAGCAAGTCCAGGGCATCCTGCGCGCGGCCGTTCTGGATCAGGTCCATCAGGCGCTCTTTTGTAACCTCCTGGGGCATTTTCATGCGCAGGGCCGGAGGCGCGTCAGCGTTGGCGGTTTCTTCCGTGGCGGAAGTTTCTACCAAAACGGTATTCTGGTTTGAGATGCGGAGATCATTTACGGTCTGATGCGGCGATGCGGCCTCAGCAAAAGGGGTGCGGAGCATTAAGCCCGCCGTCACACCCAATATATATTTCGCTGCCGAAGTCATAATGAAAAGAGCCTAGCAATTTGCCAGGCTCTCAGCAATATATTTCATTTAAAATATTGATTTAATTAACTTTTGGCTGAATCTCAAACTGGTGGAACGGCGGCGGTGAAGACAATGTCCATTCCAGAGTCATGGATTGCGGCTGTGCATTCCAGTAATTATCGCCCACCTTGCGCCCCGCGACCAGCGTGTAAAACACCACCAGAACGAACCAGAGTGTCGCGATCCCGGTCAGATAAGAACCATAAGAGGAAATCTCGTTCCAGCCCGCATAGGCATCCGGATAATCGATATAACGGCGCGGCATACCGGCCAGCCCCAGGAAATGCTGGGGGAAGAAGATGGTGTTCACGCCGATGAAGGTGAGCCAGAAATGCACCTGTCCCATCCATTCGGGATATTGGCGTCCGGACATCTTACCGATCCAGTAATAGAACCCGGCGAACAGGGCGAATACCGCACCCAGGGACAGCACGTAATGGAAATGCGCCACAACGTAATAGGTGTCGTGCAGGGCGGTATCCATCCCGGCATTGGCCAGCACAACGCCGGTCACGCCGCCGACGGTGAACAGGAAGATAAAGCCGATCGCCCAGAGCATCGGGGTTTTGAACTCGATCGAGCCGCCCCACATGGTCGCGATCCAGGAAAAGATCTTGATACCTGTCGGAACTGCGATGATGAGCGTCGCGGCGGTAAAATACGCGCGCACATTCACATCCATGCCCACCGTATACATGTGGTGCGCCCAGACGATAAAGCCGACAAAGCCGATGGAGACCATCGCATACGCCATTCCCAGATAGCCGAAAATAGGCTTTTTGGAGAAGGTGGAGACGATGTGGCTGATGATTCCGAAAGCGGGTAGGATCATGATATAGACTTCCGGGTGACCGAAGAACCAGAACAAGTGCTGGTATAAAAGCGGATCACCACCACCCTGCGGGTTAAAGAATGATGTGCCGAAATTCCGGTCGGTCAGGAGCATAGTAATCGCCCCCCCTAGTACCGGCACGGCCAGAACCAGCAGGAACGCGGTGATCAGCATGCCCCAGACGAAGAGCGGCATTTTGTGTAAGGTCATGCCCGGTGCGCGCATATTAAAGATGGTGGTGATAAAATTCGCCGCACCGAGGATGGAGCTTGCGCCTGCGAGGTGCAGGGAGAATATCGCCATGTCCACCGCCATCGAGTCGTGCCCGAACCCTATTGAGGACAAGGGGGGATAAACGGTCCAGCCCGTTCCCGCTCCGCCGACAAAGGCCGAACCGAGCAGCAGCAGAAACGCCGGAACGATCAGCCAGAAAGAAATATTGTTCAGGCGCGGAAAAGCCATATCCGGAGCGCCGATCATGATGGGAACAAACCAGTTGCCGAATCCGCCGATCAGGCCGGGCATCACGACAAAGAAAACCATAATCAGGCCGTGCGCGGTGATGATTGTGTTCCACAGATGGCCGTCGGGATCGCCCGCAGCAGTGACGAGATATTGCACGCCCGGCTCTTGCAGCTCCAGCCGCATGACCATGGAGAAAAACCCGCCGACAATACCGGCAATAATTGCGAATATGATATAGAGCGTTCCGATATCCTTGTGGTTGGTGGACATGAACCACCGGGCGAAGAATCCTGGTTTGTGATCAGCCATTGTTTAACGTCCCTCCAAATATGCGAATTGTATTGTTTTAGGCTCCAAATTGTCTTGCATCGTAAATTCCTGTTTTGCTTTTTCGACCCAGGCATTGAATTCTTCCTCGGTCACGGCGCGAATTTCGATCGGCATATAAGAGTGATCCTTGCCGCAAAGCTCGGAGCACTGGCCGTAATAGGTGCCAGGCTTGTTGATTCGCACCCATGTTTCGTTCAGGCGGCCGGGAATGGCATCCATTTTGATTCCCAGGGCAGGCACGGCCCAGGAATGCAGAACATCGCCGCCATTGACCAGAATCTGGATATTTTTCTCGACCGGCAGAACAACGACATTATCCACGGAAAGCAATCGTTTCTGCCCTTCCTCCGGTTTAATTTCGGCATCGGGTACCATATAGGACAGAAAGTTAATGCCGCCGTGGTCGGGGTATTCGTAGCCCCAATACCATTGATAGCCCGTAATCTTCAGGGTCATGTCCGGATTTTCGGTGCGGTCGTTGTAATACAGGAGCTTGAAGGACGGTAACACGATGACAATCAGGATAATCACCGGGACAACTGTCCACAGGACCTCAATCATCACGTTGTGGGAGAATTGCGACGGCGTCGGGTTCATGTGGCTGTTGTAGCGGATAACAACCCAGGCCAGCAAAATCAAAACAAAAACTGCAATAGCCGTAATGATGTAAAGCAGCAGATTGTGGAAGTCATGTATATGTTCCGCCGATGGCGAGGCCGGAGCTTGGAGTCCGAGTTGCCAATCGACCGCGACGCCGTCGGCCATGGCGCTTGCAGGGAGCGCGGTGATTAAAAATGCTGTCAGGGTTGCTAATATTTTGTGCATGCTTTTATACCTTTATTTCGGACCTTTATTGTCCTTAATACTTAACTTTTTAAAGGGATTAGAACCACTTTTGGAGATTATCTTACCCGATTAAAAATGTAAGAAACAGCCCTAAATTACAAGCCCGTTCAGTGCAAATTTTTATATAGCCATCAATTTAAGCTGCGCATGGGCCAGACATAGTATGGATGCGGTTTCTGCGCGGTAGATGCGCGACCCCAGCGATATGGGTTGTACGACCGCGTGATTGGCAAGAAATGAATCTTCTGTGGCGGAAAACCCACCGACAGGTCCGATCAGGAAGGCCCATTTCTGTGCTTGGGTTTGGGCCAAATTCGTATCAGTGCCGCGCTCCCGCCCCCAGAAGATCTTGACGTTTTCCGGCCAGCCGCCAAGCTTTACCAGCAAGGGTCTTAGTTCGTGAAGGCGCGGCAGGCTGAGGCGCTCGCATTGTTCGCTGGCCTCTGTAATTTGCGCGTGCAGCCGGTCCGTATTGAGCTTTCGTACGTCTGTATGTTCTGTCAGAATCGGATGAAAATCCGTCACCCCCAGCTCTGTCGCTTTTTCAATCACCATATCCATGCGGTTTTTTTTGAGTGGCGCGAAGAGCAAGTGGATTTCATGTTCGTTTGCGGGTTGGTCTTTGATTTTTTGGGTCACATGAAGCGCGGCCGATTTTTTTGTGATATTTGCAAGCTGCGCCAGATATTCGCCGTCGCGGCCGTTAAACAGGCGCACAGTGCCGCCTTCGCCCAGACGCATGACGTTTTTCAAATAATGGAATTGCGGCCCTTCCAGGAGAATTTCGCCGCCTGCCTCAAAAGAGGATTGCATATAGAGCCGGGGTCGTTTGTAATATGCATCATCATTCATAACCAAAACAATACGCGATTTATGATCGGCTTTACAGACATACAATACAGCTCTTATTTCATCGCCTCATTGCCTGCGCGCTGGCGGCCTTATGCGTATCTGGCACGGATAGACCGGCCGATCGGTGTCTGGTTGTTGCTTCTGCCCGGTTGGTGGACGATTTTTTTGGCCGCCGGGGGCTTCGGCGGGATGAACGGACAGAACTGGCTGGCCTTTGTTTTATTCGCGGTTGGGGCGGTGGTGATGCGCGCCGCTGGATGCGTGGTGAATGATTTGTGGGACCGGGACCTGGACGCGCAGGTGGAGCGTACGCGCCAGAGGCCGATTGCGTCTGGAGAAATCAGTCCCCGCGCGGCGATTGTGTTTCTGATGGCGTTGTTGTGCGTCGGGTTTGTGATTTTGCTACAGTTTAACTTTGCAACAATTTTGTTGGGAGTTTTAAGCCTTCCGCTGATTGTCCTGTACCCGCTGATGAAGCGCTGGACTTGGTGGCCGCAGGCTTTTTTAGGCCTAGTGTTTAATTTTGGCGCATTGATGGGGTGGAGCGCGGTTACCGGAACCGTATCCTGGCAGGCGCTTGCGCTGTATGCGGGGTGCGTGTTCTGGACCCTGGGCTACGACACGATTTATGCGCATCAGGACAAAGAAGACGACGGGCTGGTCGGGATTAAGTCAACGGCGTTGAAATTCGGCACGCAGAGTAAGCGCTATGTCTGGATGTTTTACGGCCTGCAGCTGGCGGGGTTGTGTGCGGCCTTGTGGCCTGCAGTTGGTTGGCCGTGGATCGGGCTTTACCTGTTCCTGCCCGTCCTGCATTTATTCTGGCAGGTGGAAAGCTGGGAGATGGACGACCCGCGGAGCTCACTCAGAATATTCCAGTCCAACCGGAATTACGGCTTGCTGGTCTTGGTTTTGATCGGGTTGATTTAATTATCCGCCATAAAGATTGCGCAAGCGTTGTTCGGCGATCATCAGCATCGGCAGATCAATCGTTCCGGCGCGGCGCAGCTTGTTGAAAAGCGGGTAGAGCTGCTCCACCGTATGAGTATGCGATTCCAGCCAGCGATCAACGATGTCTTTGCCTTTTGCTCCTCTGGCGCCGGTATCGCGTAGAATACGGATCGTCAGACCCGCCTGTGCACCATAGAGTTGTTCAACCAAGCCGGTTGTGGCCTCTGAATGCCAGGAATCTTCGGAGGTCATGAATTTCGCTTGCTGGCGCAACCAGTCCAGATGGAAATTCTGTCCGACGCGGAAATAGGTTTTGGCGGTGTTGGTCAGGTTGGTTTTGTGTTCCAGAGAGATACGAATGATATCGCAAGCGGAGCTGAGCACTGGCATCAGGGCAATTTGTCGTGCCAGAGATGCGGGCATTCCATCTTGTATAAAGCTGTTTTTGCGGGTTTCTATCATTTCCTGCAAATTCTCTGTGACCAGTGTGTCGATGTGGTTTCTCAGATTTTGTATGCCCTTCCTGAAATCTTTAACATCATTGCTCATATTCAGGTCACGGCCAAGGCGGGTCAGGAACCAGGCAATCGAATGGCGTGACATTTCAGTAACTTCACGCATGGCTTTGAGCTGTACCTCTGCCGGGACTTTATTATCCAGCGCCTCGATAGAATCCCAGAGCGGCCGGAGGTCAAAAGCTTCGCGTACGGTGATGTAGGCGCGCGCGATTTCGGCACTGTTTGCGGAGGTTTTCTTCATAATGGACTTGATGAAGGTCGGTCCCATACGGTTGATCAGGGAATTGGCCATTTTCGTGGCGATAATCTCGCGTGCGAGGCGGTGGTTGGAAATTTCCTTCGGGAATTTTTCCTGAAGGATATCCGGGAAATAATCCATCAGCCAGTATTGCATGTCCGGATGATCCGGGATGTCTGTGGTTAGCAAATCTTGAGTGAAGGCGATTTTGGCGTAGGAGACCAAGATTGAGAGTTCCGGGCGCGTTAGGCCGTGACCAATCCTCAGGCGGGATTCGATTTCCTCTGCCTCAGGCAGACCTTCGATTTTACGTTTCAGGCCCTTCTCCCGCTCCATATCCTGAATAAATTCATCATGGATTTGGAGGCTTTGCGGTGCGGTGAGTTCTGCTAGGGAAATTGCCTGGGCCTGTTGGTAATTGTGCCAGAGGACGTGCTGTGCAACCTCGTTGGTCATTTTTTCCAGTAACTTGTTACGGACGGGGATGTCCATTTTATATGCTGGGTTACGCATGACATCGGCCAGCAGAATTTTGATATTAACCTCATGGTCCGAAGAATCCACACCACCGGAATTATCGATGAAGTCTGTATTAATTTTCCCGCCTTTTTCCGAGAATTCGATTCGGCCCAGCTGGGTGACGGCCAGGTTTGCACCTTCGCCGATGACGGTGGCGCGCAATTCTTTCCCATCAATCCGCAGGGCATCATTATTTTTATCGCCGACATCGGAATGAGTTTCGCGGGAGGATTTAACGTAGGTTCCAATTCCACCAAACCACATCAGATCCGTCCGCGCCTTGAGCATATAGCGCATGAGTTGGGCAGGGCTGACTTTGTCTTCGGTGATCTCAAAACGTTTTTTAATTTCCTCGCTGAGTTTAAGTGTTTTCTCGCTGCGCAGGAAGATGGCGCCGCCTTTCGAGAGTTTTGATTTATCGTACTGGTCCCATCCCGCAACATTTTTGAACAGGCGCTCGCGCTCCTTAAAGCTTGTCGCTGGATTGGGGTTTGGGTCGCAGAAAATATGGAGGTGGTTGAAAGCACCGACAAGGCGAATATGTTCCGAGAGCAGCATGCCGTTGCCGAATACATCTCCGCCCATATCACCGACACCGATCACATCGAAATCCTGGGTCTGGGTGTTGTGGTTGAGCTGGCGGAAATGCAGCTTGACTGATTCCCATGCACCGCGCGCGGTGATTGCCATTTTCTTATGGTCGTAACCGGCCGATCCGCCGGAGGCGAAGGCATCGCCCAGCCAGAAATCATATTCCAGAGATAGGGCGTTGGCGATGTCGGAGAAGGTTGCCGTGCCTTTATCCGCCGCGACAACCAGATATGGGTCGTCGCCGTCATGCCGGACGACGTCTTTGGGCGGAATGACCTTGTTGCCTTTGAGGTTATCAGTAATATCCAGCAGGCCGCGAATAAAAATCTTGTAGCATTCGATGCCTTCTTTCTGAAACTCTTCACGCGATTTTGTTGGTGTTTTGACCACAAATCCGCCTTTGGATCCCATGGGAACAATCACGGCGTTTTTCACCATTTGCGCCTTCATCAGGCCCAGAACCTCGGTCCGGAAATCTTCCTGCCGGTCGGACCAGCGTAGACCTCCGCGCGCAATTTTATCGCCGCGCAGATGAATTGCTTCGACGCGCGGGGAATAGACAAATATCTCGCGGTAGGGGCGCGGCGCAGGCAAGTCATCAACCGCGCCGGAATCAATTTTAATGGCGAGATATGGTTTGTAGCCGCCATTTCCTTTGGCCTGGAAATAATTGGTGCGCAGGGTCGCTTTCACCAGTGCGGTCATGCTGCGCAACACTTTGTCCTGATCCAGCGAGTCAACCTTTTCCAGTTCAGCAATTATATTGGCTTCGATCTCCTGTGCGTGTTCTTCGGCTTTGCCCTGATTTCTTGGGTCATGCATTGTTTTAAACAGGCGGGTGATCAGGAAGCTGATTTTTGGATTCTGGATCAGGGCTTCATGGATGTAGCCTCGGCTAAACGGAAAGCGGATTTGCTTCATATAGCGGACATAGGTGCGCAGCACGGTAATGGCTCGCCAGGTTAGCTTTGCTTTTAGCACAAGGCTGTTCAGACTGTCGTTTTCAACCTGTCTGTACCAGATATGAGCGAAAGCGTTCTCAAAGATATCTTTCACGTCATCAATGATCACCAAGTCTTTGGTGTCGGGCAGCTCTAGCAGGAAGTCATGAATCCATACGGAAGCATCGCTGTCTTCAGGATGAACTTCAAACGGCAGTTCAGATGCGGCGCGCAGGCCCATATTGGCCAGAATCGGCAAGACATCAGAAAGGTTGATAGGAATGCCGGGATTGTAGATTTTCAGCCGCAGATGGTTGGCATCGACATTTTCGGGCCTGTAAAGGTCCAGCGCCAAATAGTTGTTTTCGAGTGCTTCCTCGATTTTGTGAATATCAAATACGGCATGTCTGGCCAGATAGCGTGACGTATAAGAAATCGGGAAAGCATTGCCGTATTTGTTTTTAAGCTGGAGGATATCTTCCTCATCATCCATGCTGCTTGTTAAAGCCTCTCCTAAGCGTTCTTCCCAGGTTTTCCCGAGTTCCTGCAACTGTGCTTCGATTTTCGCCGTATTGTAACGCGGCGGTTTTTTCTGCGAGACATTGATCATGAACATTGCCCGCGCAAACAGGGAATCATCCATGGAGGTGTTAAAGTTTGTACAAACGCCGTGCAATTCTTCTTCCAGAATTTTGGTAATCTGCTTTCGGATTGTGGTGCCAAAGCGATCGCGCGGAACGTAGACAAGAGCCGATATATAACGGCCGAAAGGGTCCTGTCGTATGAACAGGGCGATCCGCTGGCGCTCTTGCAGGCGCAAAATATTTAACCCAATCTGGAAGAGCTCTTTGGGTTCTATTTGGAACAATTCATCGCGGGGATAACGCTCCAGAATATGGCGAAGGGCTTTGCGGTCATGTGATCCGGCCGCGAATTCGGACATTTCCATGATTTCATCGACTTTTTCACGCAAATAGGGAACATCGCCGACACTTCGGGAATAGGTAACAGAGGTGAACAGGCCGAGAAAGAGTTTTTCGCCTTTTACCTTACCTTTTTCATCATAGGTTTTAACGGCAATGGCATCCATCGGCACGCGACGGTGAACGGTGGAAATACGGTTGGTTTTTGAAATCGAGATAGGAGGTAGGCTGCGGCGCAACTCCTGGAGATTGCGTGGTAGGCCTTCTTCGCTTTCACGAATGTAGGCCGGCTTCATTTCGCTGCTCAGGACGCCCATATTTTTGCCCCTGACGGTTTTACTGGTCAGGCCGTCTTTTCCTTCTGCAAACTGGTATTCGCGAAAGCCAAGCAGGGTAAAGTTATTATTGTACAGGTAATCCAGGAAGGCGCAGTATTTCTGAATTTCCTTGGCCGGCCGAGAAATGCGGGCCTCGGCCAGCTCATCCTTGGCTTTTTTGAGTTCGGTCAGCATTTTTTGCCAGTCTCTGTTGGCAAATTCAACATCTTCAATGGCTTCACGCAGACCTGTTTCCAGCTCCTCGAGCTCTTCATCGGTCAGGGCATGCTTGATATGGATATGGATGTGCGAACGCGCTGTATAGCCTTTTTGTGCTTTTTTTGAAACGGAGCTGAGTTGACCCTTATTATCGTATTTAACGTAAAGGACCGGGTGCACGAGAAAATCAATTAACAAGCTGCGTTCATTGATTTTTGCCGTAACCGAATCCACAAGAAACGCATAATCGTTACTAACGATATCGATGACGGTTTTGCGGCGATGGTTTTTACCGTTAATCGGGCAGTAAATTTGAATTTCCGCGCGATCGTTTCTGTTTTTCTGGCTGAGGTCCCAATGGGATTTGATCATGTTCAGGAAGGTTGTCTGATCGAACAGATCCATATCTTCCTTCAGGATGAAGCTGCCCATCATCTCCACGAAATCTTTCTGCGCATCCGTATGAGGTTTGGGCAGGGATTCAACAGCTTTTTTGATATATGTTTTCAGCATGAAGATTTATTAAAGACGCAATAGCGGGGCTCTCATCAACGGGTTTTTAGATATTGCGGTTTCGGCCGGACCGTCCGCGTAAAAAAGATACTATCACATAATTTCCTGTAATATCAGTGTCAAAAGGAAAGAGTATAAAAAAAAATCAAAGATGTGGAGAATTCGTGGCGATGAAAAAGAAAAGGGCCCTCTCCGTACTTAATCAGAAAAAGCCCTTTTAAATGAATTTTTTTGGTGGTTTTAGCGCTCCATAAAGTCACTCACTTGCTTGTTCATCTCATTGGCTTTATTGGCCAGTTGCTCAGCAAGTTGAAGCAATTGTGTTGAGGCCGCGCCGGTCTCCTGAGATGCTGCTTGAACGCCGGCAATATTGCTGGTCACTTCGGTCGTGGCCTTAGACGCTTCCTGCACATTGCGGGAAATTTCTGTCGTCGTTGCCGCTTGTTCTTCAATCGCAGCAGAGATAGAAGTGCTGGCTTCGCTGATGGAGGCGATAGTTTGGCGGATCGAGGCAATAGCGTGCACTGCTTCCGAGGTTGTGGATTGCATCGTTGAGATTTGTGCGCGGATTTCCTCGGTCGCCTTGGCGGTTTGTGCTGCCAGGGACTTAACCTCGGAGGCCACAACGGCAAAGCCTTTACCGGCTTCACCGGCTCTGGCGGCTTCAATGGTTGCGTTTAGCGCCAGCAGGTTGGTTTGTTCCGCGATTTCGTTAATCAGGTTCACCACATCGCCGATCTGGTTGGAGGCTTCGTGGAGCTGTTCAACCGTTTTGTTTGTGGTTTCTGCTTTTCTCACGGCCTCGGCAGCTGTTTCGTTAGATTTGGCCACTTGTTCCGCGATTTCCTTGATAGAAGCTGTCATCTCTTCAGTTGCCGCAGCAACAGTCTGAACGTTGGTTGATGCTTCTTCGGATGCGGCAGCAACCGATGTTGCCTGCGCGGAGGCTTCTTCTGCGGCTGCGGAGAGGTTGCGAGCCGTGGCCTGGACCTCTTCGGATGAGCCGGAAACAACTTGGGAGATTTCCAATACGGATTGTGACAGGTTTTCTTGCGCTGTAATCACGGACCAACTGAGCATAGGCCCTATATAATAACCGCTATGGTCTTTAATTGCCGCAACGTTCAGATCGAGCGTTTCATCTCCTAATTTGATTTTGGAGTGATAAGGCAAGTTGTTCGGGTCTTTTAGAATATTGCGCTGATGCGACGGATTTTTGTGGAAGACGTCTACCGAAGAACCAATAAGGTCTTCGACTTTGATTGGGATTAAGTGCTCTACAGTCTTGAGTGTATTGATACTGGTCTGGTTGGCGTATGTAATTGTGAATTCCTTGGTGTCACACATCATGACGTTTATCGGCATGCTGTCCACCATGATCTTCAATTGTTCGCGCTCTGTACAGACGCTCCAGCTTAAGATGAGTTTTTTGACGGTTTTTCCGCTGTAAATTGCATCAATATGCAAATCGAGCATTTCGGGCCCAAGCCGGATAATTGCGCTATGCGGCAGGTTCGAGGGGTCCGCCAGCATCTTGCGTTGATAGGCCGGGTTTTTATGAAAGATATCGATACACTGACCAACGATATTATTGCCCGTAACACCGTCCGGCAGAAGTTCGCTGATTGTATTGAGCGTGTTGATACTTGGCTTGTTGGCGTAATCAATGATCAGCGTTTTCGGATCGCATGTCATCACGTTCAACGGAATAAGATCCAGCATAACATTCGCATCGGATTTTGAACTCAGAAAAGGTACGATATTCACTGCGGATTTCATAGCAATCCCCCCCTCATGCATAAAACAACGATATAACGCAGCCTATCATGCTTAAAAAAATAATTAATAAAATTTTTGGCGCTCGTACGATTGCGTGCCTCGAGGTTTGATTAATTTTGTAAGATGGAAAGAGTCTCTTGCATTTCCTCTTTTGTCCAGTTTGCGCCGATATACTTGGTTTTGATAGAAAGATCGGGCCCTATCAGCAACGTTTCGGGGAGCTTATAGGTCTGAAACAAATTTTGGGTGACGCCTTCCCGGTCATGGGCGATGTACACATTATCGTATTCGTATTGCAGTGTGTTTTGGGTTTTTAGACGCTTCAGAAAGGCCTGCATTTTTTCCTGATCCATGTCTGAAGAAAGCGCGATCAGGACAACATTATCTTTAAAGTCCTGCGATGCTTGGATGAGGGCAGGAAATTCTTTGATGCAGGGCGCGCACCACGAGGCCCAGAAATTCAGCAGAATAGTTTTGCCTTTGAAATCATGAAGGTTGGCGCTGCGGCCCTGGATGTCAGTGAAGGTAAAATCGGGAGTGGTTTGCTGTGGCGAAACCTGCTGCGCTGCTCTTTCCTCCGGGATGGTTGGAATGCTGCGGCCCTGATCCAGATATAATGTTGTGCCATAGCCGATCAGGGCAAGACAGATAATGATCAGGATATTGTATTTCATGCTGCCCTCCCTTTAAAGTATAAAACGCAAAGCACCGCCATTTGTAGAGTGCAGAACAGGCCAAGACCCCAGGCAATACCGTTAATGAAGCCGTAGGAATGCAGGCCAACATTAAGCAGATTTACCCCAAACCAAGCCAGAGCGACAATAATGTTGAGTGCGGCCATGGACAGGACAAATCCGCGTGTTTTCAGGTGGCCGCTGAGTTTGCCATGCTGCGCCCAGATCAGCCAGAGTACGATCAATAGCGCACCATTTTCTTTCGGGTCCCAGCCCCAGAACCGGCCCCACGATTGGTCGGCCCAGATGCCGCCCAGGATGGTGCCGATCGCAGTGAGTAGCAGGGCAAGAAGTGAAAGGCGGTGAACGAGGGTGTGCAGATTTTGCTGCGCTTCGTTTGTTCGTACAAAGAAATAGAAATGCGCGAGCAAGGCAGTGAGAACGCAAACGGCATAGCCGCTGGTGATGCACAAAACATGTGTTGCCAGCCAGAAGTTTGTGTTTAAAACGGCACTGAGCATTTCCATGCTTTCGCCTTGTTGCAGCAAATTTGGTGCGATGGCCAGAAGAATTGCAGCGCACAGTGATCCTGAGAGGGCAGGCAGTTTGTTGCGCATATGCCAGGTAAACATCAATCCCAGCAGCGCGGCAATCAGCGCGACGAAGATCACGGATTCATAAAGTGTGCCCACAGGGGGGCGGTCCAGAATGAAGATGCGTGAGGCAATGGCAAAGCTGTGCAGCGCGGCGGCGAGTGTGAGTGCAGCCGCCCCAAAGGGCAGGGATGAAAAATGCAATAAAATCACAGCCAGGCCATATAGCGCCAAAGCCCAATGATAAGGGTGGGCCGTATTATAGAGATATTCAAGCGTAAAGGCGGCTTTGTTGATTTGCGGGGTGATGTGGTTTTGCGCAGCGTGCGTGGCTTTGCTCCAGGCATCAGCGTTCCCGGTGCGATAGGCGGTGGCCATTTCCTCCCAGAATTTCAGGTATTGCGCATTTTGCGGCGATCCTTGGCCGCGCAGGATAAGTTGCCAGGGAGAGAGCCATTCGCCATTTTGCGATTCCAAAATCGGCGGCATGATGCGCAAATCATCGTTGATTTCTCCGCCCGCTCTTGCGCTTTGCAGCGTAAAAGCGGTGTTGATTTCTTTTTGCTGCTCCGGGGAGTAATCCAGAATGTCGGTTCCTTTTTGCTGCACCAGTTTTTTAAGCTGTTCCAACATTTGAGGCTCTTCATAGATCAGGTCCAGATAAGTCTTCTGCCCTTCGATATTTAACGGCAGAAACAGTGAAAAACTTTGCGAAATCTCAGCCAGCGTGGCGGTGTTGTTATGCAGATCTATAAATATTTTTTGCTGCGCGGTGAGGTTTTTCGGCGGTGATTGCAGCAGGGTAAAAAGTTGTTCGCGTGAGGCGGTTAAAGGTTCGGCCAGCTCGTTCAGGGAAAAATATTTTTGCTGCACCGGCAGGCCGAGCTGCGTTTTTATATCCGGATCGCGCAGCAAAAAGACAGGACGGTCTATAGCCTGCGCAGGATTGAACACTGTTTCAGCTAGCCACCCGGCGTTGCTCAAATCGTCAATTTTCTCTTTTCCGGCAAAGTGTTTGAGATGGTAGCGCGCAAAGCTGTCCAGTGGCTGGACACGCCCCTCGTGTAATATTGGCAGCATACGAAAGGCAGAGTAATCAAAATCCTGCGTTTGGGCCTGTGCAGGGGCAGAAAAACTGCCGGTCAGAAGCGCCGCAAAAATCAGGATGGTTTTGGCTTTTTTGTTCCAGCCCATAATGAAGAGATGCAGCATTAATCCGGCGGCGATGATCGCGGTGGCGATATAGGGGAAGAGGCGGCCTTTGTTTTCAACAACGCTGAGAATGGTGGCCTCGCCCTCTTCGCCGCGTTCAAAGGCGGATTGGTAGAATGTATAGCCTTTATAGCGCAGGGGGTGGTTCATGGTGATGCGCGCAGGCCAGGTGATCTCGCCATCGATAACGTCAATGTCTGAGGAAAAAGCGCGGGCTTTGTCCGTGCCGGGATAGGAGTTTTTCTCGAAATCATTCAGGCGGATGGAAAAGGGCAAAAGGCGCTGCTGTTTGCCGAAAATGATTTTATACTCCGCATCGGCGGTATTCAGAACGATGGGTTTGGGCATGGCTTCGAAGGCGATATAGGTGCCGTCTTGTTTCTCATCCAGGCCAGTAATTGAGAAGGTTGTGCCGGTGAGGTTTTGCTCCGGTTCTAATTCAGAAGGCGCGGGTTTGAGTTGCATGAACTGTGCCATGCTACGAAAGTTTTCGGAAGGGTCTTCCTGTTTTATGATTTCGCAATTGGCACAGCTGTTTTCAATTGTAAGGGTAAAAGGGGTCGAGATTTTCAGGGGGCCGGTTTTTAGGTCTTCAAAGGCAACAGTTTTCTGTAGAAGATCATTTTTAAAGATAAACAAATCGCGCTGGATGTAATCATATATGTAAGGTGTTTGCGCTCCTTCGGGGATCAGCATATAGCCTTCACGGGCACTGGTGGCGGTGAAAATCCCGCCGATCAAAAGTACGAGGCAGCCCAGATGGGTGAGGATGATTCCGGCCTTGCGCCAACGCCATTCGCTGAAGAACAGAAATTTGCACAGCAGGGAAAAGGTCAGCAGGATTAATAAGAGTGTCCCGCCCGGCAAAGGTAACGGCCCGGCCCAAAAAATGAAGGAGGAAAAGAAGAGCTTTTGCGATTCATACAGCCCGATATATTTTTGCGCGACCGTTCCCGCCACCAGCACGGACATCAGGAGCGGCATGATGTAAAAAATCACCTCGGCTTTGGCGATCTGGATCAGGGTACGGCGGATTTGCAATTTCATGTCTGGAACTATAGCGGGGCCGGGAGGTTATTCAAGCACAGGATAGGGGTTTGCAGCCATGAAAATAGTTTTTGACATATAAGATTGCTTTTGCTAGATGTGGCGACATAATCCTATAAATCTGAAGAGATTGAGAGTAAGAAAATGAGTAGAGATTCCGGTGTGTCCCCCCGTAAGGTTTTTGGCTATGTAGCAGGAGCTGCGCTAGTTGGCGGTGTTGTGTTGATCAATACCGCAGGCAAATCTGTGCCGTATATTCCTTCCACCAATGGCGGTATGACGCTTCCCCTGCAACCGGGAACGTCCGGCGGCAAGGGCATTGAGGTTGGCAATACTGATACCATGAAGCTGGGGTTTGAAGGAGAGACGGAAAATGAGATTCTGAAGGGGAGCGTAGAATTTCACTGCATGCTCAACAAACTGCCTGAATTATGGGTTCAGATGGGCAAGGCCGACCCGCAGCCGAAAGAATTTTTTGACACTCTGCGCACGCGCCAGAAGGCCGGAGATTTTTCACCGGAAAACGTTGCAGATGCTTTTGATAAGGCGTTCCGGACCGTTCTGGACCGCGACTGGACGCCGCTTATAAAGGCCGGTGAAATCAACAGGCTGGAGCAAATCGACTGGGATCAGTTCTGTGAGAGTTTCGAAGCCGAGCTGTATGCACGTGATCCGCATTATGCATATCTTGTGGATGTGCTTTCCGTGGATCTTGATATTACCAGCCGGACACCGAAAGATCCGGCGCGCCGGGCCGCGGCGCAGGCCCTGATTCCTGATTCTGCGCCTCATTAAAGCACCCGAAAAAAGTTTCAGGATTTAAAGATTTCCTTGTCTGGACAGCGGCCCGAAAAGCTGGCGTAATGGATGTGTGCAAATTGAAAAATCTGCAAAATTTTCCATTATGGCGTGGGGGCTATGGGCACACTTAAAATATTAATCGTAGAGGACAATAAAGCAGATTTTACGCTGACCAAGCGCCTGATTGAAGGCATTCCCGGTGAGCGGAAAATGCAGGTCGATTGGGTGGGATCTTATGCGGATGGCCTGAAAGCGTGTGCCCAGCGTGAACATGACATCTATTTTATTGATTATAAGCTGGATAGAGGAAATGCGCTTGATCTGATCAGCACGCTGAGCAGGAAGGGGCATCCCGGCCCGTTTATTATCCTGACCGGCCACGACCAGCATTATCTCTACGAAAAAAGCATCAAGTCGAATATTTATGATTTCCTGCTTAAAGACGAGCTGACCTCTTCGATGCTGGCGCGGACCATAAGTTATGCCATGGAGCGCCAGCGGATTGAAAAGGCGTTGAAGATTGAAAAAGCACTGTGTAGCTTTATTATTTCGGAGATTTCCTCTCTGGTGATCAGTGTGGACAAGGACGGCAATATCGGAAATGCTAATCCTGCTGTGATGCAGGCCACAGGATATACGTCCGAAGAATTGGTCGGGAAAAATTGGAAAATTTTGATCCCCGAGGGAGAGCGTGAAAAAACCAGCTTTCAGGTGAAGGGTGGTGACAATGTCGAGTTTTCCTCGAAGCTGATCACCAAAGAGGGTGATTTTAAATTCGTCGAATGGGATGTTTTGAGCAAGGGCCTGGATTTTGAGGGGCAGGACGAATTTGGCTTTATCCTGCACGGCAAGGACGTAACGGACCATCTGGAATATGAAGCGACCGAGCGCCAGCGTCAGAAGATGGAAGCATTGGGACAGCTTGCTGGCGGCGTTGCGCATGAGATCAACAATCTGCTGCAGCCGATTTTACTATCCGCCAGCATGATTAAAACCAAATACCCCGATGATGAAAACCTGGAGAAAATTTCAGAGAGAATTACGCGCAACACTAACAGCGCGGCAAAGATCGTGAATGATATTCTGATGTTTGCGCGCAAGGAAAACACGACGCGTACTGTTTTGCCTTTATCCGATGTGTTTGCGCTTGCGCTTGAAATGAGTGAAGAAATGCTGCCCGAAGCGGTGCATATTGATGCTGGGGCAGCTTTAGCAGGCATTCCGGGAGATGTAAAAATATATGTAAATCAGACTGATATGGTGCGGGTGATTTCCAATCTGTCCCTGAATGCGGCGCAGGCGATGGGCAATAAAGGCACTATTATCTTCAGCAGTGAAATTATTGAATTTGATGAGCGCTCGACGGCTTTGGATTTGCAGTCTGGACGGTATGTCAGGATTGATGTGAAAGACACAGGGGTGGGAATCGCGCCTGAGAGTCTCGAGAGTATTTTCAATCCGTTTTTTACCACGAAAAATACAGGCGAGGGCACCGGCCTCGGGCTGTCGATTGTCTATAACATTCTCAAGGGGTGGCGCGGGAATATTACGGTGGATAGTGAAGAGGGTAAGGGCAGTGCATTTTCAATTTATGTCCCACTATATGACGGTCGGGATTTAGGTGAATAGAGCTGTGTTCACAGCCTCCAGAAATTTTTCCTTGGTAAAGGGTTTGTGAAGAACCGGGTGCCCTTCTCTTTCAAGCTGTTCCAGGCTTTCTTGAAAATCCATAGTCTGACTGCCGCCGGTCATAATGATGATCGGGGTTTTTTTCGGCAGATTTTTTTGTTTTTCCTTGATGTTGTGAATAAGGCTGAACCCATCCTGTTTGGGCATAATCAGATCGGTGATAATCAGGTGGAAGTCTTTTGTTTGTAGTCTTGCAAGGGCGGTTTTTCCGTTCTCATAAGCTTCCACGCGGTAGCCGTTGTTGCGCAGAAAATCGGCTAGGATTTCCTGGATGTCGACTTTGTCGTCAACCAAAAGGACTTCTTTAATTGTATCTGCCATGGCATATCTCGTTCGTTCAATTGTAAATCAAAAAGACGCTGCGGCAAAGTCATTCGCGATATACGGCTTTTAAATATTTGGTTCTTTGACTTTCAGTGCGGCGCAGACATTCCGGTAGCAGGCGAGGATATTGGACAGGATTGCGGCTTTGATCTCAGAATTTTCCTCGAAAGATTTCTCAGCAGTGTAGCAGATATCAGAAAGTAATTCAGCGCCCAGATTAGCGGCTGAGCCCTTGAGCTTGTGTGCGGCCTTCTTCCAGATTTCGTTGTCGCCGCTATCGCATTCGGCCTGTAAAATCTCCAGAGATTCTTCGGCATATGTCGTAAACATTTCGATCAGGGCACGTTCTTCGTCCGGATCCCCGTCGGTGAAGAGTTCTAGCCGTGCCCGGTCTAAAATTTTGAAATCACTTTCCGGCGCAGTATCGGATTGTACAGGCAGGTAGATATTATATTCTTTTTCTGAAGTGACGCTTTGTTCTCCCGGAATCCATTCACTCAAAACCATTTTCAGTTTTTCTACATCCACTGGCTTGCTGATGTAATCGTTCATTCCGGCATCGATGCATT
The DNA here is from genome assembly GCA_964352675.1 of uncultured Pseudobdellovibrionaceae bacterium. Lineage (GTDB taxonomy): Bacteria > Pseudomonadota > Alphaproteobacteria > Micavibrionales > Micavibrionaceae > CAYGSN01. The sequence goes on from CAYGSN010000018.1 coordinate 20,624, forward strand.
TTTCGCGCGCCCCTTTCATGGCATCGGCGGTCACGGCGATAATCTTTGTCTGGTTTTCAAATTCCTCGATTTCCCGGATAATGGCCGAGGCTTCAAATCCGTCAATTTCCGGCATCTGGCAATCCATGAAGATCAAGTCGAACTTGCCCTTTTCGTAGAGATCAAGTGCTTCTTTGCCGCTGTGGGCCTCTACAACATTTTTAAAGCCGAGACTCTTAAGAACCTTACGAATGAATAGGAGATTGACCGGGTGATCATCAACGATCATAAGTTTTTTATCCAGGCTGTAGCCGTATTTTATCGGTTTTGTCTGAGCCTCTTTGTTGTCTGTTTCGTCTTTTTGTGCGGCTTTGGTGGGAATTTTCACATAGAAAGTTGTGCCGCGTCCTTCGGCACTGTCGACGGTGATTTCCCCGCCCATGATCTCTACCAGCTCTCGCGTGATAGCCAACCCGAGTCCTGTTCCTCCATATTTGCGTGCGGTGGAAACATCTGCTTGGGTGAATTTGTTGAAGATCGTTTCACGTTTATCTTCGGGAATTCCAATCCCACTGTCCTCCACCCGGAATTGCAGCATGTGCGCTCCATCGGTATCATGTTTGGAGGTCATGTCCAGACGCACATAGCCGACATCTGTAAACTTTACGGCATTGCTGATGAGGTTGTTCATGATTTGCTGTAGCCGCGCGGGATCTCCAATAATGAAATCCGGGACGATCGGGTTGATTGTGCTTTCCAACACCACGCCCTTGCGTGAGGCAAGTGGTTTGAGAAGGTCAATGGTCTGGCGAACGGTGCGGCGCAGGTCAAAGGGCATATTTTCAAGGCTGAGCTCTCCGGCTTCAATTTTAGATAAATCCAGAATGTCGTTGAGCAAAATGAGCAGATTGCGGGATGAGGAATTGATCGCATCAGCCAGTTCGTACTGCTCTTCATTCATATCCATATCCAGCAGCAGTTCCGACAGGCCGATAATGCCATTCATCGGTGTGCGCAGTTCGTGTGACATATTGGCTAGAAAATCATCTTTGGCGCGGCTGGCGACCTGTGCGGCTTCCTTGGTGATGGTGAGTTCTTTTTCAAAGGCTTTGCGTTCGGTGATGTCGCGCTCTATAGCTGCATAATGTGTTATGGCGCCATGTTCGTTTTTCACGGGCACGATGGAAATATCCAGCCAATAGGCTATCCCGTCTTTGGTATAGTTTTTCAGTTCACCCTTAAACGATTTTCCGGCCATCAGGGTCTCGCGTATTTTATCCAGCACTCTTCGGTCAGTATCCGACCCCTGAAGGAGGCGTGGGGATTTGCCGATGACCTCTTCTGGTTCATAGCCGCTGATCCGGGTAAAGGCTTGGTTCACATACAGGATTTCAGGACCCGGCGCGGCAAGATCACCAGAGGTAATGATAACCGCATCTTTGGCACTGATGATTGCGGCCTCGAGGAGGCGGGCTTTTTCCTGGGCGTGTTTAATGGCTGTGATATCATGGCAATATAATACCAGAGCGGGTTCACCGTCAGTGATAACAGGGGTGATTGTTTGTTCGTAAACAATGTCGTTATGGTGGATTTCACGAACAGATCCAGCCTTTTTACTGTTGTCGAAGTCCATAGTTCCGAAACATGATTCAAGCCCTGCAAGTGCGATATTCTGAAATCCGTCTTCAAAAATACCCGGAAAACTTAACGCAGCCGCCGGGTTGGCAATAATGATTTCCCCTTTTTTGTTGATATGAATGAGAGGGTTGGGATTATTGATTGGGAATTGTGCGATTTTTTCTGCTTCTTTTTTTGCTTCTACGAGCTCTTCACTGCGTGCGCGGATGCTTTCCTCGAGCGGTTTAAAAATCAAAAATCCTTCCAGCACCAAGGTGCTCAAGAGGCCCAATAGCACTATTTTTTGCCACAATCGCATTTTTACAAGGGCCGCTGTACTCTCTGCTTCAAACAGGCTCACAGCCTGATCCAGAGCTGGCAGAATTTCCGTTGAGCTGATGTTCAAGAGGGTATCTAGATATTCGTCTGTGTTCTCAAGTTGGCCGTTGGGCGTGGTCATTAATTTTTTGAGAAGGCGCAAATATTCGTATGTTTTTTCATTGAGATTTACAGGTTTTTCAAAATACAGCTGTTGCAAGGTTGTGGGAAGGGTGTGCATCCCGTTCGGTTTTTGCACGTTCACGAGTTTTTCATGGCCTGCCTGCATGGCTTGTAATGTCTGGCGAAGATTCTCACGGGCCGTATTTTTGTCCTGATCATTTTTTGAATTGACGAGTTGAAGAGCAAAAAGTGCGGAGCGTTGTGAAAGCATTCTTTGCCGTCCACTGATGTTTACGAGACTGGCATCATCTTGCCGCGCGTAAATCATGCTATCCAGAATGACAAAGGCGCTTACGGATATAAGCGCAATAATGGCAAGAGCGAAGATATAAGCCTTGGTAATTTTACGAATTTTCATTGCATGACCTGTCAGCTTTGACTTTATAAATTCTAGCAGAATTCAGGTTAATAAAATGCACCTTCTGCATACCATGTCATGCGGTATAAATTTTAGTGAACCAATTCACTTTCTTTGACGGATTTACCTTGTTTCGCTCGGACGTAAGGCGATTTTTCAATATATTGGAAAAGTTTTTCTTGGGTAAAGGGTTTGCCTACAAAGCCCTTGGCGCCTAATTGCATGGCGCGCATGATGTTTTGTTGATCACCGTTGCCGCTGAACATGACCACGTAAGCTTTTGGGTCCATTTGAAAAATTTTCTCTAACACCTGATGCCCATCGATATCAGGCAGGCCGATATCTAGGAAAAGCACATCAGGCGCTTTTTTCGCATAGGTAAGAATGGCACCCTGTCCATCGCCACTGATGGATAGGTCATATTTTGTTTCCAGAGCATTGCTGACCAGTTTCTGAGAGAAAATATCATCTTCTACGATCATAATTTCTGTTTTGCCGCGCATCTCCCGGCGCATACCCAGAGAGCTGATCAGGTCGCGATCTATACTATTAAAGGTTTGTTGACGGCTGACTTTTTCAAGATTCTCATTTTTAGGGGAAATGAACTCAATCTCGATTCCGTGGAGTTTTTCCAGCTTGCGTTCTGCCAGCGCTTTGAGTTTGGGCCAGTGTACCTTTACCTCAAAAAGATCCGCCAGCCCGAAATTTCGGGCTGGCGATAGTGTTGGGGCTAGGTGGGCTGAAATTTTTTCGCGGTGTTTGGGCGTAAGGGTGCGGGCGATTACAAACACATCTCCATCATGGCAAATATAAAACCGAGCTTTCGTATCATCTATAATGTTTGCAATTTCTTCCAGGACGCTCTCAAACCAAATTTGGGCCTCTTCTTTTTCAAGTTCAGCGTTGCCGCGCGATAATCTGATATGCATGACGCGGTGATACGGTTTATGCTCCCAGCAATATTGCAAATCGTTGAGCAATTCTGTTTCTACGTTTTTTATAATTTTATTCATAGCCCTCACCCTGATTTTCGGGGTTTTCTAACTTTATTTCATGCTTATAGAGCAGACATCTCCGCCTGGAATATTTTGACATTCAGCAAAGAACTGCATGTCAGGGAGAAGCGTCATGGTGAAAATCAAACCCGCGGCGACGAGCGGAGTCAGGGTAAACAGAATCTCGGAAACTGACACGTTCATGCGTCTGGCGTGGTGGACGCCCATCATGTTCAGTTCAAAAATACTGGCTTCTTTGTATGGGTTTCTCATTTTCTTCATAATATTTTCTCCCTAACATGTCGTCGTTGCTTGCTTTATAATTATGAATATTGCAAGGCGTGTGCCAGCTTGTAAATTGTTTAATATCAGTAACTTAGTGTTATCGCACACAATGGAATTCCTAAAATGAAACGTTTCAAAATGAAACAGCAATGGGTTACCGTTTCAAAATAGAACGGTTTATTAACCGCTATGCGTTATAAATATAAGAAAGGGAGGACCGTATCATGCAGGCCAGTGTTCTGATCGTCGAAGATGAGGTTTTACAGCGCGATATGCTTGCGCGGCTGCTGAAGAGAAAGCTTGGCTATGAATCGCTGCAGGCGGAACACGGTCGTCAGGCCCTAGATATGCTGAAAAGCGAAGAAGGTAAGTCTATTAAAATTGTTATTCTGGATTTGAATATGCCGGTGATGGACGGGCTGGAGACGCTGGGCATTTTATCGCAGACTTACCCTGCCCTGCCGGTAATCATGCTGACCGGGACCAAGGATATCGAGGATGCCGTGCAGGCCATGAAGCTGGGCGCGACGGATTTCCTGACCAAGCCGTTTGAGGGCGAGCGGATGCTGGTCACGGTGAAGAACGCCCTGAAGATCAGTACATTGAGCACGGAATTAAAACGTATCAAGAGCGAACAGACCGGGCGTTTTACCTTTTCCGGCCTGATCGGCCATGATGGCGGACTGGCGAAAACCATTGCGGTGGCGCGCAAAGCGGCCTCTTCGGATATTCCGGTGTTGATGACCGGTGAAACGGGTGTCGGCAAGGAGGTGTTTTCCAAAGCCATTCACGGGGAAAGCGTGCGTGCAGGCAAGCCGTTTATCGCGGTGAATTGCGGGGCGATCCCTCAGCAGCTGGTGGAAAGCACGTTGTTCGGTCATGAGAAGGGATCTTTTACAGGCGCGACGGATAAGGTGATCGGGAAGTTCCGCGAGGCCGATGGCGGCAGTATCTTTCTGGATGAAGTCGGCGAATTGCCTCTGGATGCGCAGGTCAAGCTCCTGCGCGTTTTGCAGCAGAAGGAAGTGGAGCCGGTGGGTGCGGGCAAGCCGGTTCCGGTGAATGTAAGGATTCTATCGGCGACGAACCGCGATCTGGAAGAAGAGGTCAAAGCCGGGCGTTTCCGCGAAGATTTGTATTTCCGCCTGAATGTATTACAGATCGAGCTGCCGCCCCTGCGGGAGCGGCGGCAGGATATCCGCTTGTTGGCACGGCATTTTATCGACCGCAATTGCGCCGCCGAGGGCCGGACGCCGAAGGATATTGATGTGGAGGCGTTTGCGGTGCTCGAGCAGTATGAGTGGCCCGGCAATGTCCGCCAGCTGGAAAACGCCATTAACCGCGCTATGGTGCTGTCCGAGGGCGAGAGCCTGGGCCTGGCTGATTTTCAATCCTTGCTAGAGGGTGAAGGAGAAAGTGGCCATCTGCCTGTTTTTCCTACATCCGGCGGCCTGTCCGGCCCGGCTTTGTCGCTGGTGGTTTCAGGCGGGGAGTTCAAAACCATCGAAGAGATTGAGCGCGAGGCGATGCAGGCTGCCCTGGCGCATTTCGATGGGAACACCACACAGGCCGCTAAGGCGCTGGGCATGGCGAAATCCACATTTTACCGCAAGATGGGCGATTAGGTTTTTTCCTTGATAAAACGGTACAGCCCCCCTATATATGAGGCCGGAAGGCTGGCGGGCGATGGTTCGCTGAACCCGGTCAGGACCGAAAGGTAGCAGCCGCAGGCGTTTATGTCGGGTCGTTCAGTCTTCCACCTTTTCCCTTCCCCTGTGCACAACTTTAAAAAAGCCCGGTTCTGGGCCTGTTCTGCCGTACGAATCCGGTTACGCTGGTAGTAATAAAAAGAGTAACTTCAACAGGGACACACGGTGAAATTCCAGCTTGATATCCGGGAACGGCCAGACGGGACGAAATATCTCTATTTCCCGTTCATGTCCATGTCCGATACGCATTTGGGCACAGGCCAAAGCCGGGCCAAAAGAACATGCATGATGCTTCAGCACACCCATGTTGGGACGCGCAAGCTGGATGGCGATATTATCGATGGCGAACGCCTGATGCATAAGCCTACATGGAGTATGGGTCTCTGGCATCGCCAGGTGATGGGGCATATTTTCCGCGATGCCGATCAGGGCACGGATACCGAGATGTTGCCCGGTAATCATGAAAGCGGCATGCAGGGCGATCCTGTTGTCATTGATGGTGTTCCTTATTCCCACCGGCGGCTGCAGGGTAAATCGCTGTATGGCGTAAAAATCAACGATGAGAGTTTTTACACCGATCCCCAAGGCCGCGTTGTCTGGATTGCTCATGGCCACGGACATGATATGGAGCTTTTTAAAAACCCTAAAAATCAGGAGCGTTGGTATAAGGTTGGGGATTTTGCTCTGGCACGGCTTTATCAGTGTGACGGCGCTTATCGCTTGATCAGGCCGAATACGGATTTTTCTTTCGCGGCCAGCGGTAAGCATCTGACCAAGAATTTCATCAATGAGCAGCTGGGCATTCGCAAAGTGATTGAGACAGCTGTGGACGCGAAGGACTGTGATGCGCATCTCTATGGTCATACACATATGGCAGGTTTTGATATAACGCCCGCCGGAAAAATGATTATTAATGACGGGACATGTACCGAACATGTGCAGGCCGCCGTGCATGATGCGGAGGGCAACTGGGCGATTATCGAATGGCGGCGCACGCGTTTGATTGTGAAGGAGCCGGACGGTAGTGAGCATGTGATTCCCTGGGCGGATATCGGGATGGGGCATGTGAGTGAGGAGCCGGTATTGTTTGATGACGAATATACTGATCGTGCGGATCGTGTTTTGCGTCTTGTGGCGCGGATGTGGCCGGCGCGGGATCGCCAGAAAGCGCTTGAGGAAAGCCGCCTGATTGAAGTTGCTTTGTCGAGCGGGAAGGTTGAAAATATTCTGGATATTCAGGCGCTGCAGGATGCGTATACTAGGGCGGCGGCGAATTTGAAAATTCCAATTCCACGTCCTAATGTTATCCAGAAGCGGGAGTTAGAGGCAGCCGCAGTCGATGCTGAGGAGTTGCATCAGGCCGTTGCCTGATTTCCCATGAATAAACGCCGATAAAGCGTCTGCGGGATTTGCCCTCAATCGGGAATCAGCCTACATATAAGATATGAGTACAAAAGACACCCTCAAAGCCGAACCATACCGCGTTCTCGCGCGGAAATACCGCCCCCAGAATTTTGATGAGCTGATCGGTCAGGATGCGCTGGTGCGCACGCTGAAAAATGCGATTGAGACAGGCCGCATTGCCCATGCTTTTATGCTGACTGGGGTGCGCGGCGTGGGGAAAACCACCACGGCGAGGATTATCGCCAAGGCGCTCAACTACAAGGGCGCGGATGGCACGGCCGGGCCGACCACGGGCGATACATCGGATTGTCAGCTCTGTCAGGCGATTTCCGAGGACCGCCACCCTGATATCATGGAGATGGATGCTGCCAGCCGCACCGGCGTGGACGATATCCGCGAGATTCTCGATGGTGTGCGTTATGCACCCACCGAAGCGCGCTACAAGATTTATATTATCGACGAAGTGCACATGCTCTCCAAAAATGCCTTTAATGCGCTTTTGAAAACGCTGGAAGAACCGCCGGAGCATGTGAAATTTATTTTCGCCACCACGGAAATCCGCAAAGTGCCGATCACGGTACTGTCCCGGTGTCAGCGTTTTGATCTGCGCCGCGTGGATGTGCCGACGCTCTCGAGCCATTATGCTTCGATCTGTCAGCAGGAAAATGTGAAGGCGCAAGAGGAGGCGATTGCGATGATCGCCCGTGCGGCGGACGGCTCTGTGCGCGACGGCCTCAGTTTGCTCGATCAGGCGATTGCCCTATCGGGGCAGGAGATCACCGCGCAGCTGGTGAAGGATATGTTGGGGCTGGCCGACCGGGCGAAGACGCTTGATTTGCTGGAGCGGGCGCTGACCGGGAATATTGCCGAGGCGCTGGAGATCATGGATGATCTGTATAAAAGCGGGGCCGACCCGGTTGTTTTGGTGCAGGATCTTCTGGGTCTCACGCATATTTTGACGCGTCTGCGGGCTGTGCCGAAAGCGCGTGAAATGAATTACGCTATGGCCGCCGCCGAGATTGAACGCGCGGCAGCGCTGGCCGGGGAATTGTCGATGCCGACTTTGTCCAAATGTTGGCAATTGTTGCTGAAGGGTTTGGCGGAGGTTCAGGCCGCGCCCAATTCGCAAAGCGCTGCAGAGATGGTGATTATGCGCCTGTCTTATGCCGCCGACCTGCCCGATCCTTCGGATCTGATCAAGATGCTGGAGAGTGGTGATGGTGCGGGATCGGCAGGCTCTGCGTCTTCAGGACGGTCGGCGGGTAGCAGCGTAGCAGCACAGACAACATCTCAATCCGCCGCGGCGCAATCTTCCTCAACTGATAAAGATTATGTAAAATCAAATGAAGGGGGAGGTGTAACGGCGTCTCGCGAGGGTAGCGGAGGATCTCATGATAACGCGGTAAGGGGCACAAGGCGCAGCAATGTGGAACTCGCCGTGGTTCCGCAAAGGGAAGAAGCGCCCGAGGATCATCCTTTGACTATCCAGCCGATCAAGACGCTGGAGGATGTGGTGCAAGTTTTAAATGCTGCGGATGAGCCTTTATTGGCCGGACAGGTTTTTCAAAGCGCGCATCTGGTGAAGCTGGAGGAGGGGCGGATTGAATTTCGTCCGGCCGAGTATGCACCACCGAAACTGGCGCAGGATTTAGGGGCGGCCCTTTCCCGCGTGACAGGAACGCGCTGGATGGTCAGCGTGTCCGGCGCGCCGGGTCAGCCGACCCTGGCTGAAAAGGCGGAGAATGTCCGCGCCGAAGAATATGCGAACGTCTTGCAAATGCCTGTTATTCAGGACATTATGAAGGTCTTCCCCGAGGCGAAGCTGGTGGATATCCAAACGGTAGAAAAGGAATAATAACAATGCTCAATATTCAAAAAATGATGCAACAGGCGCAGGAAGTGCAAGGCAAGCTGGCAGAGTTGCAGGAAAAGCTCAAGGAAATCGAAGTCCAGGGCGAATCCGGCGGTGGCCTTGTGAAGGTCCTGATGACATGCGGTGGCAAGGTCCTGCGCGTGGATGTCGATCCGTCCGTTCTGACCGGCGATAAAGAAATGCTGGAAGATTTGGTGGCCGCGGCCGTGAACAATGCTGGCGAAGCCAAGGACAAGCGCATCCAGGAAGAAACCGAGCAGATGATGTCCGGTCTGGGCCTGCCCGAGGGCACGCAGCTTCCTTTTTAATTTATGCGGATTATCACCTGGAACATAAATTCTGTCCGTTTGCGGATTGGTCTGGTTAAACGGGTGCTGGCTGAATATAAGCCTGACATCCTCTGCCTGCAGGAAACCAAAACCCCGGATGAGCATTTCCCGCTGGAGGCCATTCACAAAGCCGGTTACGAACATGTGCATTTTCAGGGTATGAAGAGCTATAACGGCGTGGCGATTATCTCGCGCGTGCCGTTTATCGCGACCGATATTCATCATCGTTGTGGCAAGGAAGATTGCCGCCATATCTCGGCCAGCTTTAAAGACTTCGATCTGCATAACCTTTATATACCGGCGGGTGGTGATGAGCCCGATCCGGTGATCAATGACAAATACAAACACAAGCTGGATTTCGTTGAGGAGATGACCGGATGGTTTAAGGCCAACCATAAACCCGGCCAGCCTGTTGTCGCACTCGGTGATTTTAACATCGCGCCGTATGAGCACGATGTGTGGTCGCATAAACAACTTTTGAATGTTGTTTCCCACACCCCGCCGGAGACGGAGCGCCTGGCGGCTATGCTGGACTCTCTTAATTGGGTCGATACGGCGCGTGAATTTATCCCGATGGAGGAGAAGGCGTATAGCTGGTGGAGCTATCGCAACCGCGACTGGAAGAAATCAAACCGGGGGCGCAGGCTGGATCATATCTGGGTGACGCAACCGCTAAAGCCTGCGCTGAAGGCCTATGAGGCACCCAGCCATCTGCGCGATCTTGAAAAACCATCCGATCACGTGCCGGTGATTGTGGATCTGGATCTGAAGAAAGCGGGTTAAGGGGGAAGTGAATCTTCCACGCGCCATTCAATCTGCCCGGCGGCGAGGATGCGGCCGTGATTTTCTTCTTGCGCGATGATCGCGAAGCCGTCAGCCTCTAATGAATCTACACCCTTGATGCCGAAATGCATGTTCTGGCCGCGCCACGGCCCGACCTGGCGCAGCGTTGTGGCGATGTTGTTAAAGGTGACGGGAATACTCACCGGCATCTCCGTTTCTGGCTCAAAGCTCTCCCGCACAGCCTGCGCCTGTTTTTTATAGGCGAAAAACCAGATCTCGGCACGGACCGGATCGCCTGGCAAGGCCGGCAGCGTAATATCCAGCTCCGCATTGTCTTTTAAGCTGAGGGCGATCGGCGCGACAGTGTGCTGCGTGAAAGTTTCTTCGAACAGGGTGCGGAATCTTTCCTCGTCCTTGCCATCGGAATTGCCGATCCCATTGATGATGAGGACCGGGGTTTCATAGCGCTCATACCCGCCCGCCGAGCGATAGCGTGTGATACGTTGATCGCAGAATTGTTGTGGCAGGGGATATTCGGCGCTGGGATTTTCGAAGGTTGTGACGTGGCAGGTCAGGCCGATCACCGCATCGCCATGCGATTGCAGTATCTTTTTAAAGGTGGTTTCCCCTGCATCGGCAAAGCCGCAACCGCGCGCGGTAAACAGCTCCACGACAACTGGCGGCGGTACGTCCTGCGCGAAGGCAGGCCGCGGGTCGAGGCCAAAGACGGCAAGCAGTGCAAGCAAGGCAAAGCGCATAGGATCAGGATAACATGTCACAGGAGAGGCGGTAAAATTTAAAAATCGCTGCAGCGGCCATTGACTTCCCAATCTCCAAAACGCGTGGGTTCCTTTAGGCCCTGATCCTTAAAGCCGCCTTTCTCTTCTTCGGGGTGCGCCGGATCGGTCTTTTGGATATTCTTTATCTTGGGGCTTGGTTTTTTCGTGCTCATACCACATATTTAACCCTATGAACGAAAAAAGCCAGAATGAAATTGCCGAAATCATGAGGCCGTACCGCACGCGGATTGATGAGCTGGACAGGATGTTGATCGATCTGCTGCGCCAGCGTTATGATGTGATTGAGGAGGTCGGGCATTTGAAACACCGCGAGGGGATTGCCGCAACGCTGCAGGACCGAGTGGACAAGGTGCGGGAGAATGCCGCGCAACTGGCGGCGGAAAAGGGGCTGGATGAAAGCTTTATCCGCCAGCTTTGGGCGCAGCTGATCGAGCATAGCTGCGCGCTAGAGGATCAGATTATGGACGGGCTGACCGCCAAGAAAAAGGCGTCTTAAAAATTACAGAGCCATTAAGTCTGGCGTGCGGCGGATTGTATAAACAAATCCGTATTTTTCTACCGGGCTCAAAACTTTTTTGCCCGTAAGTCTCATCAGAGCACGCTCATCATCATTCAAACGAACTTTGGCTACTTCCAAACTTTTTACTCTTTAGCATAGTGTGCTTCGATTTATGAGTTATGCCATCTATTGTGTCAAGCATCTCAAAAAATGTCGTGTAACTTCGTGCTCTTCGCGCTAAAACAAAAGAATGAATCAACACACCAACGAGCATGAGTTGTATCAGGATCACGGATCGGGCGATAAGCTGGCATCTGTGGAGATGATGACGGCGCGGCAGGTGGCGCTGGATCTACTGCAGGCCGTGCTGGCGCAGAAGCAGGCGCTGGACCATGTTCTGGAGCGCGATCAGGGGTTTAAGGCTTTGCCGTCGCGGGACAAGGCGTTTTGCCGGATGCTGGTCTCTACGACGCTGCGCAGGCTGGGCCAGATTGATGATCTGATCCGCCGGGCAGAGGACAAGCCAGGGGCAAAAAATATTACGCTGGAAAATATCCTGCGCCTTGGTGTGACACAGATTTTCTTTATGCAGGTGCCGGATCATGCCGCAGTTGATACAGCCGTACGCCTGGCTGATGCGGCGGGGATGGACAAGCAAAAGGGATTTGTGAACGCTCTCTTGCGTACGCTCACACGTACGGGGCAAGAATGGATAAAATTGCAGGATCAGGGACGGCTCAATACGCCCGAATGGCTTTTGAAAATCTGGATTGAGGATTACGGTCTGCGTGAAGCGGCGCAAATCGCGGCCGCCAATCTTTCCGAAGCGCCGCTTGATATTTCTATCAGGGATGAGGGGGAGCGCAATTACCTCTCCGCCAATTTGAAGGCCACGGAACTCAGCGCCGGAACCTTGCGCCGGAGCGATGGGGGGGCGGTGCATGAAATGGATGGTTTTGAGGACGGGAAATGGTGGATTCAGGATGCATCCGCTGCCATACCGGCCAGTCTGTTTGGTGGTGTAAAAGGCAAAGTGGTTGTGGATTTATGCGCTGCTCCCGGCGGAAAAACCATGCAACTGGCTGCGCGTGGCGCGCATGTGATCGCGTTGGACCGTTCTGCGCAAAGATTGGGCCGTTTGCGTGAAAATTTGAAACGTTTGCGGCTGGAGGAGAATGTCGAAATTGTGGTGGCGGATGCTGCGGAATGGCATCCCAAAGAGCCGCCGGAGATGATCCTTCTTGATGCGCCCTGCACGGCGACCGGGACCATTCGCCGCCATCCTGATGTGCCGCATCTCAAAACCCGCAAGGATTTTGAGAGTCTGGTGGAGGTACAGGCGCGGATTTTAGAAAACGCATTTAATATCCTCGCGCCGGGGGGTGTACTCGTCTTCTGTACGTGTTCTTTGCAAAAGGCGGAAGGAGAATTACAAGTACGCTTCTTGTTGTCCAACCACGACAATGCGACAAAGATTGCGATTATGCCGGAGGAATTGGGTGATTGGGATGAGGCGATTACGGAAGACGGAGATTTGAGAATTCTGCCCTATCATCGTGCGGCTTTGGGCGGGATGGACGGGTTCTTCATCAGCCGCATTCGCAAATCAAACTAAAATCGTGGTTTTTAAAACTGGCACACGGGCTTCGCCCTTCGCCCCGGGGGGGCGGGCTTTTCATCAGCCGCATTCGGTAAATCAAGCGAGAATCATGGCTCTCAGGCTCGAACGAAGGTTGGCTCAAGTGTCGTGGACTAAACTGCCCCAGTGCGCAGTTGGAGTATCTATATGTGTAATGACCTGATGGGGTGAGCCTAATTCCACATATCCCAGGATACGTGACAGCCCGTTCCTAAGATCCTGGCAGGCGTCTTGGAACCCTGTGCTGCATTCAACGCCAAGTATAAGAGAGCTTTCACCGGCCACATTTTTGTGTCCGTCCTGCAAATCGGTACAGATGAAGGCGATGTTCTTAACACTCTCATATGCCTCGATCTGTGCTTGTTTCATGGTCGCACACACGTCGTCGTCGGGTATTGCGGAGGTTTGTCGCAAGCGTTGGTTTGTGTAATCCCTGAAGCCGATTTTTGCAGAGCCCAGGCGGCTTGTCAGGGTATCGCGCATTTGCGTCCCTTGTGGATTTACCGGAAAATAAATTTTGACGGCCGCCAGGTTCAGCGGGCCTTCGTTGCTTGCAATAGACATGGGTTCAAGATTGGAAACGCCAACGGGAGCGCTCAGGCCCCACAGCTTTGCAAGGCTTCCGATTTGGGTGTGAATTTGGTCTGTAAATTCTGTGTCTTCTAAGGGACGTGTTTGTTGCGCCGTTCCGGTCATTATTTTTCTCCATAAATTGAATGGGATTATCTTATGGCAAAATATAGTGAGTGCTGTCAAGAAGAAAACCCCCTAGCCCGTTGAAAATTTTTGATTTCCCCGGGATGCCCCGCTTGCGCCGTCGGCCTGGATAAGGGTATAGTATCGATAATATATTTATTTTTTATCCACAGGGTTATTCACAAACTGACTGATTTGATATGCCGCAACAGACCACCCGCATTGCCCCGTCTATATTGTCTTCCGATTTCTCAATATTGGGGGAGGAAATCCGCCGTATCGATGAGGCCGGAGCCGATTACATCCATATCGATGTGATGGATGGGCATTTCGTCCCGAATCTGACCTTTGGCCCGCCCATTATCAAGGCTATCCGTGGTGTAACGAAAAAACCGTTTGATGTGCATCTGATGATCGGATCGCTGGCGACCGAGCGTCTGATCGGTGATTTTGTTGAGGCCGGAGCCGATATCATCACCGTACATGCGGAAGAGGAAAAACACCTGCACCGCACTCTGCAGAACATCAAGGCGCAGGGCGTAAAATGCGGCGTATCACTGAACCCTGCCACGCCTGCGGCTGTTGCGGCGCATGTGATGGATTTGGTGGATTTAATTCTGGTGATGAGCGTTAATCCCGGCTTTGGTGGTCAAAGCTTTATCGATGTCACGGGCAAGATTGCCACCCTGCGGGGTATGATTGATGAAGCCGGCCGCGCCATTGACCTGGAAGTTGATGGCGGGGTGAATACGGAAACCGGAAAATTATGCGTGGAAGCGGGCGCGGATGTACTGGTCGCCGGGTCTTATATCTTCAAAAACGGTCCTTCAACCTATGCAGAGAAAATCAAATCCCTAAAGTTTTAAGTATTTTTAAGTCGCTGTTAACCATTTCGAAACTTTCGTCCTTTATGTATAAGTCATGTCCTTACATGTTTTTAACCAGATTCGCAGGAGCACTGCGGCTTTAGCACAGAATGCTTTGCCGTATGACTGGGCGCTGCGTGGGCCGGTGCCGGACCGTCTTGTTGTCCGGCCCGTTGATCCGTGGGCGGGATGTGCGGAGCGTGGTGAATATTTGTGTCAGGGCGCCTTCAGCAAAGACGGCGAAATGCTGCCGATCACCAACAACCCCTGGCAGCCGGAAGAGGCTGATGAGCGTTGGTTAGAGCATGTGCACGGATTTACATGGGTGCGGGATTTGCGTGCGCTGGGCGGTCAGAAAGCCCGGTTGCAGGCACGCTTGATGATCGAACATTGGGCACGGCATCACAAAAAGCCGGATGCACTGGCCTGGCGCACGGATATTGCGGGAGAGCGCATCGCGCTGTGGATTTCTCATCATGACTTCTTTGGCGATGAATGCGCCTTGCCGGAAGAGGCGGAAACACCAGGAATTTGCAGTCAGGATGAATTCAACGACGTCTTCTTCTCCAGTTTGATCCTGCAGGTGCGGCATTTGGCGCGAAGCTTGCCGGCGGCGGCGTATGGGGTGGGACTTCTTAAGGCGATCAAAGGCTTGCTGTATGCTGGCCTGGCGTTCGAGGGCGAGGAATCCTGGATAGAACAGGCTTTGGCGGCGCTCAAAAAAGAGCTGGCGCGGCAGATTCTGGCCGATGGCGGTCATATAAGCCGGGCTCCGGGGCAGTTGCTGATGGCCCTGAAGATCCTCATGGATATCCGTTCTGCCCTGAATGCAGCAGGGTATCCGTTGCCGGAAGAGGTGCAATACGCGATCGATAAGATGGGCCCGGCCTTGCGGTTTTTCCGTTATAATGACAAGGCGCTCGCCGTATTTAATGGCTCGCAGGAAGGCGATGCCGCCCTGATTGATTCCGTGCTTGCCCAGGCGGGCGTACGGGCCAAGGCGCTGAGCAGCCTTCCGCATACGGGTTATGAACGTCTTGCACAAGGGCGTACGCAGGTTTTGATTGATTGTGGTGTTTCCCCCGAGCATCCCTATGATGGAACGGCTCATGCTGCGCCGCTGGCGTTCGAGATGACACACGCTAAGGACCGCGTATTTGTATCCTGCGGCTCGCATCCCGTGCACGAGGGCTGGATAGACGCCCTGCGCGCGACGGCGGCGCATAACACGCTGGCTCTGGATTGCCGGAATGCTTGCGAGATTCGCGAGAGCGGCCACTTTGCCCGTCGCGCCAGAACGGTTGAGGTGGATCGACAGGACGCCAAAGACGCGGTTTTGGTGGAGGTTGCGCATGATGGATACGTGCCGCTGAACGGCTTGATCCATCGCCGCCGCCTGTTCCTGCAAAACCAGGGCAATGACCTGCGCGGTGAAGAGGCATTGCTTTGCGATGTGGTTCCGGCGCAGTCTCACAATTTTTCCATTCGTTTTCACATTCATCCCCGGGTGCTGGTCTCCCTGATTCAGAACGGACAGGAGGCTTTGTTGAGATTGCCCGGTGGGGCGGGGTGGAGATTTCATCAATCCGGCGGGGTGTTGCGCCTGGAGGACAGTATTTATC
>CAYGSN010000019.1:0-35850 GCA_964352675.1 uncultured Pseudobdellovibrionaceae bacterium
GTTGCGGGCGATTTCCGAACTAAGGCCGCAGGAGGATTATCTTCCGCGCATGGAAAAGATTGAGGTGCTGGCGGACGATTTGCGAAATACAGATAAGTTCCGCAGGCGCACCTTGGGCGGTTTGGTTTTTTCACGGGACGATAAAATGGGTGAGATTGAGATCAGCCTTGAAAAATGAAGCCGCGAAAAATCACGGCTCAGGGCTGGTTTTCTCTTGTTTATGCGCCCAAATAGTTTAGGTTATTGGTGATACAACTCAAAGAATAATAAGGAATTCCATACAGTGAATACATTTGGACGCAATTTTGTTTTCTGGCTCGCGGTCGCGTTGTTGTTGATTTTTCTGTTCAACCTGTTCCAAGGCGCAAAGACCCCAGGCCTTATGGGTGCTGATCAGCAGCTTCCTTACAGCGATTTCATGTCCGAGGCCAAGGCCGGCCGGATTGCCAATGTCACGATTAAGGGCCAGGAGGTTGAGGGCAATTTCACCGCTTCCGGGGAAGGTTTCCGCACGATGGTGCCGCCCAATGAAAATGTGGTGGAGCGCCTGCAGGGCACCGGCGTACAAATCCGCGCGGAGAAAGAGTCTCCTGAACAGGTGAGTTTTTTCAGTATTGTGATTTCGCTTCTGCCTGCGGTTTTGATTATTGGAGTATGGATTTTCTTTATGCGACAGATGCAGGGCGGCAAAGGCGGCGGCGCGATGGGGTTTGGAAAATCCCGTGCGCGGATGTTGACCGAGAAACAGGGCCGCGTGACATTTGATGATGTCGCCGGGATCGAAGAGGCCAAGCAGGAGCTGGAAGAGGTTGTGGAGTTCCTGAAAGATCCGCAGAAATTTTCACGCCTGGGCGGAAAAATTCCCAAGGGCGCTTTGCTTGTTGGTTCGCCAGGTACGGGTAAGACACTGATTGCGCGGGCGGTTGCCGGTGAGGCGCAGGTGCCGTTCTTTACGATTTCCGGCTCTGATTTTGTGGAAATGTTTGTCGGGGTGGGTGCGAGCCGTGTGCGCGATATGTTCGAGCAAGGAAAGAAAAACGCACCCTGTATTATTTTTATCGACGAGATTGATGCAGTCGGTCGTCACCGTGGCGCCGGGCTTGGTGGCGGCAATGATGAGCGTGAGCAGACCCTGAACCAGCTTTTGGTGGAGATGGACGGATTTGAGGCCAATGAAGGTGTGATTATTATTGCGGCCACGAACCGCCCGGATGTTTTGGACCCGGCCTTGCTGCGTCCCGGCCGTTTTGACCGTCAGATTGTTGTTCCTCTTCCCGATATCAAGGGGCGGGATAAAATCCTGAAAGTGCATATGAAGAAGGTGCCGCTGGCCAATAATGTCGATGCGATGGTTCTGGCGCGCGGAACACCAGGGTTTTCCGGTGCGGATCTGGCCAATTTGGTGAATGAGGCCGCTTTGCTGGCTGCGCGGCGCGGGAAGCGGGTTGTTGGGATGGATGAATTCGAAAGTGCCAAGGACAAGGTCCTGATGGGCGCGGAGCGTAAATCTATGGTGATGAGCGAGGATGAGAAGAAGCTGACCGCCTATCACGAAGCAGGGCATGCGATCGTGGCGTTGCATGAGCCGGCCTCGGACCCTATTCACAAGGCGACGATTGTGCCGCGTGGCCGCGCGCTGGGTGTTGTGATGCGTCTGCCGGAGCGTGACCGCTTGTCGATGGCACGGGAGAAGCTGCATGCTGATCTCGCCGTGGCGATGGGCGGACGTGTGGCGGAGGAAATTATTTTCGGCCATGACAAGGTCACCACCGGCGCA
This sequence comes from uncultured Pseudobdellovibrionaceae bacterium, assembly GCA_964352675.1. Classification (GTDB taxonomy): domain Bacteria; phylum Pseudomonadota; class Alphaproteobacteria; order Micavibrionales; family Micavibrionaceae; genus CAYGSN01. The sequence goes on from CAYGSN010000019.1 coordinate 1,778, forward strand.
TCCAGCGATATTTCCATGGCGACCAACATGGCGCGTAAAATGGTGACTGAGTGGGGCATGAGCGACAAGCTTGGGCCGCTGCGCTATGCATCGGACCAGGAAGAGGTTTTCCTGGGGCATTCAGTTTCGCAAACCAAAAATATGAGTGATGAAACCGCCGGAATTGTGGATTCGGAGGTGCGGCGCATTGTTGAGGAGGCTTACACACGCGCGACGGAAATCCTGAACAAAAATATCAAGGACCTGCATAAGCTGGCCAAGGCTTTGCTGGAATATGAGATGCTGTCCGGGGACGAGATCAAGGCGTTGCTGAAGGGTGAGCCGATTATCCGCGACAACGGCGATGACGAGCCGGGTGATTCCAAGCCGAAATCCTCCGTGCCGTCGGGTGGAAAACTATCAGGTGGCGGCGAAGTGCCGCAGGGAGCTTAATACCAATGCGTTTACCGAATATGCGTTTACCGACATTGTTCCGCACCGCATGTGTGGATGCTTTTGCCGGAAACGGCCTACAGGGCGCTCAGAACAAGGGCGCTGCGGAGCAGGAGTCGCCCTCGCCCGAGGACGCTGCGCATGAAGAGGTGCTCAGGGCCTATGAGCGCAGTCTTGCAAAAGATGTTATGGTGTATACCTGCCTGGCCTATCTGGCCTTGTGTTAACGCTGCGCGGACGGGCAAATGAGCAAAAAATATTTCGGAACGGATGGAATTCGCGGACAGGCTAACACGGCCCCGATGACCGCGGATATGGCGTTGAAGGTTGCGATGGCGACCGGCCATGTTCTGCGTGCCCGCCGTGATAACGGAGCGCAGACGGATCGGGCGATTATTGGCAAGGACACGCGCTTGTCAGGCTATATGTTTGAAGAAGCAATGTGCGCCGGATTTGTGGCGATGGGGATGGATGTGATTTTGGTCGGACCGATCCCGACACCGGGAATTGCGCTGCTGACACGCTCGTTGCGTGCCGATGTGGGGGTCATGATTTCTGCCTCGCATAATCCGTTTCAGGATAACGGGATCAAGCTATTCGGCGCGGACGGCTATAAGCTGGATGATGAGGTGGAGGCCGCGATCGAAATGGCAATCGATGGGGATCTGAACGCGCATCTGGCTCTGCCTGCCGATCTGGGGAAGGCCACGCGGCTGGAAGATGCCCTGGGCCGGTATGTCGAACATGTAAAGCGGAGCTTCCCGCGCGGAAAATCGCTGGAAGGTATGCGCATTGTTGTCGATTGTGCGCATGGCGCGGCGTATAAAGTTGCGCCGCAGGTGTTGTGGGAGCTGGAGGCTGATGTGATTGCCATTGGTGATAAGCCGAATGGCCGCAATATCAATGAGGGTTATGGCGCAACCGCGCCGGAGAATTTGCAAAAAGTGGTTCTGGAGAACGGTGCGGATATCGGGATCGCGCTGGATGGCGATGCAGACCGGTTGATCGTGGTGGATGAGAAAGGCCAGGTCGTTGATGGCGACCAGTTGATGGCGGCTTTGGCGCTGTCGATGCAAGCGCAAGGTGTTCTGGTTAAAAACACTGTGGTTTCCACGGTGATGTCCAATCTGGGTTTTGAGAATCTTTTAAAATCCAAGGGCGTTGATCTGATCCGCACGGCGGTGGGCGACCGGCATGTGATGGAGGAGATGCGTGCGCAGGGTTATAATTTAGGAGGGGAGCAGTCGGGGCATATGATTCTGTCGGATTATTCCACGACCGGGGACGGCTTGCTGGCGGCGCTGCAAATTCTGGCGCTGTTGATTGAGAAGGGCAAACCGGCAAGTGAGGTTTTGCGCCTTTTTGATCCTCTCCCGCAGATTTTGTACAATGCCAAATATGGTGAGGGTGCTAAACCTTTGGAGAATGAGGGCGTGAAGGCTGCGATCAAGGCGGCGGAAGACAAGCTTGCCAATGACGGGCGGCTCTTGGTTCGGGCTTCGGGTACCGAGCCGGTCATCCGCGTGATGGCCGAAGGGTCGGATGCGGATTTGATCAGGAGCGTAACGCTTGATATTTGTGCTGTGATTGAAAAAGCGGCTGGTTAATAACAAAAATAGAAGGGTAAATCATGGCGAATGTAGCGGTAATCGGTTCCCAGTGGGGTGATGAGGGCAAAGGGAAGATTGTTGATTGGTTGTCCAGCCGGGCCGATGTGGTGGTGCGGTTTCAGGGTGGGCATAATGCCGGCCACACGCTGGTGATTGACGGCAAGACCTATAAACTCAGCCTGTTGCCATCTGGTATTGTACGACGCTCGAAACTATCGCTGATCGGCAATGGTGTGGTGGTTGATCCGTGGGCGCTGCTGGCGGAGATTGAAAAGCTCCGCGGACAGGGCGTTGAGGTTAACCCCGACAAGTTGATGATTGCAGAGAATGCGACGCTGATCCTGCCGGTGCATCAGATTCTGGATGAGGCGATGGAGCGCGCGCGCGGCAATGCGCCGATCGGTACGACCAAGCGCGGCATTGGTCCGGCTTATGAGGATAAGATCGCGCGGCGCGGTATTCGCGTGTGTGATTTGCGCGAGCCTGATGTGCTGCGCGCCAAGTTGAATAATATGATGTTGCACCATAATGCGCTGCTGCGCGGCCTTGGGATGGATGAGGTCAATGTTGATAAGATGCATGCGAAGCTGATGGATGTTGCGCCGGAGATTTTGCCCTATGTTGGCGTGGTCTGGCGGGCGCTGGATGAGGCGCGTAAGGCGGGTAAGAAGATTCTGTTTGAGGGCGCGCAGGGCATGATGCTGGATGTGGATCATGGCACGTATCCATTCGTAACTTCATCGAATATGCATGCGGCGCAGGCGGCGACAGGCGCAGGGATTGGCCCGGATCAGGTCGGGTTTGTGCTGGGGATCACCAAGGCGTACACAACGCGCGTCGGCTCCGGCCCGTTTCCATCCGAGCAGGATAACGAGATCGGCCAGTTTCTGGGCGAGCGTGGCAAGGAATTCGGCACAAATACCGGGCGTAAGCGCCGCTGCGGCTGGTTCGATGCGGCGCTGGTGCGCCAGACGGTAATGATTTCCGGCATTCACGGCATTGCGCTGACCAAGCTGGATATTCTTGATGGGCTGGAAGAGATTAAAATCTGCATCGGCTATGAGCTGGATGGAGAGCAGATTAATTATATCCCGGCCGGACAGGATGCGCAGGCGAAGCTCAATCCGGTTTATGAAACGCTGGAAGGCTGGACGGAAACCACATATGGGGCCCGGAGCTGGGCTGATTTGCCGGCGGCTGCGATCAAGTATGTGAAGCGCATTGAGGAATTGATTGGGGCGCCTGTGACTTTGCTCTCTACGTCTCCTGAGCGGGATGACACGATTTTAATGCAAGACCCCTTTTTGGGTTAGAATTTCTTAAGGCCCATATCGTTTTACTTTTCTGCCCATCAGGATTATCATGAAGACTGTAGAGTTGCGGTTTTTCGGATTGGTTCAAGGTGGTTCCATGATCGTTAAGGCGGGCTTGTCACAATATATTTTAGATTTCATTTTGCATGACCGAAACGCCTGTAGACCAGGAAATTTCAGAGGACGCCCAAAAAGACCCTTCGGATAAAGCTGAAAAGGGTTCGGACGCGGCGCTGCAGACGTCTTCTGGCGGGGGTGTTGCTGTTGTGACACCTGATAAGGGCGGCAAAAATACAAAATCGGCTATTTTAGCGGAGAGTGTTGAAATATTTCCGGGTGAAGCTTTGCCGGAATATGATTGCGGGCTTATCAAAGCATATCGGGCACAATCTCTTAAGGGTAGGGAAGAGTATGTGGCTTATGTATGTGAACGTTTTTTGCCGCCGCGCGTAAAAGATGCCAATCTTTACACAGGAATCATAAACCCGATGATGGCGAAGCTGGTCAAATACGGAGTGGCCTATTGGCCGCCGGCCAAGCAGGAAAGGATGGTGTTCGTCTATAGTAATATCACAGGCGAAAGGCTTCTGAAGCCGGGCGCGCTTGCCGCGATGGGTTGGCGCCAGGAAAAGGTGATGGAGCAGGTTGTCCACCCTTTGGTGGGAGTTCTTCAGGATTTCAGGGATAAGGGGTTTACCCACGGTTTTATCTCGCCGATCAATATGTTTGGCGGTGTTAAGACCGGCGGCGGGAGTGGGGTTGTTCTGGGCGATTGTTTGTCATCGCCCTGTTCTTATAACCAACCGCTTTTGTATGAGACGATAGAACGTTCAATGGTCGATCCGATCGGACGGGGCAAGGGCACGCTGGCAGATGACATTTACGCTTTCGGCGTGTCGCTGGCTGTATCTTTGCGGAGTCACGACCCGCTTAAGGATATGAGCCGTGATGACATCATACGTCACAAAATCGAGTATGGATCTTATTTTACAGTAACCGGAAAAGACAGGTTTAAGGGTTCTATTTTAGAGTTGTTGCGTGGTGTGCTTTTGGATGATCCGGTGCAGCGCTGGACGATTGACGATGTGGTGAGCTGGCTGGATGGGGTGCGCCTGACGCCGCGGCAATCTGTGAAGCAAAAAAAGGCGCAGCGGCCGCTTGCTTTTAACAATGAAAAATATTTTTATTCCTCAATTCTGGCGATGGATATTGATCTTAACCCCCAGGAAACACAGCGTTTGGTCGAGAATGAGGATCTGCAGCAATGGCTGGAACGCGCGATGGAGGATGAAGAATCTGTGGAACGGGTAGAATTGGCTATACGATCTTCGCGAGAAGGTGGAACCGGGCCGGGGTATGAGGAGCGTCTGGTGGCTAACTTATCGACGGCTCTGGACCCTTTTGCTCCTATTCGTTTTCGGGGTTTAAGGCTGTTGGCCGATAGTGTTGGGAATGCCCTGGCCGAGGCCATGGTTTTAAAGCAGGATATCAACCCGTTTGTGGAAATGTTCCAGCAGCAAATTGCTTTGAACTGGTTGGGGATTCAAAAAGGAGGCGCAGTTGATACCGGGGCGTTGATTCCCAAATTTGATCAGTGCCGCACTGCCGTTCGGCAAGCCAAGGTTGGATATGGCATAGAGAGGGCATTGTATATTTTGGCGCCGAATGTGCATTGTCTAAGCGAAAAGCTGGCGGAGTATTTTGTGCGCTCCCCCGAAGATATGATATTCGCCTTTGAGGATATTGCCGAAAAAGGAAAGGCGCCTACGGTGTTGTTGGATCGCCATAGTATTGCCTTTATCTATGTTAAGGATTCTTCATCTATTGAACCCTATCTGCACGAGTTGGCTTCGCCCGAACAACACAAAAGAATTCTTGGGGGGCTGAAGACTCTGGCGACAATACAAAAACGCTGCGCGCTTCCGCCTATGCCGCATTTGGCGAAGGCCGTGGCGGAGACCTTGCCTGCGGTTTATAAGCGTTATCATGACCGTCAGGTGCAGGAAAAGCTGGAAAAGAGTGTAAAACGTTATGCGGCCGACGGTGATTTGGTCAAGATGGCTGGTTTAATGGACAATATTGACGTCGTGAATAAGGATTTTTCAGCCTTTAAAAGTGCGATGCTGGAATATTCCCAATTAAAGCAGGAAATAGAAAACCTGGATAAGCACCTCGAGAATAAAAGCAGTTTTGGTAGGGGTACTGCCCGTGAGGTCGCCGCTCTGATTGCCAGCGCGTTGGCTGGTATAATTATTTTGTTCACGGCTTTTACAATGTTAACCGGCCATTCCATGTTTTGAAGAAAGAAAAAGTATGGCAAAAGCAGCAAAGAAAACGCCTTCTAAAGCGTCAAAAAAAGGGAAAAAGGGTGGAGTACCAATCTTTCTAATTTTTGGGGTGTTAACGGGCATTGTACTGTTGCCTTCGACAGTATTGCTGTTGATTGGAATGCTTCCGACGGTGGTTGCTTTTTTTATTGACACATCGAAGCGAAAAACCCGTGCAGTTACTGTTGGAGCAATGAATTTTGCCGGATGTTCCCCTTTCTTGATTGAGCTATGGAAGAGTGGGCATAGTATGGATTCTTCCCTTGAAATTGCTACTCAACCCATGGCCGTTATTGTCATGTACGCGGCTTCGGGCGTGGGGTATGTGATTGACTGGGCGATGTCAGGAGTTGTCTCTACAATTCTTTATCAGCGCGGACTGTCCCGTAGAAAGGCGATTGAGCGGCGTCAGGAAGAATTGATTGACCGCTGGGGTAGAGAGGTTACGGGAGATTTTCCTCTGGATGAATATGGGTTTGCCCTGGATATGACTCCCGGTCAAACGTCAAAACCACAACAAAAACCCAAGAAAAAATAGACTTTTAATCATTTGTTCATAGAATAACAACTATAATGGGATGTTAGGTTAGGGTTTTTGGGTTTTTATCTTTTTCAAAGCGGAGTTCTGCCGCTTTTTTTGTGCCTGAAAATAATCACTAATTTTATAAGAATTTTGGGTAAATGTTGGGTAATTTTTTAAAACAATGGTATTGCGGAGACCAGGGCGTGACCTCTGTGGAGTTCAGTCTGCTGGCTATTCCTTATTTCACGCTGACAATGGCGATCATTGAGCTGGCTCTGATGTTCACCACAGCCTCGATGCTGGAAGGTGCGACAGGGGCGGCGGCCCGCATGCTGCGTACCGGCCAGATCCAGCAGGCGACAAGCGATCCAGCCGCGCAGGCGGAGTTGTTTCGCGAAACTCTCTGCAATAACGCCGTGGTCCTGGTCAATTGTGATGATGTTGCAATCGAGACGGTGAATATCGGCAGCTTTGGCAGTTACGGAGATTACATCCCGCAGTTTGATGATGACGGAAATTTTGTTCCCCAAGGGTTTGATGCCGGCGGCGTGAGCGATGTGCTTTTGATTCGCACTGCTCTGCGCTATTCCCTTATGACCCCGTTTATCGGGCAGCTTTTGGGGGAGGGATCCTCCAATACCCGTTTGTTCATGTCAACAATTGTCCTGCAGTCTGAGCCTTATGAGTTCGAAGATGAGCCGGGCGTTTAAAAACAAAAAGTATATCAAATGCGCATGATTTCATTTTTTAATCGCTGGAGGAAACAGGAAGACGCCATGGCAGCCACCGAGGCGGCTTTTGTGTTTCCGATTTTGCTTACCCTGTTGATGGGTTTATTCGATATGGGGTATGGCGTTCTGGCCGCACAAAAAACCATCCGTGCTTCGCAGGTAACGGCCGATCTTATCGCTCGCCACAGGCAGGTGACGGATAGTGATATAGATGAGGCCATTGAGGCCGGAATGCTTTCGCTGGTGCCTTTCCCTACGAATGTGGATTACGGGGTGGATGTTGTCAGCGTACGTTTTGATGAAGACAGCGATCCGCAATCCTTGTGGTGCGAAACCAGAAATATGGGCCCGAACGAAACCGCTCTGGACAGCCTGGATGGTTTGGGCGGCCCGGGTGAGGGATTGGTGGTTGTCACGGTCCAGTATTTATTCCATCCCGTCTTTGTCGGGTTTGTGGTGAATGACCTTATGTTCCAGGAAGTTTCTTATGTGCGCGGGCGGCTAACATCAACAGTGCCGCATGAAGGAGGTGTGCAATGTTCACGCTGATTAAATCCGATATTCTACGCCTTTTAAAATCTTATATACGCAATCAGTCGGCGACGATTGTCATTGCCTTCGCGATCACGGCGCCGATTGTTGTCGGTTCTGCCGGGATGGCTCTGGATATGGCCCGCGCCTATCTGGTGAAAGAACGCCTGACCCATGCTCTGGATGCCGCGGCGCTTGCTGCTACGGCTTCTGCGGCGCAGGGCGCTGATCTGGGCGTGCGCCTACAGAAATTTTTTGATGCGAACTATCCGCCGGAGAAGCTTGGCGCGACATATGACTTGAATTACGAACTGGTCGGAGATGATGTCAAGGTTTCGGCCAAGGCGAAATACGCAACGTCTTTTCTTTCAATTTTGGGTTATGATTTTATTGATGTGGGCGTGACCACGATCGTACGCCGGGAGGTCCGGGGTCTGGAAGTTGCGCTTGTGCTGGATGTGACCGGTTCGATGAGCGGATCGAAGATTACGTCTCTGCGTACTGCCACGCTCAATTTTATTGATATTCTTTTTGACCGGGTGAGTAATCACAATTACCTGAAGGTTGGCCTGGTTCCGTACTCGATTACAGTCAATGTCGGCGATATAGCGCCGGACATTGTGAGTGCGCCGATGGTTCCCGGCCGGCCGGCCGCGCATTACGATCCTGATAGCTCTACGGACTGGGCCGGATGTGTGATGGCGCGTGACGGTGAGCATGACCAGATTGATAGCGACGTCTTTGACGGTGGCTATTGGGATGCGTATTGGTGGGAGCACAAGGTTGGTAACCCGGATGACGGGAACGGTCACAATCCTTGGGATTCCGATCAGGGTGGATCGATCAATCTGAAATACCCCCCGACAAGCGACAGTCAGGGATGTAACGACCGCCGCTCTCCAAATCTGGGTTGTCCGATTGAAAATCCAATCGTTCCATTGACCAGTGATGAAGGCGTCCTGGTGGATGCTGCTGAAAAGCTGACTCACTGGTGTCGCGGTGGTACATCCGGGAATCTGGGGATGAGCTGGGGGTGGCGCGTATTATCGCCCAGTGAGCCGTTCACCCAGGGTGCCAGCTATGACAGCAGTTACTGGCGTAAGGCCGTGGTGATGATGACCGACGGGGAGAACACGTTCTACCAGAGTGACTATTCTTCTTACGGCTACGTTGCAGACGGAAATATGGAGACAACCGAAGGTGTTGATCCGGACCGCTACGGCTATAATCCAACGCCAGGCCAATCCATTACCAATAAAAGCCAGGCAACCAATGAGGCCAATAACCGGTTTATCCGCACTTGTAATATGATGAAGGATTTGGGAATTACGGTTTATACTGTGACCTTCGGCAGCGGAATTATTGGCAAGCCGACGGAAAAATTCTATAAGGATTGCGCTTCGGACGAGACAAAGTATTTTCCGGCTGCAACCAATTCAGAGCTGATTGATGCTTTCGAGCAGATCAGCCGCGAGCTGAGTAATCTTCATATTCGAGGTTAGGTTTTGGTAGTAGTGTCTATGTCAAAATTTTGTCTCATGTAATAGATGGCCCTGCCGGAACAAAGAACGGTGGGGCTTTTTCTTTGAAAGTCTGCTGCCCTCATTTTTGCCATAAGTATTTATTGACATGAATACTTCACCATCCCTTGGTTATACATAAATATAAAATTTTATATAAATACATATCAAGTTATGTCTTGATTTTTTTGCATTTTTTCTTTAAAAATAAGGGTGAATACTGCGTTTTTTAACCATCCATTAATGATAATCCGATAATCTAAAAGTATAACGGTTGGGAGCTTCAGCGCCTGTTGGAGTTTGTGGGATTAACCGGAATATCAATCTTGAAACTTTAGGAGATACAGAATGATTAAATTGCTTGCTTGGAAAAATACGTATTTGAAAAGAGAAGAAGGTGCGACAGCTATCGAGTATGGTTTGATCGCTGCCGGTATTTCTCTGGCTATCGTGGCGGTTGTGTTTACCTTCGGGGACCAGCTGCGTCTGTTGTTCGAGAACATGGAAACATCTCTGACAGGAAATACAGACGTAAACACAGAGTAATAGTTTCTGTCGATCTGAATTCGAAAGCCCGCCATAACGGCGGGCTTTCTCTTTGCGCCGTGTTTGGGTATAATTTTCTGATCTAACCGAAAGGTTGTTTTCACGTGCTTGCTCTGACTGTCTTTCTTACATGCTTGCTTATTGCTGCGTTTACAGGCGTTCTGGCGACGATTTCCGATGTGCGGGGGTTAACCATTCCCAATGTATATTCCCTGATTGTTATTGCCGCCTTTGCCGTTTGCTGGGGTGTTTTGTGGTTTTTGGGGGAGCACGGAGTGTTGCCATCCCTGTTTTCTAGTCTTCTGGCCGCCGTGATCTTTTTTGCCGTGAGCCTGGCCCTGTATGCCTGGGGGATGCTGGGTGCGGCAGATTCGAAACTGGGGACGGCTTATGCGCTCTGGGTAGGGGTGAGTGGCCTTCCGCCTTTCCTGGTCTATATGACGCTTGCCGGCGGCGTGCTAGGCATTGTGGCGCTGGTTATCCAGAAGCGCAAACCGTTTGCCGCTCCGCTGGAGGGAAGTTGGGTCCACCAGGTCCAAAACGGTAAAAGCAAGGTTCCTTATGGAATTGCGATTGTGCTCGGAGTGCTGGCATCTTTCGCGCATTTAGGGTATTTTGAATATGAAACTTTTGCGGAATTTCTCCGCTAGACCTGCCTGTTTTCAAACTCAAACGAATAACATAACTCAGTTCATCGTTTTTTAATTTTTGTAGCGCATCATGGAAGGGTAGCCTGTTTGTATCAGGTTTATTCTTTGAGTTCTTTGGAAACTTTCTTTTTTCTTCTGCGTTTCTCGCCAATCATCAGCAACGAGGCTTAGGAAATGAATAAAAATGTCATGATTGTTTTGGGCGGAGCTGTGGCTGTGGCGCTGGTTGTTGCGCTGCTGGTGCAGGTGTCTCTGGGCGGTAAGAAGCAGCCCAGCGTCCAGCAGGAAGCCAAGGTTGAAGTTTTGGTTGCCTCCAAGAATTTGCGGATGGGGCAGGAACTGGCGGCGGGCGATATGCGCTGGCAGAGCTGGCCGCAGGGGAGCGTTTTTCCCGGTGCGGTTGTCCGTGAGGATGCTCAGAATGCCGATGAAGTTTTCGAAGGGCGTCTGGCCCGCAATGTGGCCGAAGGTGAGCCGCTGATCCGTACCGCTCTGGTGCGAGAATCCAAAGGGAATTTTGTAGCAGCATCTCTGGAGCCGGGCGAGCGTGCTGTGGCGATCGAGGTTTCGGCTTCGTCCATGGTGGGTGGTTTTATCGGTCCGGGCGATTTCGTTGATGTGATCCTGACCTATAAGGAAACTATCCGCACAGAGGATAATGACCCGCGTGTGCAGAGTATGATCGAGTTAAATCTGGATCGTATGGCCACGGAAACAATTTTACAGAACGTAAAAGTTCTGGCAGTAGATCAATCCGCAATGCGCGGTGAAGAAGAGAATATCAAGGTCGGAAAGACCGTCACTTTGGCTGTCGGCATTCAGGAGGCTGAGAGGCTCGCCCTGGCAGCGGAGCTAGGGGATTTGCTCCTCTCTCTGCGCGGAGTGGGTGATAATCAGTTTGTCGAAAAACAGTGGCCGACCATCTCTGATGCGCGCCTAACCAATGTCGCCGATGAGATTTTTGAGGAATACAAGAAGATTAAAAAAACTGGCGCCAGCTCGAATAATGTGAGAATCTATAGCGGTGAGCAAGTCACAAGTACGCCCGCCAGGTAATCACTTACCTTTCTGTCCTCTAAGTTCAGATTTACAATTCTGCGTAACCAACTGAAAGTTAGTCAAATGATTAGGATACCCACAAAGTTATTCACGTATTTTGCCGTCTTTTCGCTGCTGGGGTTTGTGGCGCTTTCCGCAATGCCGTCGGTGCATGCGGCAACCAAAGGCGATTTGATGCCCGTGTTTGATGATGCGAAGGCTGTACCGCCTGTAGCCATTACTTTGGGCAAGGCTGAAATTATTGATGTTCCAGGCGATGTTGCCGATGTCCTGGTGGCCAACCCGTTGGTCGTGGATGTAATGGCGGTGCAATCCAACCGTCTGTATGTGGTCGGCTTGACCGTTGGAGATACGAATATTATCGCGCTGGACAGTAACGGCGATGTCGTGAAGCGTGTAGATTTGCATGTGAAATACGATCTTCAGGCGATACAGGCATTGGTAGAAAGCCTGTTTCCGGGAGAAGATGTGAAGGTCGCCTCCATTCACGACCAGATTTTGCTGACCGGTACGGCCTCCACGCCGGAGGTTGCATCGAAGATAGCCAATATCGTGGGGCATTACGTCAGTGATTTGCAGGATCAGACCGGTGAGACCGACGAATTGATTTCAAATTTGTTGTCTGTGCGCGGTGAACAGCAAGTCACATTGCAGGTGAAGATTATCGAAGCGCAACGCAACGTATTGAAAGAGTTAGGTGTTGAAACAAATGCAAATGACCAGGTTGAAGGCGCGGCCAATATTCTGGGTCAAACGCCGCTTGAATCATTTACTGATGGTAGCAGCGCGGCTGTGGGTTTGATTCCTGGTCAGGGTGTGTCCTTGTCCAACCCGGCGGCGGCCAGTTTACAGATTTTCAAATTCAGCTCTCTTGATTTTCTGGGCACAACCGGTTTATTCCTGAACGCTCTGGAAGAACAGAGCCTGATCAATGTTTTGGCAGAGCCAAACTTAACGGCTGTTTCCGGCGAGCAGGCCGGGTTCCTAGCGGGGGGTGAAACACCCGTTCCAGAAGGTCTGGATCAACAGGGGAATGTTGTAGTGACATTCCGGCAGTTCGGTGTGTCTTTGAATTTCCGCCCGATTGTGTTGTCTGACGACCGTATTAGTCTGCAGCTGAATACAGAGGTATCCTCTATTAACTATGAAAACGCAGTCCCCTCCGGCGCCGTTCTTGTTCCGGGTTTTGATATCCGCCGCGCAGATACGACTGTGGAGCTGCCCAGCGGTGGTACGATCATGATTGCGGGTTTGTTGCAATCCGAGGCGGCCAAGGGCTTCAGCGGCATTCCCGGCATTTCGCAGACACCGGTTTTGGGGGATCTGGTAAAATCAAAGAGCTTCCAACGTGATGAGACGGAGTTGGTGGTTCTGGTTACCCCATATCTGGTGGAGCCGTTTAAGGAGAAAAACCGCAGTGAGGAGATTCCGCGTCAGAAGAGTGATCCTCTTGCCACGGCCTTTGTGGCAAATATTCGCCGCGCTTATGAGCTTGAAGACGAAGAAGAGCTTTTCGCCGGTAGCGAGGGATTTGGTTACTTGCTGGATTAATCGTATAGCATTCTATTTTTAATTTTAAGGAAACAGGACATGTCAGGATTTCTAAAACAAAAAACGGTAACGTATATTGCGGTGCTTTTATCGGTTTTTATCGCGTCTGCCTGTGACCTGCATGAGCCCGGCAATTTCACCGAAGCAAAGATACAGATTCAAGAAGAAAGATTCAGCGAACAGCTTCCTCTTGCCGAAGCCAACGAAGCATTTCTGAGCGGTTTGGCCGGTCATTACGACCGTTATGGCGACGGGCCGGTATATCTGAGCGTGACGTATGATCCGAAGTCGAAAACCAGCACGGCGATGGCCGCCAGTACGGAATCGGCGCGTATCTCTCAAAGTCTTGGAAAAAAGGGACTGAACAACGTCCAGGCCGGAATTATCCCGGTGCAGGGGCAGGGTGAGGATGCTCAGCTTTTGGTGACATATAACGGCTATACTGCACAAGAACCGGATTGTAAGACAATGCCCGGCATGGATGACACCGTTTCAGACACGGATGAAGAATACAAGCTGGGCTGTGGGGTGGAAACGATGTTCGCCCGTCAGGTGTCACGTCCAAAAGATTTGCTGGGCAGGGAACAGACAGAAGAAACAACGGACGGCCGGCGGGCGTCTAATGTTCCTGCGGCCTATCGCGCAGGGGTTCGGAACGAGCGCCTGGAAGGTGAATCAGCGTCCGAACGGTAAAAAGTGTTAGAATAAAGAAGGAGCGCATGGGATTCATTTCTCTTTGACGATAAACAAAATATGAGCGAGGTGGACACTCAGGCTACGAATATTTTACTGCCCGAAGCGCGCGTGGCAGTTTTTTCGCATGATCGCGATACGTTGGAGGCTGCTGGAAAAATTCCTGAGGACTGGAGATTTGCAAGAGTTTCCGTAGATGTACGTGAAGGTGACGTTGATAGCGCAAAACAGCTTTACGCGCAAAGTACCTCTCCAGACCTTCTAATTGTGCAGACAGACAATATCGATGAAGCTTTTACAGTGCATCTGGAAGAGCTGGCTTCAAGATGTGATGAAGGCACGGCCGCGATTGTGGTCGGCCCTGTGAATGATGTTTATCTTTACCGCCGCCTGATTGAAATGGGTGTAAGCGATTATCTGGTGAAGCCTATTGAGACGGCGGTGCTGTCCGATGTCATCGCCAAGACCTTGATCGAGAAAAAGGGCGTCACGGCCAGCCGCCTGATTGCTGTTATTGGCGCGAAGGGTGGTGTTGGAACAACGGTTATCAGCCAGGCCCTCGCCTGGAGTGCTTCGGATATATTGGGCCAGAAGACAATGTTGCTGGATGCGGCCGGAGGATGGTCGACATTGAGTGTCGGGATGGGGTTTGAGCCTGCCACGACATTGAATGAAGCAGCCCGTGCAGCGGCAAATTTAGACGAGGACGGCATCAAGCGGATGCTTTTCCGCGCCTCTGATACACTGAATGTTCTGGCCAGTGGTGGCGATGTGATGCTGGAGCAGTCTATTGAACCAGACCAGATGGAGCCGATTATAGACATGTTTATGTCCCGTTATCCGGCTGTTTTGTTTGATTTGTCGGGTGCCGATCATGCCATGGCCAAGATGGTTATTGCCCGGGCGAATGAGATTGTTGTTGTTTCGACTCCGACTTTGCCGTCTCTGCGCCTGGCGCGTAGTTTGATGCATGAGATCAAGGATCTGCGCGGCGGCGATGAAGGCGGCATTGAGATGATCGTAAATATGCAGGGAGTGGCCGCAGCGCATGAGGTATCCAAAAAGGACATACAGCAGGCGATGGATTTTAAAATAGCCAGTTTGATTCCGTTTTTGCCGAAAGTATTCATGGGCGCGGAGAGTGAAAGCCGTAAGATCAGCAATGATAAAGAGGGTGTGGAGGTTATTCATGCCCATCTGATACCGCTTCTGCAGCGTGTCCTGGATGTTGGAAGAGGCGAAGAAAAGACCGTAGGAAACAAGGAGGACAGCCTGTTTGGCGGGCTTTTTAAGAAACTGAAAACCAAATAGCTTCTTAGCTTATTTAAACAAAGACGAAATCCATGTTTGGAAAAAAACAGTCAGATTCATCCGCGCCGAAAAAAGCGCCTAAAATTGAAACTCCCCCTAAAAAACAGGCGGAGAAATCTACATCTGCGCCGGACAAACCTGAGAAGAAAGAGCAATTGGAAAAGGCGACACAGAATTCTGCCTTTGAAAATAATGCATCGTCATCCAAGTTTAATGAAACGCCTAAAGCCTCTCCGGACAGTAAGCAGGGAGAGAGTACTCAGGCCGAAAAAGAGAAGACGGCGAACAAAGAACGTGCGGCTGCGGACGATCCTTTTTCACAAACAAACGGCAGAATGGAAGGCGACGAAGAAATTCTGCCGGAAAGCGCCGATGACTCGCTTAGTACTATGCGTTTACAGCGCGCACGCAATCGGATCTGGTTGGATCTGCGTGACGGGATTGATTTGAAGGCCCTGGCGCGGATGGACGCTCAGGCCGCGCGGGAAGAGGTGAGCTCCGCCGTGGGCGAGATTGCCCGTTTTCGCAATCTGGATCTAACGCCGGCCGAGCTGCAATCCATCGCCAAGGAGTGCTCCAATGACATGCTGGGCTTTGGTCCGCTGGAGGAATTGCTGGAACGTGACGATATTGCAGATATCATGATTAACGGTCCGGATACGACCTATATTGAGGTGAAGGGCAGGATTGAAAGAACCCATATAAGGTTTCGCGACAACCAGCATTTAACGACGATCTGCCAGCGTATTGTGGGTGCGATTGGTCGCCGGGTGGATGAATCATCACCGATTTGTGATGCACGTCTCCCTGACGGATCGCGGGTGAATGTGATTATCCCGCCTCTGGCGGTGGACGGGTCATGTATGACGATCCGGAAATTTACCAAGGACAAGTTGACGCTGGAAAAATTGCTGGAATTTGGCTCGATGTCTCCCAGTTGTGCGAAGTTGATTATGGCGATCGGGCGCTGCCGAGTGAATGTGCTGGTTTCCGGCGGTACGGGCTCCGGGAAGACCACGATGCTCAATTGTCTGACGCGCTATATCGAACAGGGAGAGCGTGTTATTACCTGTGAAGATGCCTGTGAATTGCAGCTCCAGCAGCCGCATGTGGTGCGCCTTGAGACCCGCCCCCCCAACCTGGAAGGTGTGGGTGAGGTCACGATGCGGGATCTGGTCAAGAACTGCCTGCGGATGCGTCCTGAACGAATTATTGTGGGGGAGGTGCGTGGCCCCGAAGCGTTCGATTTGCTACAGGCCATGAATACCGGCCATGACGGCTCTATGGGGACGGTGCACGCCAATAACCCGCGTGAGGCTCTCAGCCGGATGGAAAACATGATTGCCATGGGCGGGCTGAATCTGCCGATCGTAGCGGTGCGCGAGCAGATAGCCGCAGCTGTGAACGTTGTTATTCAGGTGCAGCGTCTGCGTGATGGATCACGTAAAACCACCCATGTGACAGAAATTACGGGCATGGAAGGCGATGTTGTCTCTATGCAGGATTTATTCGTTCTGGATGTTCTGGGCGAGGATGATGACGGGAAGCTGGTAACCAAGCAGCGTTCTACCGGCCTGCGTCCGAAATTTTTTGACAAAGCCCGCCAATACGGCGTCGATCAGTTGGTTCTCGATGCGATGGAGGAGGCGTTTGATTAAACCATGTCCCCGGCCCAGCTCATATTAATTGGTGTTATTCTGGTCATGATGTTAGGCATCGCCGCAGCGGTGATGATGAACCAGCAAGCCCAGCGTAAAAAGCGCATGATGAATATGATTCATGGTCACGGTGCCGGGCGTGTCAAAGGCGCCAGCAAAAAAGACGTCCAGAACAAGCGCCGCGATGAAATTGCCAGAAACCTTAAAAAGCTGAAAGAAGAAGACGAAAAAAGCAGCAAGAAGAAAAAGAAGAACTCGATTTCAAATCTGATCGAACAGGCAGGGCTGACACTGAATTTACGGCAGTTCTGGATCTATACTTGTGTTTGTGTTGTGGTTGCTGTGTCTTTATCGGTGTTTATGGGGGCCTCATTATTTGTATCGAGTATGGTCGGTATAATTTCCTTCTTCGGTGTTCCGCGTTTTATCCTGCGGTTTATGGCCAAGCGACGCCAGAAAAAGTTTCTGCAGGAATTTCCTGATGCGCTGGAGGCCACAGTGCGCCTTCTGAAAGCCGGTATGCCGGTATCCGAAGCGATTTCGATGATCAGCCGGGAGTTTTCCGGGCCTGTCGGCGAGGAAATGACACGCATCTATGATAAGCAGAAAATCGGCGTGCCGCTGCATGAGGCCGCAAAGGACGCCACGCGGCGCATGCCGTTGACCGAGATGGAGATGTTCGCCACCGGCCTTGCGATTCAGGCGCAGACGGGATCCAGCCTTTCAGAAGTGCTGACCAACCTTTCCAATGTTATACGCTCGCGCTTTAAGCTGAAACGCAAGATCAAGGCACTGTCTTCGGAGGCGATTGCTTCGGCCGGCATTATCGGGTCTTTGCCAAATTTGTTGGGGTTGGGGATGTATTTTGTGAATCCGGACTACCTGAATATTCTTTTCACCGAAACGATCGGGAATATTCTGCTAGCCGGGGCGGTGTTGTGGATGTTGGTTGGAATTGCTGTCATGAAAGTCATGATTAATTTTAAAATTTAACGAATCGGGAAAAGGAAAGCTCTATGGATAACGAATTGGTAATTACGATTCTAAGCGCCGTCCTGGCGGCCGGATCCTTTATTGCTTTTGCTTTGCCGTATCTGAACCGCACAGAGAAAAAAGAGCGGTTTCAATCCGTAATCGAAAAGCGGCGTAAAGCCTTGTTTGAAGCTACGCGCGACGGGCGGATGCATAAGGTGAAGGCGGAGGAATCTGTCTCGGCCAAAGATTCCATGGCTTCGTTTTACAAGGTTCAGAATCTTGCCGGAGAGATGGGAGAGAAAATCCGTGACAAGATGCTTCAGGCCGGAATTCGCAGCCCCGATGCGCCTATCAAGTTTATGATCGCGCAATTGCTCCTGCCGATTTTCCTATGCGGTCTTTTGATGATGGTTTTATCGAAGGGAGAGAGCGAAATTTCAAGCTCTATGACTCTTCTTATGTTGTTTGGTGCGGCGTTGGCCGGGTATAAGCTTCCAGCTCTTCTTATTCAGAATCAGATTATGAAGCGTCAGCAGGAAATCAGCCTGGCCTTTCCGGATGCGCTGGACATGATGTTGATCTGTGTGCAGGGCGGGATTGGGCTGGAGCAGACGGTAGAGCGCATTGCCGTGGAGATTTCCAGCCATTCCGAAACGCTGGCCGAGGAGTTGGGGATTTTAAGTGCAGAGATGGCGATGTTGAACGATCGTCGTCAAGCCTTGCAGGATTTTGCGCGGCGTGTGGGTAGCGGTGGAGCGAAGTCTTTCGCGACAGCTCTGATCCAAGCAGAGCAGTACGGGACATCGGTGTCGCAGGCGATGCGGGTTATTTCTGAGGAAATCCGGGACATGCGTATGGCCCTGGCAGAGCAAAAGGCTGCATCCCTGCCGCCCAAATTGACCGTACCAATGATCGTATTCTTTTTGCCGGCCCTGTTTATCGTGATATTGGGACCAGCCGGAATCCAGGCCATGCAGGCCGGTGTTGGTGGGAATTAATTTTCAGGAGTAAATCAGAGCGGGATTAATTCTCTTCCGCGTCATCCTGCAAAGCAGGCTTGCTCTGTGGCTTGGGTGTGACGCCGTTATTCGTTTGCTGCAAGGCGCGGACGATACGCAGGTTGCGCTCAATCTCAATCCGGCCAGGCGCGACTGCTTTTGCCTTCATCAATATCTCGGAAGCCTCATCCAAAAATCCTTGTGAAGCCAGATTGAGTGCCAGATTGTTCATGATCGGAGTTGGGTCACCGCTCCAATGCTCAAGGCCTTTGCGGAAAGCGCGCTCCGCCTCTTTATGTTTGCCCTGCGTATCCAGGGCAATACCGAGATAGTGGAAAGCCTGTGGGTCTTCGGGGTTCTGGATAACCGCCTTCTGGGCGTATTTTTCTGCGGCAACATGGTTGCCCTGCGCCAACTGGATCCCCGCATATTCGGTCTTCAGGGAGGCTGGGCTGGCCGGATCGTTGGCAAAAGGTGCGACAACCAGAGCCGCGCGGTCGATGAAATCATTGGCGCGCAAGGATTGAGAGTAATTCAGCGCCGCAATCGGGTCGTTGCTGCTGCGTTTATAGATACGCTCGTTATAGCTCAGCGAACTTTTCTTACCGCCCTGTGCCTCCGCATCCATGGCCGCGCGTTGCAGCGCGGAGTTGATCTTGTCGGAACGGGCGCCGGCATCGGGCGATGTTTGTGTGGTTCCACAGGCGCTAGTCATCAGCAATGTTGTGAGAGCCGCCGCTGTGGTCAAAAGTCTTTTATTGAAAAATGATCTGGTCATGCGCGTCTTCTGTTGGTCGTTTTTTCTATGGTATCTCTTCTGTTCCCTGATCGCTAGGGGAATAATCATTTTCCTGTTCCGCCTCGCCCAGGTCCTGTTGTTTGCCGGAGTTATTGCCGGCGACGTTCAGAAGGATTTCATGACACATATCCGGGCAGTAGTAAACCTGTGTTGTCTTGCAGGTTTTATCTTTGCTGTTACAGGGTTTGCGTACGCGGATATATTTTTTATCGGGGTCGGGGCTGGCGACGAGCACATGGCGCTGCATGATGACATTGCCGTCTTCGTCAAGCGCGGTGAAATATGTTGCGCCGGGCGCACGCGCCACGACGATAAGCGTGCGGGAATTATCCGCCAGAACGCTTATGTGATTTGGGTTTCCTACGATAACGCTGGAGACGTTCGCATCCAGCTTTACCAGTTCCGATTTGTCCGGGGTTATTTTCAGGGCCGGATGAGTTGGGGCGTTTATATCGACGGGATAACCGTCATCCGCCTGCACGGATTTTGCAGGCAGGATATCAATGACGGGCCGGGAGGGTTTGCTATCCTGCTCCATCACACTATCCATGTTTTTTGGGGGTGTGCTGGGGGTCTCTTCTATTTTTGGAGCCTGTACATCCGAAACCTGCGCGATTTTTTCTTCCTCTTCAGGAGGAGAAAGGCGCTCCGGCTGGCGCGCATCACGGACCGGCAATAATTCGGGCTGCTCCACCTCCGGCGCTTCGTGGGCGGACAGCGGCATGGGCGGGGCATCGGCGATCACGGCCTCCTGCGCGTGTGAAGCGGCAGGCGATAAAGCCAGAACCCCGCAGAGCAGGGCGAAATAAAGCATGGATAAAAAGGCAGTCTTTGAAGACATCATGAGAAAAATACCGAGGAAAATTATGGCGCGAATGCGTGAACTGTCAGATACCAGTATAACGCGCCAGAGGTTAAAGATCACCTTCTTTTTGTTTGTATTTTATGAAAATAAATTAGGGTAAGGGAAGAAAATGGTGGGCGGTACAAGACTTGAACTTGTGACCCCTAGCGTGTCGAGCTAGTGCTCTACCACTGAGCTAACCGCCCACATCTATATATGTGGTAAACAGCCACGGTTTTACGCGGATTGAATTTATTTTTCAAGGAGAATATGCCCGCTTCCACGGTTAAACTGCAACAAAACCGGGAATGACCTGCCGCTCCGGGGCCGCGGAAATGGGCTTGTCGTCCTGCATAACTGGTTCTGTGCCCAATATATCCACATAGTGTTGGTAAACTTCATGGACGGTTTTGGGGCTGCCGTCATTGTGATAAAAGGTCTCCCTGTTGCTCTCGGTAGAGCTGGATGAGACATAGTCAATTGCACGTCCGGACGGATCATTCCGGCAGGCAGGCAGAAATCTTTTTGAGCCTTCAAGTCCTAGAAAATGAGCCATATACACCTCGGTCTGATTTGGAGGGCGGCCGAAGAAGTTTTTTAATCCGTTGTAATTGGTGATGCAGTAATAAGAAGCCAGCATAGCGGAGATGGTGGGATCTTTTAAATGCTCTCTCAGGATGGAGGTGTTTGCAATAGCCCCATCAAGATCAATATCTTTCAACCCGGGTTTGTGTCCATGGAGGGCCACAAGATCCCTGCCTGTCCTGTTTGTGATTTGATAAAGGCCCGTTGCCGATGTTTTGTCTTGTGGAGGATTTGGTCTGAATGTGCTTTCCTTATAAGCCAGATCAAAAAGGAAATCATGCCGTATGCCCGTTATTTCTGCTGCACGCGCCAGGGCGACATGAATTGAATCCGTTACACGCAAATTGCCATTATCATCACGCATATCGACATATTTTTCCGGAACCGGATATTTAGCCTTAAGCTCATCCGGCGAAAGCGGATTACCCTGCGAAGCCGCGTTATTGAATTTGATATTAAACTTGCTGTTACCCTGTTCGAAGTATTGCGGGTGTTTCTCGTAAAAGGAGCTGACGGCTGAGCGTGTTTTTGGCCCGACCCTGCCGTCTATCGCGCCGCAATTGTGCCCGCCCCTATTGAGAGCGGATTGCAGGAATGCAGAGTTCATGCTGTCGGGGGTTTCTTCCCAGCTTTTTATAAGCTGGGCTGTGAATTTCGGCAGGACATTCGTTGCCGCGGCAATTTCCACAGCGTTATGGCGCAGGTGATCGTCTTGCCTGACAAGTTCCATAAGAGTGGCGTTGAGCCTTAGAAGCAGTTCGGGATTATTTGTTCTTTCCACGTAGTCGAGCACTGCACCCGTTGTGAGCGGGCCGATTTTTCCATCGATATTTCCGGTGTAAAGCGCGCCAAGCTCGATCTGGAGCTCGACAACGTTTTCCCGGTTCAGGTCGGAATCATTTGTTATGAGGCTTTCCAGCCTTCTGTTATCTGGCATTTATGCACACCCTCTATTACCCATAAAAATTATAGAGGGTGGCGGTTAAGAAAACCTTAAAATCCCAGTGATTTAAGCGGCTTTGAGAAGGGATTCGACCTGTTCGACCAGATCGTTTAGGTGGAATGGTTTGGACAGGACGCGGGGGGTGTTCGGGGTGGGGGCGGCTGGGTCTTTCTGACCTTTCTGGCCCATGGCCACGGCAGCAAAACCAGTGATGAACATAACCTTTAATTCGGGGCGGGCTTTGGTCGCTTTTTGCGCCAGTTCAATTCCGTCCATACCAGGCATCACAATATCAGTGAGCAGGAGATCGAAAGGCTTTTCCGGTATGCCAAGCTGGGCCAGTGCTTCCAGCCCGTCATGCGTTGCGGTGACTTTATGGCCCGCCCGCTCCAGCGCCATCGCCAGAAACTTGCGCATTGATTCATCGTCTTCCGCCAAAAGGATATTCGCCATTTTGTCCCCTTCCTTCTTTTTTAGCATGAGCGGGGATGGTTTTCGCTCACAAGAAATTCACGAATAGTTACTCATCGTCTCATTATGCATAAGGCTGACAGTGTTAAACATTTTCTCCGGCCATTTCAAGCGCGTTGTGATAAAGGCTTTGCGAACAACGGGATAGGCGGCCGCCGGGATTGCGTTTCTTGCCTGTTTCTTTGGCCATGTTTTACGAATCTTGCGCACCAGCATTAATGTAACGGGCCGGTAATGCGAAGAATCCGGTACGATTTTATAGTGTTGCGGCGTGTCCTGCACCACCGGATCAAACAGCATCGGATGGTTGTTGGAGGCAGCGCAATCGAGGAGTTCCAGCCGACCGCAATCATGCTCTACCAGGGCGGTGTGGCCATAGCGCAGCCAAGCGCCGGAATTGGCATAGGTGATGCCGCCAAGGTTTTTGATCACAGGAATATGCGTGTGGCCGCAAATCAGGCCGTCTGCGCCCTGTGCGCGCACCATGGACACAACTGCGTTTTCGAAATTGTTAAGCAGATGCAGTGCCCATGTGCCGTGGCGGCTCAGGGTTTTTGCCAGCGAGAAGGGCTTGATCTGGTCCTTGATCCGGATTTTTGGCGCGTTATGTCCACCGATCATGTCCAGCAGCCGTTCGTAAAGACGGTCGCTCAGCCGGGAGAGTGGCCCACGCAGAATTTTACGGTCGAATTGATCGCCATGCAGGACCAGAAATTTTCGCCCGTCAGCCATGGTGTGAACGGTTTTCTCTCTGATTTTGATGCGCAGTTTGCGAGCAAAACGATTGCGCAGCAGCGGCATTATGTGCCGTACCTCTTCATCATGATTGCCGGGCAGATAGATGATTTTGGTCCCGTTCATGGATTTGCGGATTAGCTCGTCCAACACGCGGTTGCAGCTTTCGGTCCAGTACCAGCGTTTTTTGAGTTTCCAGCCATCAATGATATCGCCCACCAGAAATAGGTGGTTGCACTCAAAAGACTGAAGAAAATCCACCAGAGCCGCAGCATCAAAGGCCTTTGCCCCCATGTGAAAATCAGACAGGAAAACAGATCTGTAGTGTTGCACCGGTGGCGCTTTTGGATATCCCTGTGGCATTTCTTTTTATTGCTGTGGCACAGGCAGATACGCATGTACCGAGACATATTTTGCCCAGAATACAGGATTCGCAAGGCCGGCGGCAAATTGCTGCGGTAATCTATGCACAGGTTTAAAAAAAATCTAAGTGGTTTTTCCGGGCTTGACCGGTTTTTCCGGGGGAGGTTGCAAGATTGCGGTTTCGAACTGTTTTCCTGCATTTTCCCATGTGTAGAGGGCTTTGACATGATCGGCGCGTTGCTGGGGCGTGCCGTGTTTCATGGCCTCGCGCGCGGCGGCGCCCAGATCGTTTTCGTGCAAAGCGCCCAGGAATTTCTCGGTAATAATATCTTTTGGTCCGGTCACATTATAGGCGGCAACGGGAAGGCCTGAGGCCAGGGCTTCAATCAACACAATGCCAAATGTATCGGTACGCGAGGGAAAAGCGAACAAATCGGCGGAGCGGTAATGGGCCGCTAGTTCCGCCCCAACTTTCTTGCCGACAAAAACGGCATCGGGGTATTTCTTGCTCAGTGCGGCCTTGCTGGGTCCGTCGCCGACTACGACTTTGGAGCCGTCCCAGTCCATTTTCAGGAATTCCTCGAGGTTTTTTTCAATCGCCACACGGCCGACATAGACGGCTACAGGGCGCTTGAGGTCTTTGTATTCGGTTTTTTCGCCGGGATAGAATTGCTCCAGATTGGCCCCGCGCGAAAGCCGGTGCATCGGTGTTTTGAAATCCCAGCTTTTAAGCTCGTCTTCCAGGCTCTGTGTTGCCACCATCATGGCTTTGGAAGGGGAGTGAAAATGGCGGATCAGCTTTTTGGCCAGCTCATGCACGGTCCCATAGAGGAATGGTGTAAATTTTGCCAGGCGTTTGGCCACATAATCCGGGAAATGCGTGTGATACGAGGTTGTGTAGGCGTGCCCGTGTTTGATACAATATCTGCGTCCGGCCCAGCCTAGCGGCCCCTCGGCCGAGACATGGATATTAGTCGGGTTGTAATCTTCGATCATGCGTTTAAGGCGGCCATAAGGCGCAACCGCCAACTTGATTTCAGGATAGCCAAGCATGGGAACGCGGACGGGAAAATCCGCAGGACCGATAACCTTGACTTCGTGCCCAAGCTTTCTGAGTTCTTCACTCAGATGTTCATAGGTGCGAACAACGCCGTTGATTTGCGGATGCCAAGCATCACTGATGATAAGTAACTTCATGGTAAACTGACTGAATATTTAGATGGGTTATAGATGAGGTTTGTTTCCTGAAACATTTGACCAAAAGAGCCGATAGACTTTTTACAGCATTAATTCTAAACTTAAGCTTACACTGAGAAAATAAGATAAGCCAAGCCATAAGCGCCCCATGACCAACAGATTTTTACAGTTTTTTGCCTTTTTCTTCGCTCTGCTTGCCTTTGGTTTTGCAGCGCAGGCGCAGGAATGCGGCATAAATTACGAGATGATTTTTCAAATGAAAGAGCCGAAAGTCGGCGCTTATAATATCTGGGATTCCATTTTGGGAAATCAGGAGCGCGAAGAGGAACTTTTCGCCGGGCTGGCGCTGAAGAATACGAATATCCTTGTCACAGGGGAGAGACGCAAGCACAAGAATGCCGCGCCACGTATGTTGCTGGTCGAGATTGGAAAGCGCGGCCGGGGTGTTTGGGAGCGTGAATATTATGTTGAGAATTTGGGTGCGGTAAAGGCGCTGGCGCCGCATCCTGACGGATTTGCCGTGTTGGCGACGCAGGAAAAATCCCGCAGCGAAAAGCAGGTCTGGTTGGGGTTTTTCAATGCGGACGGCATGCTGCTGGATACGGTTATAATCAAGAGCGATACATTTGCGTTGGAAGCCGAAAGTATTGCTCTCGCCCGTGACGGCAAAGGGTATGTGGTGATGGCCACGGCCCGCGAAAAATTCGGCAGCGCCTATCACGCGATGTTTTACAAAGTCGATATGAAGGGCAAAATCCTTTCTGACCGCGCCTATTTGCCGGGACCGGGCAACAAGATCACGGATATCAAGCCGTATGGAGAAGATAAATATGTTGCCACGGGTCTGATTTTTGATGAAACGGATCGCCAGATTGCCTGGCTGTTGTTGCTGGAAGACGATGGCGGTATTGTCTGGCAGCGGCAGTATGCGCGCGGGCGGGCGGCGGAGTTTCATGCCGCCGCGGAGTATGGCAGCAATTACATTGTCGTTGCCGGCGAGAGTGAGCCGTATATGGCGCGCGGACGCGGCCTGAATGCGGGGTGGGTGATGCTGGTGAGCAAGACCAATGGTGATATCATCTGGCAGCGTTATTACGCCGGGGATTTGAGCTATGGCGCGCGGGACCTGCTGGTGGACGATGACGGCATGATTTCGGTCTTGTTGAATGGAGAAAGGCGTGAGGGAGATGAGACGGCGGAATATGTCCGGCTGTTGAGTATCAATCCGCGCGGAATTCTTCTGATCAGTGATGAGTATTTCAATGCCGAAGGTACGCAGGGCTATGATTTGCTGTTCGGCCCGGTGAAGGAGCGTATCATCGTCGGCAGTTCCGATATGGTTTATACCATGGAGGGTAAGGAAGGGCAGGCGGAACCTGATCTGATCCGCTCCAAAGATGGCTGGGTTATTGCCGCAACGCCTATGGAGCCTTATACCGATCCATGCCAGTAAATTCCAAAAACAAAAATAAATCCGATACGCATCGATTTAAAATAAATTTAGAGCAAGACGGGTTGCGCCTGG
Source organism: uncultured Pseudobdellovibrionaceae bacterium (assembly GCA_964352675.1). Classification (GTDB taxonomy): domain Bacteria; phylum Pseudomonadota; class Alphaproteobacteria; order Micavibrionales; family Micavibrionaceae; genus CAYGSN01. The sequence goes on from CAYGSN010000019.1 coordinate 27,668, forward strand.
ACAAAGTTCTGGCGGCATTGTGTGAGGATTTGTCGCGGGCGCGAATTCAAAGCCTTATTCAGGACGGACATGTGCTGGTCAATGGTATGGAGGCGCTTGGCGCCTCCGCGAAGGTCCGGGTGGGGAGTATTCTTGAGATGACGGTTCCGCAGGCCGTGGCCGCCGAGCCGGAGGCTGAAAATATCCCGCTGGATATTGTTTTTGAGGATGAGCATTTACTGGTGATGAACAAACCGGCAGGTCTGGTCGTTCATCCGGGGGCGGGCAATCGTGAGGGGACGTTGGTCAATGCGCTGTTGCATCATTGCGGGGAGTCTTTATCCGGAATCGGTGGGGTGATGCGTCCCGGTATCGTACACCGGCTGGATAAGGATACTACAGGTCTTCTGGTGGTCGCCAAGCATGACAAGGCCCATCAGGGGCTGTCAGACCAGTTGAAAGACCGGACACTTAGCCGGGTCTATCTGGCGCTTGTCCTGAAGACCCCTGTGCCGCTCAAAGGGCAGGTGGAGGTGCCGATCGGGAGGCACCGGACGAACCGTTTAAAAATGGCAGCGAATACAAAAGGTGGAAAAGAGGCGCGCACTTTTTATCATGTTCAGCAGGATTTTGGAGGCGCTTGTGCGTTGGTGGAGTGCAAGCTGGAAAGTGGTCGGACGCACCAGATTCGGGTGCATATGGAATTTCTGGGGCATCCTTTAATCGGTGATCCTCTCTATGGGGCGCAGCCTACGGCGTTTTTAAGTACATTCCGCAAAAGCGGCTTTGAGGAGGAGGTCATCAGGCAGATTCAGGACTTTCCCCGGCAGGCCCTGCATGCCAAGGAAATTTCCTTTGTTCATCCCGTGACGGAGGAGGAAATGAGCTTTGAAGTCCCTCTCCCTTCTGATTTTTCTAAGTTGTTGAATTTAATAGAAAAACCATAAATCCCTAAAATTTAAGGCAAATTTGAAACGAATTTTGTTCTTATTTGTCGAATATCACTTGTATTTACATAAAATTGTATGTATTCTATAAGTGTAAGGGTTGTTTAAACAGATATTCCAAGCAAGCAGTTTAACCCTTTAGAAAGAAGAAAACGACCAGTTTACGTTAGAAGCAAAACACAGTTTTAGGGGCAATTTAAAACAGTTTTGTGGGGATCTATCGCAGGGGCGATTATATTAAGGCTGGTGCGCATGACAAAGAGACCGGGCTAAAAAAACAGGCCAGTGACGCACGACGTAAGATTAGAAATAAAGAAACAGATTTGAGCCAGAAGCTGTAGAGGGCAAACGGCGGAAAAGATATAGATTATTAGGGTTTAATGCTTCATCCGATCTGGTACCAACAAACTAACCGCCTCCGGGCGGTTTCTTTTTTGTGCGGATTTTGGTCGCGCAGAATTCAATCTCCTGTGATTTCCGGCCAGTTACGAATGATATGGGCATAGGAAAACGGCTCTGTGGCATCATACAGCGGAACGGGGGAACGGATGCTCTGCCCGATATCCCGGCCGAAAGGCTGGAATCGGCTTTCCAGCTTCACAGCATTCGGTACATTTGGCACATAGGGAATCCCGCCCAGAGGCAGGACAAGGCGCAGCCCGTGATCGCTGTGGGTTACACCGCCGAATAGGTCAAAATCCGCCGTATCGGAAATCGTGACGAAGCCTTCCAGCTTTGCGCCGTTATCGAAGATTTTGTTCAGGCCGAGGGTCAGCCCTTTGTCCTCGGCCAGATATTGCCCGGCTTTGGCATACAAGGTGAGGTCATAGGCCGGAATATCGTACCAGGCGTTCAGATGCGCGGTTTTAACATTGCGTGAAAAAAAGCCGAGATTCATGGTGGTAAACGGGCTACGGCGATAGGCTTTCCACGCTTCCCCCCCGACCGCAAAACGCGATTTGAAGGGGCGATAGAGAATTTCACCGCCCATCCCGGCATACATTTCTTCAAGATATCCGGCTACGGCGATGGCGTGGAGTTCGGGCGTAAAGCTGTGGGAATAGGCAAGGTAGAGATTTTCAACGGCCAGATCCTGCTGCGCGTAATACTGCACGTCGCTGCGCACCGCATCGGGGGAGAGCGGGCGAATTTGCGTCAGACGGTCAAGATTGTCCGGACCGTTCAAACGCATCGTCACCCCAGTATCCAGCATGTCATAGAATGTAGGGGCCCGCACCCCGCCCAGCAGCGCGGTGCGGTGCAGAGCGCCGCTGTCTTCCTCGGCCAGAGAGAGTTGCGTATCGAGAGTCAGGTGGAAATTGGTCAGCCCGGCAAAGTCCTGACGGCGCAGATGGTCTTTTTTGACAGGCTTTGATTCCGCTTCGTTAAAACGGGCATTTTTCCAGATTTCCTGGGCGCTGCCCTGATGATGCGCTAGGGCTTTTTCCAGATCCGTGCGCATGATGCTGACGGAGGGACCTTTCAGCCCCATGGTCATCGGTGTGATGGTAAGCTTTTCGACAGCCGGGCCGCCGTGATTGGCCATGTTCAGCGCGGCGAGTTTCATTTGCGCCGGGCTGTTGATATGCGGGTTCAGCACCAGGTGTGTCTGCGCTTCTTGTCCGTTTTCTCCTTCGATGGAGGTGCCGGTGATGTAGACTTTATCACCATGTGCATCCAGCTCCATATTGCCAGGCAGGGTCAGGCCGGTGCGATAGGCACGCATGGGTTTGCGGCCATCCGGTGTTTTTGCGCGCGGCCATTTCGGTAGCAGGTTTTGCAGCGATATGCGCCCCATGATTTTGTCCCGCCCCTGCGCCGCCACGGAAAGATCCACCCAGGGCGCGGGTTTAAAATTGACACCTATCGCCCAGGGCGCCGGAGCGTTGAAGTCAAAGGATGTGCGCTCGGCAGAGTAGTGGTCTGCTCCGTAATCCAATTTGACGGACAAACCTTTGAGCGGCGTAAAATACTCCAGCCCACCGAAAATTCCGATCTGTTCGCCGGTAAACCAGTCTTCGATCTGGTTGGGTAATTCCCCGTCCAGGGCGCGCTGTTTGCCGAAATGGTTGCTGATGGCCTTAAGCGGGTTATTGAAATGCCCCGCTGTGCCGAAACGCCCCCAGCCCAGACCGGTTGTGAAATCAAAATCGCCCCAGCGTTTAGAGGTTGCTATATATTCTCCGGCCATGCGCCTGTGCCCAATCGCCGATTGCAGGCCGACGGAAATTTCCGGGCGTGACCTGCTTTCCTTTACCAGCCGCAACTTCAGATCCACGCCGGGATAAAGCCGGTCCGGATCTTCGTTGATGTTAGATGCTTCGGCTGTTTGGCGCAGCTGCACATAGAGCGGATCGGCGAGTTGAAACCCCAGATAGCCGTTGAGATAAGGATCGAGGGTGGAAACGCCTAGGCGGATCGTGCCGGTTTCATCCATCCGTGCGCTGGGAATGGTGTTCAGCCCCAGCGGCCCATAGATCATACTAGAGTATTCACCCCCCAGTGCAGAAGGTCCGGAAGCGCTTGTTGTTATTGCCAAAGCAGCAAGAAACCATACGATGGTGGTCTGGGGCGATTTCATACAACCGATTAGTGTATTGTTAAGCGTTACTGTGGTTTTATAGGAATCAAAGCCACGGTTTAAGTTTAAGTGTTTTCCATTCTATACAGGTTGTCAAAGACGTGAGCCGATTGATTGAAAAGTTCCTGCGTAAAACGATTTTTTCTTCGGCATGTTTTTGTCTTCTTTTTTGAGGTTTTTGGATGATTTCTGAAATCGCTTACTGGATTATTATGACGGAGCTTCTGGTGATTGTGCTGGCTTTTGCCGCCGCCGCCTCTCTTTGGAAGCAAAAGAAAGACCAGGCTGTCCTGAACCGGATGTTCCATGATTCCATCAACACGCCGGGCCACGGCCTGATCTTTTTTGATGAGCAGGAAAATTTTAAACTTGCCAATCAGCAGGCTCATAAATTTCTTCCGTTTCTGCAGGAGAGAAGCAATCCGGGAGAGCTGAAAGAGTTTTTGAATTACTTTTTTGATCTCTCTGTTGATGTTGATGAGAGCCTTGCCAATACATTGGAAAAGTCAGCTCATAAAATAGGGCAGCACGGGTTTCGTGAAGTTATCAAAACCGAAACGGGACGTTTGTGCATGATAGAAGCACAGAAAACTCACAATAATCATACAGTCTTGATCCTTGTGGATGTGAGCGAGGTGCGCCAGCACGAAGAAGATTTTATTCGCCTGAACGACCAGAACACGGAATTGCGCCGGGCCATCGACGCCGCTACAAGCGGCATTGTGATGACCAATCCGAACAGCCCCGGCAATCCGATTATTTTTGCCAATAATGCATTTTGTCAGCAATTGTCGCTCGAATCACACGAAGTTGTCGGCCATCCATCTGCTGCGTTGATACAAAAATTACATTCGAAAGAGGATCAGGCTTTAATCCTAAAGAACATTCGGGAAAGGAAGCCTCTGGATTTAAACGTCTCGATCAGAATCGGAGCTGAAATTTCATGGTTTAATTTTCGCCTGACGCCCGTGGACAGCCGGGCGGGGAGCCTTGGGCTTTTTATTGGCGTGATGACGGATATCACAGAGTTGCGCCGTCACCAGGATGCGATGTCGCAATCGCAAAAGCTTGAGGCGCTGGGTCAGCTCTCTGCCGGAGTGGCCCATGATTTTAACAATATTTTGTCAATCATTGACGGCTATGCACGTTTTTCAGGGAATATCGATAGTTCTCTGCCTGAGTTACAGGACAATCTGGATAAAATTCATGCCGCTGTAAAAAGAGGGGCTGCATTAACGCAGAAAATGCTGGCTTTCAGCCGCACCAAAATTCCACAAAAAGAAGCTCTTGATCTTGCCGATGCGATCAGGGAGCAGCAGGCATTGCTTCGGCCGATTCTGGATGCCTCGGTCAATCTGAAGCTTTCTATTAAGGCAGAAAATTTAGCAGTTGTGTGTTCTGTGGATGATGTGTCCCAAATTTTGATGAATATGGTTGTGAATGCTCGTGATGCAATGCCGGAGGGTGGGGAATTGCGGATTGATGTCGATCGTCTTGATAAAGGCAGTTTACCACTGAAATACCGTTCAGATGCACAAGGTGAGGACTATGCCAGTATTATTATTAGTGATACCGGCGAGGGTATTCCCGAAGACATCCAGAAAAAAATATTTGATCCGTTTTTTACCACAAAAGAGCAGGGAAAGGGCACGGGCCTCGGTTTGTCTATGGTCTATGGTCTGGTCAATCAAATGAACGGCTATATTGAGGTCTTTTCAAATCCCGGGAAGGGCTCAAAATTTGCGATATTTCTTCCGCTGGCCAATGAAGAAAAGGTTGCCGGCATGGTGCGCCGTTCTTTGCCGGCCAATACTGGCGGGGATATATCAGAAGTTGATATAAGTGGTTACACAGTTTTAATCGCAGAAGATGAACCAGATTTACGTGATATCGTCTCAAACATGCTAGAGCGAAAAGGATTAAAGGTTTTAAGATCCGCGAATGGGGATGAAGCGCTTTTGCTTCAGGAGGAATATGAAGGGATCATTGATATTTTGTTGACGGATATTGTCATGCCGGGCATGAATGGGGTGAAATTGGCAGAATTGTTTCAATCCCTTCGCCCTGACAGCTCCGTGATCTTTATGAGTGGGTACCCTTCCCGCGGTGCAGAGGCGAAAACCACCATACCGGAGAATGCGCTATTCATTGCTAAACCGATAGAATATGACGCTTTGCTTGAACTGGTATGTAAATGTCTGAAAGATAAAAGGGAAGCTGGAAGTGTTTTGAATTTTGAAAAATCTACAGATAAGCTTCACTCAACCAACGGTTCCATTGTGCGCGTAAAGTAAGTATGATGAGAATGGTAAAATAGGACTCGAATGGCTAAAAAAGGTAACGCTCTTGCAGATTTAAAGGTTCTAGTCGTTGAAGATCAGGCCGAGGCGCGGGCTATGATGCGCAATATGCTGATGGAACTGGGGATTACGCAGATTTTCGAATCCTCAGACGGCCGGGAGGCTCTGTCTTTTATCGATTCGGCTTATGATTTCATTGATATGATTGTGTGTGACTGGAATATGCCGAAAATGACGGGGGTTGAGGTGTTGCGCCAATTGCGCACGGCCGATCCAGACCTGCCGTTCCTGATGGTCACAGGGCGTAGCGACCTGGAATCCGTCGTTGAAGCCAAATCATCCGGCGTGACGGCCTATATCCGCAAACCGTTCTCACCGGCACAGCTTGAAGCAAAGCTCCGTATTGTGCTCCAGCGCATGAATCCCGCCAATTAAAATTACAAAAGCCGTCTTTGTCCGCCGTACAATAGCGTGTATCCTGTTTAAGTATGGAGCTTGAGCACTATGATCTCTGCGTGATTGGGGGCGGCATTAACGGCGCAGGAATTGCACGCGATGCTGCCGGGCGCGGTTTTTCTGTCATTCTTCTGGAGGCGGAGGATCTGGCGGGGGCAACATCTTCGGCTTCTACGAAACTTATTCATGGTGGTTTGCGCTATCTCGAGACTTACGAATTTTCCCTTGTAAAAAATTCCCTGAAGGAGAGGGAAGTTTTGTTGCAGGCCGCGCCGCATATTATCTGGCCGATGGAATTTGTTCTGCCGCATGATGCGCATCTGCGCCCGGCCTGGATAATTCGGGCGGGGTTGTTTTTGTATGACCATCTGGCACGGCGCAAGCGCATAGAAGGATCGCGTGCCGTGACCTTGCAGGAGGGAGTGTACGGCACGCCGCTTTCCAATGAGTATACGAAGGGATTTGTGTATTCGGATTGCTGGGCGGAAGATTCACGGCTGGTGGTTCTGAATGCCATGGATGCGGCCGCGCAGGGCGCTAAAGTTTTAACACGCGCGTCTTGTACGAAAATCCATCCGCAGGACGGGCGTTTTATCATCGATGTGGATCATGCGATGCAGGCAAAAACCTCTCAGGTTTCTGCATCCTGCATTGTGAATGCTGCGGGGCCGTGGGTGCGCGATGTGATTGAAGATTCCGAACTCGATTCTCCGGATGTTCCGGGGATCCGCCTGGTGAAGGGGTCACATATTATTGTTCGCAAGATGTTTGAGGGTGCGCACGCCTATATCCTGCAGCAAAAAGACGGGCGGATTGTTTTCGTTATTCCTTATGAACGGGATTTTACCTTGATCGGAACGACGGATGTGGAGTTTGAGGGCGACCCGCGTGATATAAGAATTACTGACGATGAAACCGAATATTTGTGCGCGGCCTTTAACGCGGCGTTTGCGCAGGAGATCGGAGGCGGGGATGTGCTTTGGAACTATAGCGGTGTGCGCCCGCTTCTGGATGATGGGCAGGGCAATGCCAGCAAGGTCACGCGCGATTATAAAATTCACGTTCATGACGGGCTGGGCGCACCAATGATTTCTGTTTTTGGTGGAAAGCTGACGAGCTATCGAACGCTTTCGCAGGAGGTGATGCGCTGCTTGGATAGTCTGACTGGAAAGACAACAAAGCCCTGGACGGCCGGTGCAGCATTGCCGGGCGGGGATATGCCGAATGCAGATTTTGATGCGTTTATTCTGCAGCAAAAAGACCGTTATTTTTGGGTTCCTCAAGTTTTGCTGCAGCGCTATTGCCGGGCCTATGGGACGCGGATCGAGGATGTGATTGGCCAGGCGGTTGCTCTTGAGGGTCTCGGCGCGGATTACGGCAACAGTGTGTATGAGGCCGAGCTGCGTTATCTTATCCGCCACGAATTTGCGCTTACGCCGGAGGATATTTTATGGCGGCGCTCAAAACTGGGGCTGCATATTTCCACGCGCACGAAAGATAATATTGAGAAAGCGTTTCCCGCTTTGCTGGAGGAGGAACAATCATGAGAAAAACCGCGATCCTGTCGATTGATCAGGGCACATCGTCCAGCCGGGCGATTTTGTTTTCACCGGAAGGGGAGATTTTGAATCTGCAGCAAAAAGAGCTGACGCTGCATTATCCTCATAAAGGCTGGGTCGAGCAAGACGCCAATGAAATCTGGTCCGATGTGCAGCATGTCACGCGCAGCATGGTGCAATATGCGGAGCAAAATGCGATAGAGATTGCAGCATTGGGAATTACCAACCAGCGCGAGACGACGATCCTGTGGGACCGGGAGACGGGACGGCCAATCTATAACGCGATTGTCTGGCAGGACCGCCGCACTGCGCAATATTGCGCAGAGTTGAAAGAGCAGGGACATGAAAAAAAGATTGCAGC
>CAYGSN010000020.1:0-34493 GCA_964352675.1 uncultured Pseudobdellovibrionaceae bacterium
GGGCAGTCCTTGATGGGCGCGATATCGGCACCATCATCTGTCCGGATGCACCTGTAAAGCTGTTTATCACTGCCAACGAAAAGGTGCGTGTGCTCCGGCGCTTAAAAGAGTTGCAATCCAAAGGCAAAGACGTTACATATGAGGCCGTTTTGGCGGATATGCGCACGCGTGATGCGCGCGATGCTGAGCGGGACGCAGCGCCTATGAGGCCTGCAGACGACGCCGTTGTCATCGACACCAGCGATCTGAGCCCCGCCGAGGTGGTGAACAGAGCACTGTCCATCATCCAGGAAAAGCTATCGCCGCGTCATTAGCATATCGCGCAAATACGTCCGATCCAAAACGACATCTCTATAACCAAACATGAGAAAGATCATGGGTTTTTAGGGATAATTTTGACTGAAGAAAGGACTAAAGCTATGGCAAGTGTAGCTGCAAGATTACAAGACAATACAGACTCGAAGGAATTTGCCGGCCTTCTGCAAGAGTCTTTAAAAGATCATGACCAGTTCGAGGGAACCGTGGTCAATGGCACAATTATCGCGATTGAGGGGGACGTTGTTGTTGTTGATGTCGGCCTGAAATCCGAAGGACGCATCCCGACGAAGGAGTTTACCAAGCCTGGTGAAGATTCCGAACTTTCAATTGGGGATGTTGTTGAGGTCTATGTCGAAAGAATGGAAGACCGCAATGGAGAATCTCAACTCTCCCGCGAAAAAGCAAGACGTGAAGAAGTCTGGATTGAACTGGAAGCCTCTCACAAGAAAAATGATCGTGTCACCGGTATTATTTTTGGCCGCGTTAAAGGTGGCTTTACCGTTGATCTGGGTGGCGCTGTGGCGTTCCTGCCCGGCTCCCAGGTTGATATCCGCCCCGTGCGCGATGTCGGCCCGTTGATGAACACGCCTCAGCCGTTTCATATCCTGAAAATGGACCGCGCCCGCGGAAATATCGTTGTTTCCAGACGTGCAGTTCTGGAGGAATCTCGTGAGGAAGCCAGAAGCGATCTTCTGGAGGCCATCACGGAGGGTCAGGTCGTTAAAGGCGTTGTTAAAAACATCACCGATTACGGCGCTTTTGTTGATCTGGGCGGTGTAGACGGATTGCTTCACGTGACTGATATTTCATGGAAACGTGTCAATCACCCGTCTGAGGTTCTAGAAGTCGGTCAAAACATCGATGTTCAGATCATCAAATTTAACGAGGAAAGCGGACGTATTTCTCTGGGCATGAAGCAGCTCGAGAATGATCCGTGGCAGGATGTGGCAAGCAAATTCCCGGTCGGCACCAAGCTGAAGGGAAGCGTGACCAACATTGCCGATTACGGTGCTTTTGTGGAACTGGAAAACGGTATTGAAGGCCTGGTACACGTCTCTGAAATGTCCTGGACCAAAAAGAATATTCACCCCAGCAAGATTGTTTCAACTTCACAGGAAATTGAGGTGATGGTTCTGGATGTGGATGAAGAAAAACGCCGTATCTCCCTTGGCCTGAAACAATGTCAGGACAATCCGTGGGAGAAATTCGCCAAAGATCACAAAGCCGGTGACGAGATTGAGGGAGAAATCCGCAACATCACTGAATTCGGCCTGTTTGTGGCACTAGGCGAAGAAATCGATGGCATGGTTCACCTGTCCGATGTCTCCTGGGATGACCAGACCGAAGATGCGCTGAAAGCCTTTACAAAAGGTGAAAGCGTCAAGGCGAAGATCCTAGATATGGACCCCGGAAAAGAACGCGTTGCCCTTGGCATCAAACAGCTCAGCGACGATCCTTATCAGGGTGCGCTGGACGGTATGGGCAAGGGAGCGGTTGTGACATGTACTGTTTCCGAAATCGGCAATTCGTCGATCGAAGTAACGATCAATGACAAGGTAACCGGCACGATTAAAAAGGCCGATCTGTCACGCGAACGTTCTGAACAGCGCCCGGACCGCTTTGCTGTTGGTGAAAAAGTGGATGCGAAAATTACCAGCATTGACAAGAAAACCCGCAAGTTGACCCTGTCTATCAAAGCCCGCGAAATCGATGAAGACAAGCAGGCCATGAAAGAGTTCGGTTCAACCGAAAGCGGTGCATCTCTTGGCGATATCCTGGGCGCGGCCCTTAAGGAAAATGAGGGCAAAGCCCCGGCGACAGAAGAAAAAGCAAAGGAAGAAAAGCCGAAAAAAGCCGCTGCACCTAAGAAGAAAGCCGAAAAAGCGGAAGCAGATTCTGAAGAAGAATCAGCCGATGCTCAAGAGGAAAAACCAAAGAAAGCAGCCGCGAAAAAACCTGCTGCGAAAAAAGCCTCCTCGGCGAAAAAGAAAAAAGAAGACGATAAAGACGCATAAATCTTTATTCAAACACTCTTTTAAATCTATCGTAAAACCGCCCCAAAGCACCGGGGCGGTTTTTTATGAGACAATGCTTAAAAAACAAAGCTTCGCAAATCGCTGAAAAATTCTTTCTCTTCAAAGGCTTTTGTTCATAAATGTCCTGAGTTTTTCTTGACCATCGCTCTGGCTTCAGGCAATACTAAAGATATTCATGTGACTTTTAAGGCTGTTAAGAGCCTGGACGCTGTATTTTAAGAGGCATATATTCAATGACCAAATCCGAATTGATCCAAAGGCTGGCCGAGCGCAACCCTCATCTATACCTGCGGGATATTGAAAAAATCGTCGAGACTATTTTTGACGAAATCTCAGGAGCGCTTGTCGGTGGAGACAGGGTTGAACTGAGAGGATTCGGTGCGTTTTCGGTAAAACACCGCGATGCCAGAACAGGCCGCAATCCCAGAACCGGTGAAACAGTTCAAGTAGAGGCAAAACGTTTGCCTTTCTTCAAAGCCGGAAAGGCTTTGCGGGAAAACGTAAACAAGGGAGGCGGCTTTGGCTCCGGCGAATCTGCAGGCTCATCCGGCGGATTTGGCGATTATTAAGACCGTCATATAAAATATGCTTGGCTTTTTGCGCTGGATTGCAGGATTTTCCATCACAATCGTTATCGGCGCTTTCGCGGTCTTTAACCGCCAGGATATCACGCTGTATTACACCCCCTATGAACATAACGTGACACTTCCCCTCTATATGGTCGGGCTGGCTTTCGGCGCAGCTGGTTTTTTCGTGGGCGCGCTTATGGTCTGGCTAAGCTCTCTTAAGTGGTTTGGACAAGCAAGAACGCAAAAACGAACAATCCGCACACTTGAGAAACAAATGAATGCTCCGCCCAAAAGTGCCTTGACGAGTACGCCTTCAAATGATTTCTTTCCTGCATTGCCAAAAAGATAACATTTGAAAGTATAGCGTAATGAACCCTCCAACAATATTCTGCGCCCTGGACACCAGCGATCTGGATCAAGCCATAATTTGGGCCGCAGAGATTGGGCCCTTGACTGGCGGTTTAAAGCTCGGCCTGGAATTTTTTAACAGCTTCGGCCCGCAAGGCGTGGAAAAAGTGCGCGAAGCCTGCCCGGAGGCAGCCCTGTTTATGGACCTGAAATTCCATGATATCCCTAATACCGTCGCCGGAGCCGTGCGGACAATCTCTGAAAACCTGGCCCCGGCCTATCTAAACATCCATGCTGGCGGTGGACAGGCGATGATGGAGGCTGCAAAAGCGGCATGCGCTTCTCCCACCCGCCTCCTCGCCGTGACTATCCTCACCTCTCTCTCACACAGTGATTTATGCAAAATTGGATATCAGGGAGACACAGAGGCCGACTCCGTCAAAAGGCTTGCAAAACTGGCACAAAGCTCGGGGCTGGACGGTGTTGTTTGCTCTGCTCTTGAAATTGAGATGCTGCGCAGCGAATGCGGCGCGGATTTTATTCTGATGGTTCCTGGCATCCGACCTGCCGGCGCGGATCTACAGGATCAAAAACGGGTCATGACCCCGCAGCAGGCGGTTCATCTTGGGGCCACGCATCTGGTGATCGGCCGTCCGATCACCGGTGCAGACGACCCAGTCGCAGCCGCACAAGAACTTTTGGATAACTTGTCAAAAACAGGGTCTTAAAAATGCGCCATTACACACCTAAGATCGGTATTAAAGAGACATCAAATAACGTAAGAGGTTTTGTAAAAAACCATATGGATATTTTTTGGCTGATCTTCAAACCCTTGGCTCCCTATATTGCTGTTCTCTATCTTCTTGATGTGGTTGCCACATATTTTCTCTATGGTCCGGAAATTTCAGAAATAGCCGGCTCAGAAGAAGAAAACAAAGAATTTGGATTAGGCGGTCTGGTTGCGAGTTATTTTTTCACCTGTCTTGCAATATCTTGGCACCGCGTTGTCATTCACGGACCCGATAACTTCGAACCTATGAACCCTTTTCGCCCTCAGAAAAGCGATTTGGCCTTTATAGCTATGGGAATATTCCTTTTCCTTGTTCCATTTATAGGCGTGTTTACAATTGTTTTTGTTAGCTCTCTTATAAAATTCCATGGCGCCCTGTGGCTTATAATACCTTTTATAATTGGAGCAATTTATTTTGTTTTAAGAGCAAGCTTTTATTTCCCGGCAAAAGCCACAGGAAATAGTTTAACGTTGAAACAGGCCCTTTCGATGACAAAAGGATATGTCTGGAAATTTGTAGCCGCCTATTTTTTAGCCGCATTAAGGATAACTGTTGCTATGATATTGTTTATTTTTATTACTGTTCTTATTTTGGGAGGAGGTCTGGCGTTATTTAAATCATTGTTCGATATGAATATTTCTTTACCTCTCATAGAATTTTCTTTTGGATATATCTTGGCTTTACCAATTATTCTTTATTTTCAACCAGTATTAACGGTTATTGGAGTTACCGTTCTTTCTAATTTCTATCAATACGCCTTGCAAAATTCTGGCTCCTCCTATGACCGACGTTAAAATATGCGGAATTAAGACGCCGGAGGCATTAAAAGCCGCCACTGAAAACGGCGCACGGTTTATTGGCTTTGTGTTTCACCGGCCCTCCCCGCGCAATGTCTCATTCGATACCGCCTGGAATTTGGCGCGCGCCGTCCCCACGGGTGTGCGCTCGATCGGACTGTTCGTCAATCCGGATGATGAAGTTCTTCAACATATCACAAGCGGCATTCCCCTAGATATGATCCAACTGCACGGACAGGAAACCCCGGAGCGAGTTGCACAAATCAAGGAAAGCACTGCCATGCCCGTTATAAAAGCCATATCCATCGCTGCGGCGGATGATTTGAACCAAATCGCAGGATATGAAGCTGTAGCAGACTGGCTGCTCTTTGACACTAAAACCACGGACGGTGCTTCTGGCGGGACTGGACAAAGTTTCGATTGGCAGATACTGTCTGGCCGAACGTTTAAGCGCCCCTGGATGCTGGCGGGCGGCCTGAATGAAGCGAATGTCGCCGCGGCGCTATCAATCCTTAAACCCGATGCCGTGGATGTGTCCAGCGGTGTGGAGACAGAGCCTGGAGTGAAAGACGCACAAAAAATTAAAAAGCTTATAAACGCAGTAAAATCAAATGCTTAATGCACATACATTGCGAAACGAACCGGATAAAAATGGCCATTTCGGGCGCTATGGCGGGCGCTATGTGGCTGAAACTTTGATGCCTCTCATTTTATCGGTGGAGGCCGCTTGGAACGAAGCCAAAGTGGATCAGGGCTTCTGGGATGAATTTGACATGCTGGCGCGTGATTATATCGGCCGCCCCTCGCCGCTTTATTATGCCGAAAGCGCCACCAGGCATTTTGGCGGTGCAAAAATCTATTTCAAGCGCGATGAGCTGAACCATACCGGCGCGCATAAAATTAACCACTGCGTTGGGCAGGTCTTGCTGGCACGCCGCATGGGCAAGACGCGGATCATTGCCGAGACCGGTGCGGGTCAGCACGGTGTGGCCACGGCCACCGTCTGCGCGCTGTTTGACCTGCCCTGCACCGTCTATATGGGCGCAAAGGATATTGAGCGTCAGGCGCCAAATGTCTTTCGCATGAAGCTTCTGGGCGCGGAGGTCAAACCGGTGCGAAGCGGTTCAGCCTCGCTCAAAGATGCAATGAATGAAGCCATGCGTGATTGGGTAACCAATGTACATGATACCTATTACCTGATCGGCACCGTGGCCGGACCGCACCCGTTCCCCGAAATGGTGCGCACGTTTCAGTCCGTTATCGGCAAGGAAACGCGCGAGCAGATGATGGAGCGCGAAGACCGCCTGCCGGATACGCTGATTGCCGCGATTGGCGGCGGATCAAACGCCATGGGCCTGTTTCACCCGTTTCTGGATGATCTCGATGTGGCAATGATCGGCGTGGAAGCCGGTGGCCATGGCGTGGATACAGACCAGCATGCGGCATCGCTGGCCGGAGGCAAGCCCGGTATTTTACACGGGATGCAAAGCTATTTCCTGCAGGACGAAGACGGCCAGATTCAGGAGGCGCATTCCATTTCCGCCGGACTGGATTATCCCGGCATCGGGCCCGAACATGCCTGGCTGTTTGACCAGAAGCGGGTCAACTATGTCTCAATTACGGATCAGGAGGCCTTAGAGGCGTTTCAGCTCTGCGCAAAGCTGGAGGGCATTATTCCGGCGCTCGAGCCCGCCCACGCCTTCGCGCATGTCATGAAAATTGCCCCTGAATTGCCCCGCGATCATATCATTGTGATGAATCTCTGCGGCCGCGGGGATAAGGATATTTTCACCGTGGCGGAAAAGCTGGGGGTGGAGCTATGAACCAATACGAAGTCAAAGCCGGTCTTGCCGAAATCGACGCCTTCACCGTTTGTGGGATTTCCGTTGTCACGGAAAATGCGCGCGCAGCGGAGGATATTAACGCCCTGTGGGAACAATTTTTCAAAGAAAGCGTCGGCCAGCGCGTGCCGGATAAAGTGGATGACATCATCTATGCGGTTTATTCCGATTATGAGGGCGATCACGAAGCGCCGTATCGGGTGACGATTGGGTATAGAACAAGCAATAAAGACCCTCACCCCCACCCTCTCCCTCAAAGGAAAGGGGATAACTCTGCTACTTCCTCAGATTTGCATTATGTAAAATGCAAAGAAGGTGAATATGCGGTCATGAGCGCGGCGGGCGAACAACCCAAGGCGCTGATCGAAACCTGGAAAGCGATCTGGTCCAGCGATCTAGAGCGCAGCTTTCAGACTGATTTCGAGCTCTACGGCCCGCGCTTTTTCGAAGACGGCGTGCATGAGGTACTAGTCCATGTGGGGGTAAAGAGATGAACCGCATCATCGTCATAGGTTGTTGCGGTGCGGGAAAATCAACATTTTCAAAAAACTTAAAAGCAAAAACGAATTTGCCGCTCTATCACATGGATCATCTATACTGGAAATCCGGCTGGCAAGAAGAAGAGCAAGATATATTTGATGCAAGACTTCAAGACATCCTAGAGAAAGATCAATGGATCCTTGATGGAAACTTCACGCGGACCATAGGGAAACGCCTTGAATATGCGGAGCATGTCTTTTTCTTCGATTTTCCGGTCTGGCTTTGCCTTTGGCGGGTTTTAAAACGCGTTGTTTTAAGCCATGGGCAGGTGCGCGATGATATGGCCGAAGGCTGTCCGGAGCATTTTAACCTTGGCTTTATGCGCTATATCGCAAGCTATAAAACCCTGACCCGACCCCAAATTTATGAATCACTGGACAAATTTGGCAAAGACTGCAAAATCACCACCTTTAAGCACCCTCGTGATGTAGAGAACTATTTAGAAAACCATGACCCGCATTGATACCACATTCAAATCCCTGTCCCGCCCGGCGCTGGTGACCTTTATCACCGCCGGTGATCCGGATTATGAGACCAGCCTTGCCGTGATGAAAACCCTGCCCGGTGCGGGGGCGGATATCATAGAGCTGGGTATGCCCTTTACCGATCCGATGGCCGATGGGCCAGTCATTGAAGCGGCGGGGCACAGGGCGTTGCAGGCCGGTGCAGACATGGGTCAAACGCTCCGTATGATCCGTGAATTCCGCGAAACTGACCAGAAAACACCAATCGTTTTAATGGGTTATACGAATCCTCTTTTTATATATGGGTTTGATCGTTTCGTAACAGATGCGGTGCATGCCGGTGCAGACGGGCTTATTCTGGTCGATCTCCCGCCAGAGGAAGACGGCGAGCTGCGCGCCGCCTGCGCCAAAGAAGGCCTGGCACTGATCCGCCTTATCACCCCCACCACCGATGAAAAGCGCCTTAAAACGCTGCTGCAGGGGGCGGGGGGCTTTTTGTACTATGTCTCCATCACCGGAGTTACGGGCGCCGCCAGCGCGGATTTAAGCGCTATTAAACCTCATATTGCGGCAATCAAAGCCCAAACCAACCTGCCCGTGGCCATTGGCTTCGGCATCAAAACCCCGGACGATGCGGCGAAATTCGCCGAAATTGGCGATGCGGTGGTAGTCGGCTCGGCCATTGTGCAAAATATGGCTGAAGGAAAAGACACAGAAAAAATCACTCAAGCTATTGAAAAACAGGTAAAATTTCTGAAAAAGGCCCTCGGTTAATAATCGCAATATCATCCTTCAACTTGACTTTCAGACCTGTTATGGTCGATAAATCACGCTCGATTTGAAAAGTGAAAAGAATAAATGAACTGGTTAACAAATCTCATTCGTCCCCGTATCCGCTCCCTGGTAGAACCCAAGGACGTACCGGATAATCTGTGGCAGAAATGTGCTTCCTGCGAAGGAATGCTGTTTCACCGGGACCTCAAAGAAAACCTGAATGTCTGCTACCATTGCGGTCATCATTTGCGCATCACGGTGAAAGAGCGACTGGCGATCCTGTTTGATGAAGGCCGCTACGAGAAATTGGAGCTGCCGCAAGTCGCGCACGACCCTCTGAAGTTCAAAGACCGCAAGAAATATACTGATCGCCTCAGAGAGACACAGGCAAAAACCGGCCTAAAAGATGCGATTACCGTTGCCAAGGGAACCGTGGATGGGCAGAAACTTGTTGTCGCTGCGTTCAATTTCAGCTTTATGGGTGGGTCTATGGGCGCCGCCGTTGGTGAAGGCATCGTTATGGCCGCAGAAACAGCAGTGAAAGAAAGTGCGGCTTTGCTGGTTATCCCGTCTTCCGGCGGGGCGCGGATGCAGGAAGGTATGCTATCCCTTATCCAGATGCCGCGCAGCATTATCGCCGTAGAAATGGTTAAGGACGCACGCCTGCCTTATATCGTGCTGCTGACTGACCCGACCACAGGGGGCGTAAGCGCCTCTTTCGCCATGGTCGGCGATATTCACTTGGCCGAGCCGGGCGCAACAATCGGATTCGCCGGACGGCGCGTAATTGAGGAAACCGTGCGCGAAACCCTGCCGGACAATTTCCAAACCGCCGAATATCTGCTGGAACACGGCATGGTCGATATTGTCGTGCCGCGCAAGGAGCTGCATGAAACGATAGGGCGCATCCTGGGATTGCTGATGAATCCACAAAACGGGGGGCACAAATCCAAAACTGGCGGCAAAGGTGGACACTCGGGGGCCAACGGCACATCCCGAGGCAACAAAGCCGTGGAGCCAGGCCGTGCGGAACAGGCACTGCGGGCCATCAAACAGGTACAGGTGGCACAGCGCTCCAGCAAAAAGATAAAGAAGATCACTCCTGCTAAAAACAAAAAAGCTGCCAGTGCGCCAAAATCGAAAGCGGCAGCCCAGTCCGGCAAGTTGAGCTAGCTTTCACAGCAACCCAGGCGAGGCTCCCACAATCATGTATGCCCGCGATCCGCAACACCCCAGCGCTGCACTTCAGGAAAAGCTGCACAGGCTTTATGCGCTCAAAGGCGGCGCAAAAATCGAACTGGGATTCCGGCCGGATTACCTGAAACTTTTGGAAGCTTTCGGCAACCCTCACAAAAAACTGCCGCCCGTCATCCATGTGGCCGGGACGAACGGCAAAGGCTCCATCATCGCCATATTGCGCGCCTTGTTCGAGGAGAACGACAAAAGGGTCCATACATACACCTCACCACATCTGATCAGGTTCAACGAACGCATAAACATTGCGGGCCATGATATTTCCGACGAAGCCCTGGAAACCCTGATCGACGAAGCGCTCGCCTTAAACGATAACCGGGAGCTCACTTTTTTTGAAATCACCACTGCTATGGCCTTCGCTGCCTTCGCGCGCGCTCCGGCTGATATCTGCCTGCTGGAAACCGGCTTGGGCGGGCGGCTGGATTGCACCAATGTGATTGAGCGCCCCGCACTCACCGTCATCTCACAAATCGGTTACGACCATATGGAGTTTTTAGGCCACTCCCTACCCGAAATCGCGGCGGAAAAAGCGGGTATCATGAAAGCTCATGCGCCCTGCATCATTGGTCTGCAAAATGACCAAACACTACAAACAGGTATGGAAACTGTTTTTGAATCGAAGGCTCAAGAGGTGTCAGCGCCGCTTTTTCACTATGGTGCAGAATGGACCATAGAGCCTCATGGTGATACGCAAATGCGATTCCGCTTTGAAAATGAGGAATATATCTTTCCTCGCCCGAATTTGATGGGCGATCATCAGATTTACAACGCCGGTACGGCACTCGCTGCCTATATGGTTTTTCAAAAAAATCATGGTGGTTGTGAACCTCCCATTCCACAAAGCGCCCTGTCTAAGATCAAATGGAAAGCGCGGCTACAGAATTTATCTGAAGCGGCACAAAAAGCCGGATTGCTCTTTTCCCCGTCTTGTGAACTCTGGCTCGACGGCGGGCACAATGAGAGCGCATCCGGGGCGCTTGCGAGACAAATCAGCCTCTGGAAAGCACAAGACGAACGATCACTTCATCTTGTTGCCGGCATGATGCGTCACAAAGATGCGCCGCGATTTTTAAAGCCTCTGCTATCCCTCGCAGACAGCTTCACAGCCGTACCCATTCCCGGAGCACCAGAGGCTTTAAGTCCAGAGTCTCTTATAAAGACCCTTCCACAGGGAAAGTATGAAACTGCCGCCTCCTGGCAAGACGCCATTCAGCACATCGTTCAAAACAATGAACAACGTGGCCGTATTCTTATTACCGGCTCTTTGTATCTCGCCGGAGATGTCTTGCAACAACTCGACAATCGCGCATAATGAACCGGAGGATTACAAACCGATGACCCACCGCATAACTCTTGTCGATGACGACCAGAATATCCTGACTTCCGTTTCGATGGCGTTACAGGCAGAAGGTTTTTTAGTCTCAGCCTATAGCGATGGAGAAGCCGGCCTGAAAGGGATCACGGATAACCCTCCGGATCTGGTGATTCTGGATATCAAAATGCCACGTATGGATGGGATTGAAGTTCTCTCGAAATTGAGAGAGAGCTCTGATTTACCCGTCATTTTCCTGACCTCGAAGGATGACGAAGTAGATGAGGTTATCGGCCTGCGGATGGGCGCGGATGATTACATCACCAAGCCCTTTTCCCAGCGCCTCCTGATTACGCGCATCCATACGCTTTTAAGGCGTAGCCTGGTCCGACGCGCTCAACCTGATAAAAACAAACAGGAAGACAATGAAAAACACCTTATTTGCGGCAATTTAAGTATGGATGATTCCCGGCATCTCTGTAGCTGGAACCGACAACCGGTCAATCTTACAGTCACCGAATATCTCCTTCTGAAAGCGCTGGCCACCCATCCAGGTCATGTCCGCGACAGAGACCAGTTGATCGATATGGCATATGGTGAGAATATTTACGTAGATGACCGAACGATTGATTCGCATATCAAACGCATAAGGAAAAAGTTCAAAGCCATTGACCAAACCTTCGACCACATCGAAACGCTCTACGGCGTCGGATACAAATACCGCGAAGAATAACAGCCGCTGGCTGCGGTTTTCAGGCATGCAGGCGGGCGGGCCTGACATCGACAAGCTTCTGGATTATTACTGGGGCGGCTCCGAGCGGCGGATTACCGGCCTGACCGTGCGCATTATCGGTGTGAACGCCGTGGCTCTCCTAATGTTGCTTTTCGGCGTTTTATTTCTGGGCGAATATCAAAATACCCTGATCACCGCGAAACTGGAGACGTTCCGCGAAAAACTGGAGCTTGTGAGCACAGCACTAAGCCAAAGCACAGGCGACAACGCTACACAGGAAAAAATGACACGCAGCCTTAGTTATACTATGCGCCAACGCATTTTTCTTTTTGATGCAGAAGGCCTTCTTCTGGTTGATACGGCCCACATATCGGGACCGGATGGAAAGCAAAGAATTCTGGATTTTACGCCACCAGAACCTCAAAGTTTTCAATCTCTGGAAATTCTAAAAAGCCTGGCGGGATTCATTCTGAATGCGTTGCCTAATCAAAGAAAGCTTCCTGCCTATAATGAGCCTTCTTCAAACAGCGCCCATAACTTCCCCGATGTACCGCAAGCTCTGCAGGGGGAACGAAGCATTTCTGCCTGGCAAAAGAATGGAACGGTTTTTCTCTCTGCAGCAGCTCCCATCATAAAAAATGGCGAAACCGCAGGCGCAATTCTGCTCACCCGCCCGGGGCGCGACATTGAAAGAGAAATCGGCGATGTATGGCTAAATATCGTTCGGGTTTTCATGGTCACGCTGATTATCACAATTTTTCTGTCTATTTATCTTTCCGGTGTTATCGCGCGCCCCTTGCGTAAACTCGCAAAGGCAGCGGAAGACGTGCGGCTGGGCAAGGCCCAGGCTTCGGATATTCCCGATCTAAGCGACCGCCATGATGAAATTGGAGAATTATCGCTGGTGCTGCGCGATATGACTCAGGCGCTTTGGGATCGCATGGATACGATCGACCGCTTTGCCGCTGATGTCGCGCATGAGCTTAAAAATCCTCTGACATCACTGCGCAGCGCCGTGGAAACAGCCGCGATTGTGAAGGACAAAAAAGATCAGCAAAAATTGCTGGATATCATTAAACATGATGTCGAGAGGCTGGACCGTTTGATCACAGATATTTCCAGCGTCTCAAGACTGGATGCCGAATTATCCCGCGAGCGTTTTGAACGCATCAGCCTGCGCGGTGTGTTGACAAATTTGCTCAACATTTATCGCGACCCGCTGGAGCGCAGCAACGCCGAACATTTCAGCTGGGACCAACATGTACAAAAGGACGGCATGAGTATCCGCCTGTCCAGCCCCCTGCCCGGCGATATTTATGTCTGGGGCCTGGAGGGCAGATTGATGCAGGTCCTCCAAAACTTATTGAGCAACGCTCTTTCTTTCTCCCGTCCCGGAGACACCGTCACCATACGCATCACGCTCACAGGACGGAATGTGCATATCGAAGTGGAAGACGAAGGGCCGGGAATCCCGCCCGGCAAAACCGAAACGGTATTCGAGCGGTTCTATTCCCAACGCCCGGATCATGAGGCTTATGGCCAGCATTCGGGGCTTGGGCTTTCAATCTGCAAGCAGATTGTCAATGCCATGGGTGGCAATATCTATGCAGAAAACGTAAAAGGACAAAGCGGAAAAATTTCAGGTGCGCGTCTCGTGGTTGTGTTAAGAACTGTATCATGAATAAAAAAATTTCAGACGTGATTTTGGTTACTGGCCTTTCCGGAGCAGGGATGAGTTCGGTGCTTAAAACCCTTGAGGATTTTGGTTTTGAGGTGTTTGACAATTTCCCCTTGCCGCTGGTGAAGCCGCTGATGGATGAGGGCAGCAACAACGCCCCCATCGCCATTGGTATTGATACGCGTACGCGCGGGTTTTCTTCCGAATCGGTTCTGGAGACAGCCGAAAAACTGGGTGCAAAGCTGGTCTTTGTAACCTGTGATGACAATGTTCTGCAGCGCCGCTTTACCGAAACGCGCCGCCGCCACCCGCTGGCCAAAGATAAAAGTGTGCGGCATGGTCTTGAGCAGGAACAAACGCTGCTCAGCGATATCGAAGCACGGGCGGATTTACGGATTGATACCACGCGCCTGTCGATCCATGATCTGCGTCATATTCTGGAAGGGCATTTCGGGCAATGGCAAAACAAAAAGCTCAGTGTGAATCTCATTTCTTTTGGGTTTCGCGGCGGGTTGCCGCGTGAGGCCGATATCGTCATGGATGTGCGCTTCCTGCAAAACCCGCATTGGGTTGCGGATCTAAAACCAAAAACCGGGCTGGATAAAGAAGTGGCAGAGTATATCGCCGCAGACGAATCCTTCGATGAGTTTCTCATGCATTTTAAAAGTTTGATTGAGCTTTTATTGCCGCGCTATCGCAAAGAGGGGAAAAATTATCTGACCATCGCGATTGGCTGTACGGGCGGCAAACACCGCTCTGTTTTTGTCGTGGAACATCTCGCGAAATGGCTGGCGGATAAAGATATCCAGATCCATCACGAACATCGCGATTTAAAGCTGGATTAACGCGTAGCGCTAGGCAAACCAACACTCGTAGACGCTTCAGGAGCGGGGCCTGACCCAGGACTAAACGTATCGAGATTTTCTGCAAATTTTGAAAAAACAGGCCTTAAAGAATCAAGAGTCATCTTCAAACACACCTTTCTCTATTGTTAACACCGCATTCTCTTTTGAAACGCCGCTGCCATCGTAGGTTCTAAAGACTACTTTCTGACCGTTTGCGGCATCGTTCTTACCTATTATATTATACAAAACACGCTCTTTCGTCAAATTTTGGAAGTCGATCAAATTCTGCCGGCCGTTCATGATGGTCACCAAATTCATGACTTTTTTCTCTGTAATATCAATGGGTTCGTTCATATCGATCAGCGTATAATCACCGAAAGGCTCATAATCCTCCTTATCGGCTCTGTATTCAAAGATCTGAAAAGAATGCGCAATCAGAGGGTTACGCTTGTAAATAAAGCGCGGTTTTTCGCTTTCCTGATTGAAATTGAGGCTCATGCCTTTATATTAGGCCCAGAATTTAAACGAATCAAAGGAGAATTTCAGTTATGACCGCTAAACCTCACACAGTTGAAAACGATTACAAAGTTAAAGATATCGGACTGGCCGAATATGGCCGCAAAGAAATTACACTGGCAGAGCACGAAATGCCCGGTCTGATGTCCACACGTGAGGAGTTCGCTGCCAAGCAGCCGCTGAAAGGTGCGCGCATTTCCGGCTGTTTGCACATGACGATCCAGACTGCGGTGTTGATCGAAACTTTGGTCGCGCTGGGCGCGGAAGTACGCTGGAGCTCCTGTAACATTTTCTCTACACAAGACCATGCCGCTGCCGCCATCGCCGCTGCGGGCATCCCTGTCTTTGCCTGGAAGGGTGAAACAGAAGAGGAATATGAATGGTGCATTGAGCAAACCATCAAAGGCCCGAATGGCTGGACCCCCAATATGATTTTGGATGATGGTGCAGATCTCTCGCTTATGGCTCATGAAAAATACCCCGAGCTGTTTGACGACATCAAAGGGATTTCCGAGGAAACAACCACGGGCGTGATGCGCCTTGCGGATCTGGCAAAGGTCGGAAAATTGCTCTGCCCAGTGATCAATGTGAATGATTCGGTTACAAAGTCCAAATTCGACAATAAATATGGGTGCCGCGAATCACTGGTAGATGCGATCCGCCGCGCCACCGACGTTATGATGGCCGGTAAAGTTGCCGTTGTTGCCGGTTTCGGTGATGTCGGTAAGGGGTCCGCCGAATCTCTGCGCCAGGCCGGTTGCCGCGTGATGGTCACCGAAGTTGATCCGATCTGCGCCCTACAGGCCGCGATGGAAGGATACGAAGTTGTGACAATGGAAGAAGCCGCGCCAAAAGCCGATATCTTCTGTACCGCAACTGGAAACAAGGATGTCATCACCGTGGATCACATGCGCGCCATGAAGGATCTGGCGATCGTTTGTAATATCGGTCACTTCGACAACGAAATTCAGGTTGAGCCAACCCGCAACATGAAATGGACCAACATCAAGCCGCAGGTCGATCAGATCGAATTCCCCGATGGCAAGCGCGTGATCTTGCTGGCCGAAGGGCGTTTGGTCAATCTGGGTTGTGCGACCGGTCACCCGAGCTTTGTGATGAGTGCGTCTTTCACAAACCAGACCCTCGCGCAGATCGAGCTGTGGACGAATGCCGGAAAATACGAAAACAAAGTCTATGTTCTACCGAAGCATCTGGATGAAAAAGTGGCCATGCTGCACCTTGAAAAGGTCGGCGCAAAGCTCTCAACACTGAGCGAGGAACAAGCCAGCTATATTGGCGTGACCACCAAAGGTCCGTTTAAGAAGGACGAATATCGCTATTAATTATTAGCCGTTTTATTTTCAGAAGGCCGTGACAGTAACTCTTTCACGGCCTTCTTTTTTTTGCTCCATATCGTGCTAAACTCAAGATTACATGAGCAACGCCCTATCCACTCCGAAAGACAATTGGCTGACCCGCATTATCGGCGGGGGGGAAAGTGCGCGAGATCTCCAAGCCGAAAAAGCGCGTCTGGAAGCGTTTCTGGCCGCCTTTCCCGGTGAATATTGCGGGTTTTCCCGTGACGGATCTGTGGCCTATTCCGATGGGTTCTGCGCCCTGCTCGGCCTCTCGCACATCAAAACGCTCGGCGATATCCAGACCCAGCTTAGCCCCGGTGATGCTGCCGCTCTGGAAGGGATGATGGACCGCCTGAGCGAAAACGGCGAATCTTTTTCGATACAGGCCAAAAATGCATCAGAGACAAAAACCCTTAAACTCTCTGGCTCCCGCGGCCGCGACCTCAGCGGCAAAGATTATTATGACGTCCTTTGGGTTGAAGAGAAAAGCGCCGCCGAGAACAAAGCCGCAAAAGATAGCGAGCTCAATCAGGTACAAATGGCGCTGAATTCAATTCCCCGCCCTGTCTGGTTGCGCGATGCGGGGCAAAATATCGTTTGGTGTAATTCCACCTATGCGGCCTATTTGAATACCACACCCATGGAAGTGGTTGCCGAACAAAAAGAAATCGCAGCCCAGGCGCAAAAGAAAGCTCAAAAAAGCAAGGATTCGCTTTTTGGACGCGACCTAGCAGCCAAAGCCATGAGTGAAGGCACAGTACAGGAAATCAAAGCCCACGGCGTTTTCCAGGGTGATCGAATTCTTATGAAGCTTTCTGAAATCCCGCTCGCGCCGCTCGATATGACACTGGGGATTGCCTATAACGTCACCCGCGAAGAAGAGCTGGAGATGGAGCTCAGGCGCTATCAGTCCTCGAACCAGGAACTTTTGGAGCAACTCCGCAGTGCCATCGCTATTTTTGCCGCTGATCGCTCCCTTGAATTTTACAACTCTTCCTTTTCCCAGCTCTGGGGACTAGAGGATGGCTGGCTAAATACACGGCCCGGGCTGGGAGATATCATGGAAAAGCTGCGCGAAACCCGCCGCCTGCCGGAACAAGCAGATTTTAGACGCTTCAAGCAAAGCTGGCTGGATATGTTCACCTCTCTGATTGACCCATATGAGGATATGCTGCACCTGCCTGACGGCTCTACCGTGCGCTTGCTGGTAGTACCGCATTCCATGGGCGGGCTGATGATGACGTTCGAAGATGTCACCAGCCGCCTGGAGCTTGAATCCTCGTATAACACACTGATCGCAGTCCAAAAAGAAACGCTCGATAATCTTGCCGAGGCCGTGGCGGTGTATGGCGGTGACGGACGTTTGAAGCTCTGGAACCCAGCCTTTGGCCGCTTGTGGAACCTCAACCCAGAGGATCTGGAAGGCGAGCCGCACATCACCAGCATCGTTGAAAAAATGAGAAAGTTCTTCGGCGCTGATGAATGGGCCGGACGCAAAGAAGAGCTGGTGGCCAAGGCATTAGACCGCCTCATGCATGAAGGGCGCCTGACACGCGCCGATAAAACGCTGGTGGATTTTTCCACCGTTCCTCTTCCTGATGGCGGGGTGCTTATTACCTATAGTGATGTGACCGACTCCGTGCGGGTGGAAAACGCACTGCGTGAAAAGAATGCTGCGCTGGAGGCCGCAGAACAGCTCAAGCTGGACTTCCTGGCGAATGTATCTTACCAGCTGCGAACGCCTTTAAACGCGATTATGGGATTTAATGAAATTCTGGAGCAGGAATATTTTGGCCCCCTGAATGAACGCCAAAAAGAATACACTGCAGATATGGGAGAAGCCAGCGAGCGCTTACTGAGCCTGATCAATGATATTCTCGATCTCTCGACACTGGAAGCGGGTTATATGAATCTGCAGCGCGATGAGGTAAAAATCCCTGATATGCTGCAGCATGTTTACGGGCTGGTCAGTGAGTGGTCATGGAAAGAAAAAATCCAGATTGAACTCAAATGCCCAAAAAATGTCGGTCGCATAACGGCTGATGAGCGGCGCTTACAGCAGGCCGTAATTAATCTAATCCGCAATGCGATTACCTTTACCCCGTCCGGCGGGATGATTACATTATCGGCAGCCCGCAAAAAAGACGGTATTGAAATTGCAGTAACAGACACGGGCATCGGTATTTCCGAAGAGGATAAGGTCCGCATTTTCGAGCCATTTGAGCGCGCCCGCGCCGGCGGCCAGCATGCCAGGCTCTCTAAAAGCGGGGCGGGGCTGGGACTGTCCCTAGTCAAAAACATCATCGCACTGCATGGTGGTACAGTCGAGTTGGAAAGCCAACAAGGCAAAGGCACTACTGTACGCCTCTTTTTACCCTTTACATCAACAAAGACAACCCTGAAAATCCCTGAAGATGCCTAAGAAAATGAACGTTATTGAGCTCTCCAAAGCCTTAATTTCCTGTCCGTCCGTCACTCCGAAGGATGAGGGGGCGCTCCAGATTCTAACTGACGCACTGGAAGATATGGGATTCACCGTCTACCGCCTACCCTTTGGTGAAGGCGAGGGGCAAATTGAAAATATTTTCGCGCGCCTCGGTGATAGCGGCCCGCATATTTGCTATGGCGGACATACGGATGTTGTGCCGCCCGGACCGCTTGATCAATGGACATTCCCTCCGTTCGATCCCACCATCAAAGATGGTATTCTTTATGGACGTGGGGCTTCGGACATGAAAGGTTCCGTCGCAGCATTCACCGCAGCAATTTCCGCTTATCTTGATAAACATGGCGCGCCTAAAAGCGGCTCGATCAGCATGCTGATTACCGGCGATGAAGAAGCCGATGCCATAAACGGTACGGTCAAAGTTCTAGAATGGATGAAAGACAATGACCACGTTCCCGATGTTGCCTTGGTGGGAGAACCAACCAACCCCGATCATTTGGGCCAAGAGATCAAGATCGGGCGACGCGGATCGCTTGGTGGCGTTCTCACCATCAAGGGAAAACAAGGTCACGTTGCCTATCCGCAAAAGGCCGATAATCCCCTGCCTCGTCTTGCCAGAATGGTTGATGCACTATCTTCCTATGCCTTCGATGAAGGCTCAAAATTCTTCCAACCCACGAATCTTGAGCTCACGACAATCGATGTCGGAAACACCGCCACCAATGTGATACCGGGTGAGGGGGTAGCCAAATTCAATGTGCGTTTTAACGATCACTGGAACGCGCAATCGCTGGAGATAAAAATTCGTGAGATTCTCGATGCTGTGAGCACAGAGTATGCATTGGAAACTTTTAGCAACGCCGAAAGCTTCATCACGCAGCCCGGACAATGGACTGAAATCATCGGCCAGGCCGTTACCGATATTACTGGCAAGAGCGCGATGTTCACCACAACCGGCGGCACCTCCGATGCCCGGTTTATTGTGAATTACTGCCCTGTGGTGGAGTTCGGACCGGTGAATGAAACCATTCACAAGATCGACGAAAATGCGGAAGTGGCCGTTCTGGAAGACCTGACAAAAATCTATGAACGGATTTTAGAGCTTTACTTCAAGGTCGCCTGATTAAGATTAATCGCCACTTTCTACATAATCATGCAAGGCATCGGCAGCATCATTACTGATAACAATTTCCGTGCTTGAACCTACATGGCGGATTGAGCCGATATCAAAGGGAACGGCAAGTTCACGGCTGCCCATCAATCCATAGCGGGCCGTCACATACAATGCCTTAGCCTGCTCACCCTTATTATCAAACAGAATGGTTTTAACGGTGCCGATATTCCGGCCGTCACGCGCTTCTATTTTGGCGCCGATCAGGTTTTTTGTACTCAGACCATCAGCCTCCGTACCAGCCGCCGGCTCAACATTCGCCAACATAGACGGGAAAAGCGTTTTCAAACGGGCATCATCGTAGCCCAGCGCATAGCTGTTCGAACGTGGTGAAATTGAAAAATCCTCGTAACCCAAATAAACCGAATCACCAAGCTGCAGTTTTTTTAAATTCGCATTGAGGGTCTTAATTGCACCACCTGCATCCACAGTCACGTCATTCACTTCACCAACCACCTTGTTTTTGCGGTCGGTAATTTTACGGTTGAAAATGTCTTCGGCGCTTTCAAGTGAAGGATTCTGCAAGGGCTTAGAACGGTTAAGCTCCCTCACCTTGTCAAAAACCATTTGATAAGCTTCATAATTCTGCGCCTGCGCCACTACGGGCAGAGCAAACACAGCCAATGCTAAACAAATTCCCACGATTCGCATGTATTCGTCTCCTTTTAGAAATCTCCGCCTTTTATACAAAAATAAGCGGAGGAATGCAAGTTAATTTTCATAATTTTAAAATATGGCTTACTGTACCAACGCTATAGCCTATATCGGGCTTCATCCTAATCAGGATAATCGATTCTTACCAGGTACAATCCTTCAGGCGGCGCCGTCGGCCCTCCCGCCGCACGATCGCGCGCTTCCAGCGCTGTGCGTACGTCTTCAACGCCCCATTTCCCTTCGCCGACCAGAGTTAACGTCCCGACCATATTTCGCACCATATGATGGAGGAAAGATTGCCCCTCCGCTTCGATAATAATCTCCTGCCCGCCATGGCTATCGTATTCACGCGCCGCGACATCCAGACGGCCCAACGTACGTTCCGGGGATTTTGCCTGGCATTCCGAAGCTCGGAAGGTTGTGAAATCGTGGTGCCCGACAAAAAGCTGAGCCGCCTTGTGCATAGCCGCCGCGTCCAGCCTGCGCTTGAACTGCCAGGCAAATCCTTGATCCAGTGCTAGAAACGCATAGCGATTTACGATGCGGTAACGATAGAGTTTGTTCACTGCCTGGAAGCGAGCATGAAAATCATCGGCCACAATTTCTGTATGGACAATGCTTATCGGCTGCGGCAGCAAATGCGCGTTAATCGCCTTTGTGATCTCTGATGTCTTCATAGGTTTTGAAAACGAATCCAAATCGACATGCGCGACCTGCGCAAGGGCATGAACACCCGCATCTGTCCGCCCGGCCACAGTAAGACCTACATCCTGCTGGCAAAATCCGTGAATGGCCTCTTCCACGGCTTGCTGTATGGATGGGTGGTCCGGCTGGCGCTGCCATCCCGCATAGTCGCTACCGCGATATTCGATGGTGAGTTTATAACGGATCATGTCTCAAAATACCGCTTCATCCTGTAAATCTCAGGCCAGTTGGCGATGATAATGCCACATATCACAATCACGGCAGACAACAAAATATGAGGGGAGGACGGACCAAAACCAAAGAGATACAAAAACAAAAAAGAGGGGATGGGAATGAGATAGCTCAACGATGCCAGCAAAGCGCGATTACCGTGTTTGATTCCGTGATCCCAAGCCAGAACGGCAACGCGCGTTATTCCCAGGCCCACAACAGCAAACCATTGAATGTAGCCTTGCGGCCAGATTGTTTCTTCAAAAAGATAATGCGGAATGAGCGCCAATATTCCTAAAATCAGAAAAACCGGCGCCATAAACCCCACCGGATATGTTCTGGTTTTTGCCAGGCCGGAATAAAGCGCCCAGGAAAAAGCAGCAACAAAAGCGGCGGCATACCCGATTTGGAATTGAGAAAAAACGGCATGTTCCGCCCGCCCCACAAACAATAGCGCGCAACCCGCAAAACCACAGATAAAGCCCAGATACTGGTAGAGTTTAAAAGTTTCATGCTGCAGAAAATGTAGCACACCGACCAGCAAAAGCGGCCAGAGATAATTGATGATATTGGCCTCAAAAACCGGCGCGGTCTTTAACGCGAAATAATACAGAAACACATACGTGCCTATTCCCCCGGCAACAAATAAATAATCGCCAGGCGGACGCACCCATCGTTCCTTCATATTTTTACGCATCATAATCTGCTCAAGAAAAATTACAGCAGAGGCCATAAACATGCTGATGGCCGACAACTGGAAAGGCGGTACAGGGCCGCTTAAAGCCAGGAAAAGCGCTGTCATCGACCAGAGAAATATGGCGATAAAGCCGGACATGTTAGGATTAAGGGAATAAGCACTCATCCCAGTACGTCGCCCGGTTTTATATAGCCGCCATTCACCGCGGCGCGAAAACCCATCGCCTGTTTCCCGGCAGGTTGGATTTTTAGAATTCGAAGAACCGTATCGCCGCCGCATCCCACATCACCATCTGCAGAAATCACCTCTCCAGCCTGCGCCTTGCGATCAGCGCCGGGAGCGGCTGTCAGGATTTTAAACCGCTGGCCATCCTTATCGGTATAAACCCCAGGCCAGGGATTAAGCGCCCGCACCTGCCGGTCGATCTCTTCGGCCGTCAGGCTCCAGTCAATCCGGCCATCCTCCTTTTTCAGCAGCGGCGCATAGGTCTTGAGCGCCTCATCCTGCGCCTGCGACGGCAAGCGCGCCTGTGCATCCGCAATCTCATCAAGGACACTCACAATCATGCGCCCGCCTATATCCGCCAGCGCATCATGCAAGCTTCCGGCTGTGGTCTGCGGTGTAATCGGCGCGGTCTCTTTTGCAATCATCGCGCCAGTATCCAGCCCCTCATCCATCTGCATAACTGTAATCCCGGTTTCCGGATCACCCTGCCAGATCGCCTGTTGGATCGGCGATGCCCCGCGCCAACGCGGCAGGAGTGATGCATGTATATTCAGGCAACCATATGTTGGCGCATCCAGAATTGCCTTGGGCAGAAGCAATCCATAAGCCGCCACCGCAGCAACATCCACGCCATGGGCTGCAAATTCCTGCTGCGCTTCGGCTCCTTTGAGCGATAAAGGCGTAAGAACCGGAATACCGAGCGTTTCGGCATAATCATGCACCGGTGATTTTTGCACCTGATGGCCGCGCCCTTTCGGCCGGGGCGGCTGGGAATAAACAACCGTAATCTCATGCGCACTGCCGTCCAGCGCTTTGAGCGCCGCCAGCGCGAAATCTGGTGTTCCCATAAAAGCGACTTTCAGCCCCGCCATAGATTACAACACCATCTGTTTCTTTAATTTATCAACTTTTTTCAAAATCATGTTGCGCTTGAGGCTGGAAAGGTAATCGATGAAAAGAACCCCGTTCAGGTGATCAATCTCATGCTGCACACAATGGGACAACAGGCCCGCCGCATGCAACTCCGCCTCCTGTCCGCTGTAATCCAGATATTTAACCCGCACCTCGGCCGGGCGCTCCACTTCTGCATATTGCTGCGGGATGGACAGACACCCTTCCTCCATCACGCTGGGCTCCTCAGACGCCCATATAATCTCCGGGTTCGCCATGCAAATCGGGGCGGGCTCCTCGCCCTCTTTCCGGCTGGCCAGATCCATCACCAAAACGCGGTTCAGCAAGCCAACCTGATTGGCAGCCAGCCCAATGCCAGGAGCTTCATACATGGTTTCCAGCATCTTATCCATTTGCACGCGCAACGCATCGTCAACTGCGTTAACGGGTTGAGCAATCTCCTTTAAGACAGCAGCTGGAACAGTAATGATTTCAAATAAGTCACTCATGGATAACTGAGGTAATGGCTTTTACAATAAAGGTCAAGATAACACAGAACATCGCCAACCCCAATTTCATTGACATAGTTCTAAAGAAGGCGTAGATTTCGCACATGACAGATACAGGGATTCGTCGTCTTTTTGGTGTTGCCGCCATGGCTGTAATGATCGGTGGAGCGTCGGCCAGCGCGCTTCACGCGCATAATATGGCGGAACTGGCCTATAATAACGCCATCCGGAATACTGTGCCCGAACCTGAAGCAAAGGTCGCAAGCGATGAAACCTTCGGCGATGTTTTTGCGGTTGGTATGGTGCTCAGCTTTGCCGCAGCCTGCGGGCTTATTGCGTTATCCCGCCGCGGGAACACACCGCCAACACCGCCGGATTGCGATCCGCGCGTAGCCGTTATCAGCCCTTAACAATGATTTTTTAAGAAAACTTAAGCCCGCTTCTTCTGCTCTTCGTCTTCCGCACTGAGAGAAAGCAGGCGCGGCTGACGCTCCACGGCATCGAACGATGGCAATGCATCGCCGCTATGGCCCTGTAGCTCGTTCATTTTGCGCGCCGCCGGCAGAACGGACTTCTCTAGTGAACCGATGGCTGCATCGTAACCGCTCATCGCATTTTGCAGGTTTTTGCCAACCTTTTCAATATGAGAGGTAAAGGTCAAAAGGCGCTTATACAGCTCGCTGCCCTGCGCCGAAATCTCCTGCGCATTCTGAGCCAGCTCAATCTGCCGCCAGCTCATCCCCACCACACGCAGCAACGACATGGTCAAAATCGGAGACGCCAGAACGATCTTCTTGTCCGCCGCCAAATCCAGCAATGACGGATCGGCCTGAATCGCCGCGCTGAAAAGATGTTCGGACGGCAAAAACAGCACCACAAAATCCGGGGAATTCAACTGCTCCCAATAGGCGCGCTTGCTGAGCTGCTGGATATGACCCTTCACCGCCTGCGCCAGGCCGGTCTGGAGGTTTTTATACCCGCCTTCATCCATATCTTCATCCAGGTCGCGGATAAAATCATTGATCGGAGCCTTGGCATCAATCACGATATGCAGACTTTCCGGCAAATTGATAATCGCATCCGGGCGCAAACGCCCTTCCTCCCCCTGCAATGTGGTCTGGAGCGTATAATGAACATTTTTGATCAGCCCGGAATTCTCCAAAAGACGCACCAGAATGCCTTCGCCCCAGTTGCCGCGCGCCGCTGGATTACGAAGGGCGCCTGCCAGTTTTGAGGTCTCTTTGCCTAGGTTTTTTAGATCTTCGTGCAGCGCCTGATACATGCCTTTGGACTGATCCACCGCTCCGCTCAACGCCTTAAGGTTTTCATGCACCGGCTTCACCATCTCCTCAATGGCCTTCTGGCGCCTTTCCAGCTCATATGCGCCGTCCTTCTGCGCATTGCCCAGCCGTTCCTGCGCCAGCTTCAGGAAAGATTCATGGGCCTGCTGTACAGCTTCCTGTGCGGTGAGTTTAAAGCGATCCTGCATCTGGGAATGCAGCTCTCCACCACGGCGCTGCATATAAAAAAACATACACAGGGCCCCCAAGGCTGCGCCAAAAATCATTCCTGCAATAATATAAATGATTACACTCATCATAATGTTTGATAGCTTAAACCCTATGACAACCAAAACACAAACAGAATCCGGCAACGCTCTAATCTATGTGCTAATCGCCATAGCGCTGTTTGCGGCCCTGAATTTCGCGCTTTCCCGGCAGAGCGACACCAGTGAAGCCGGATCCATGCCCGCAGAACGTGCAGAACTCTACGCCACCCAGCTCATCAGCTATGCCGGGCAGGTCAAAAGCGTTCTTGATCAGATGATGTTCACCGGCACGGATGTCGATGAAATGGATTTTATGCTGCCGAACGAAGACGCCACATTTAACGACCCTCCCTATATCCACAAAATCTATCACCCGGAAGGGGGTGGCCTGAACCCCGGTGTTCTGCCGGTTGAAGTTATTGATCAGGACAACACAAACCCGCCGGCCGGGTGGTACCTCGGAAGTTTCAACGATGTTGAATGGAGCCGCAGCACCAATAACGACGTCATTTTGACGGCCCATCAGATTTCCAGGCAGGTCTGCGCCAACATCAACAAAAAAATAACCGGCAGCTCAACCATTCCCGTTTTTGACGCCGCCCTCAGGCTTTCTCTGATAGATGACCGTTTTTATAGCGGGGGTGCAAACGCAGCGCTGGATACGGGAACCGCCTGTGCGGCCTGTGATGAATTTCTGTCTCTTTGCGTACAGGATTCCTCAACGAACTTTTACAGCTTCTACAGCATCGTGGTGAACAATTAGACGGCGTAGCTTTCAGCAATAACGCGCAGCTCTTCAATGCCGGTGCCTTTCACGGAACTTGTCGCCAGGATATCAGGGAATGCTGCACCGTGCTTTTTAATCTGCTGCAATGTTTTCTCTTTAAGCTGCAGCAATTGTGTTTCGTGGATCTTATCGACTTTGGTCCAGATAATCCGGTAAGACACCGCTGCCTCATCCAATAGAGTCATCATCTCAACATCGCTGTCCTTCAGGCCGTGGCGTGAATCCACAAGGATGAAGACACAGCGCAATGTCGGACGCCCGCGCAGATAGTCTTTCATCAGGGCCGTCCAGGACTTTACCAGAGATTTGGACACTTTCGCATATCCATATCCCGGCATATCCACCAGATACATCAACCCGCCGACATCGAAATAATTCAGTTGCTGCGTTCGTCCGGGTGTGTTGGATGTGCGGGCCAACGTGTTGCGCCCGGTCATAGCGTTGACCAATGATGATTTTCCGACATTCGAGCGCCCGGCAAAGGCAATCTCCGGCCTGTCCGCAAGGGGCAACTGCTCCAGCGCTGCCACGCTCAGTACGAAATCACATTGGTTAAAAAACACGAGGTTCTACTTCTTCTTTTTGCTGCGTTTAGGCTTGGGCGGCTTTATTTCTTTTTGAGCAGAAGATTTCTCATCTCCAAACAAAGCATCCTCTACATCGTCTTCCAGCATCTCCAGCTCCGGATGAACAGATGGGCCTTCGGCAATTTGTTTGTTCAGCTTCTTCTCATCGGGGTATTGCCCGAAAATATAAATCGGCACATTCATGGAACGCATGATAATCATCTGCTGCAACACAGATATAAACGCGCTGAATGTCCAGTAAATCACTAGACCGGCGGCAAATTTAGACATCATAAAAGCCATGATAAATGGGAAGTAGTTCGCCATATCCCGCTGAATCGGATCCTGCGGAGGCGGATTGAGCTTGCGCTGCATCACCATCATCACAAGCATCAGACAGGGCCAAACCCCGATATGCAAGAATGACGGCGGTGTCCAGTCAATCAGGCCAAACAGGTTAAACACACTTGTTGGATCGGGCGCGGAGAGATCCTGGATCCATCCGAAAAACGGCGCATGACGCATTTCAATGGTGACAAACAAAACTTTATATAACGCAAAGAAAATCGGAATCTGCAACAGCATGGGCAAACATCCCGCCATCGGGTTCACGCCCTCGCGTTCATACATTTTAACCAGTTCCTGCTGCAGTTTTTGCTTATCGTCGCCGTATTTGCTGCGGATCTCACTGACCTGCGGCGTCACTTTTTTCATCTTGGCAAAAGACTTATAGGACGCATTGGTCAGGGGGAACACTGCCGAGCGTATGAGAACTGTCAGCATAATAATTGCCACACCGAAATTCCCGGTAAGCTGCCCAAGATAATGCAACGCATAGAAAAACGGCTTGCTCAAAAACCAGAACCAGCCAAAATTTACCGCCAGATTGAAATGCGGAATCGAGAGCTGCTCCTCGTATTCTTCCAGCTGCAACACTCTTTTTGCGCCAACGAAAATATGATTGGTAACATCCACAGCCTGCCCCGGCGCAACGCTTAATGCCGCACCCGTAAAATCGGTTTGATAACGATGGACCTCTCCCAGCTTACCCTCTTCGTTTTTTACAGAAGCCGCACTGGAATGGGAAAAACGGAATTTTGTCTGAACACCCTGCGCAGGAATCACCCCGGTCAGCCAGTATTTATCTGTTATGCCGATCCAGCCATCCGATGCCGCATAGTCCTGCGCCCCGTCCTTGCGTAAATCCTTATAGCCAACTTCGTGCAATTCTTCGCCGATATAGCCAATCGGACCCTCATGCTGCAGCCAAGACTGGCTGCGCGATAAAACCGTCCCGGTTTGGGACACCAACCCATACGGATACAAGGTCACAGAATTGCCAGAATTGTTAACCACGCCCTGATTAACGGTGATCACAAAGCTCTCGTCAATTTCAAAGCGCTTCTCAAAGCTCAAACCCTGACCATTGCTCCAGACCAAAGTCACCGCCTTTCCCGGCGCAAGACGGTTATTGCCGTGCACAGACCAGCGTGAGTTTTCATCCGGAACGGCAATATTTTTATCCCCAGCCACCCAGCCGAAATTGAAATAGCGCGCATGTTCCGTCCCCTTCGGAGCCAGCAACACAACATTTTCCTTGGCTTCAAGAGTTTCGTAATACTGCTTCAGCGCCATATCATCGATAATGCCGCCCCGCAGGGACAAGGATCCGTGCAGCTCTGCATTTTCAATTGTAATACGCGCAGTATCCGCGGACAGGGCTTCCTCGCGGCTAACAAATTCCTGAACCTGCGCTTGCTGCTTAACCTCCGGCCCGTCTATACTGGTCTGCTGCTTGGCCACAGCCTGTTGTTGGGCGCGCATCTGCGCCATTTGCGGCTTGAGAACAAAAGCATCATAAGACAGGTATAAAAGCCCGGCGAGCGCTATAAAAATAAATAAATTGCGCTTGTCCTGCGCATGCATGGGTCCGTTATTATTTGTAAACATCACTCTCTCTTGAAAACAGGTTTTAGGGTTTATAGCCCATCACACTCTATGGATCAATCATGATGGGTCAATCGCCCGTCTCTTTGCGGTGTACAGGCGGGACAGGATCAAAAATCCGGCCTTTATAGAGTGGGTGGCATTTACTGATGCGCTTTGCCGCCAGCCAAACACCTTTCAGCACACCATGCGCTTCGATCGCTTCCAGAGCATAGGTCGAACAGGTCGGCTGAAACCGGCATGTTTTTGGAAGAACAGGTGAGATCACATTTTTGTAAAACAGAATAAAGGCTTTGAAAATCGCTTTCATGGCGCACCATTTTTTAACATTTTCATCTTACCCAGACACCATTTTAAATCCGCAACAAGTTGATCATACGGCCGGATTGCTGTTTGGTTACGCCCGATAAGCACGTAATCATAGCCGTCCTGCCCATATATGCTCAAAACATCCGCAGCAACCGCCCGCAAGCGTCGTTTAATACGGTTGCGCTTCACGGCCGATTTTTCGGTTTTCTTGGTCACCGTATAACCCACGCGCATTTCATCCAGCCCGTTTTGCATGACCTGAATCACCAGGCCGTGCGACACCCATTTGCGCGCCTTTTGGTTCATTGCCACAAATTCAGAGCGTTTTTTGATCGGCTTAAGCCTTTGCAGCTGGTCTTTTCCTGTATGCATGTGCTTAAAATAAAGCCTTGTCCGGTAAAAATCACGCTTTATTCTTCCGCCCAGAAAGCCTAAACAAAAGGTATGGTACAAAAAGCGCATAATTACGATGTAGCAATTATCGGCGGCGGGCTGGCCGGGCTAACCATGGCGTGCCTGCTGGGACGGCATAAGATTAAGACCGCCTGCATAGATCAGGCCGATCCGGCCAAACAAATAGGCGGAGATTTGCGCACCACCGCGATTTCCTATGGATCTTCTAAAATCCTGGAAGACGCGGGAATTTGGCAGAATCTGGAGAATAAAAAATGCCCGATTGAGGATATCCGCATTTTAGATGGGGCGTCACCTTTATTGCTGAATTTTCTGAGCGGCGAAGTAGAGGACAAGGCATTTGGCTGGATTGTTCTGAACTCCGATTTGCGTCAGGCGATGATGGATCAACTACAGACTCTTAAATCTGTCACTCACATCCCTGAAGCGCAAGTGAACGACATCCTCCCCTCCCCTGATTTAAATTATGTGAGATATAATAGAATGGGTA
Organism: uncultured Pseudobdellovibrionaceae bacterium; assembly: GCA_964352675.1. Taxonomy (GTDB): domain Bacteria; phylum Pseudomonadota; class Alphaproteobacteria; order Micavibrionales; family Micavibrionaceae; genus CAYGSN01. Next base: position 29,745 of record CAYGSN010000020.1, read on the forward strand.
GGGAAGACAAAATTGGTGCAAATCTGATTATCGGCGCGGATGGGCGCGGGTCCTTTACGCGGAGCTGGATGCAGGCACAAGGCTATCTACGCACACGCCGCAAGGATTACAGGCAACGCGCGGTAATCTGCACGGTTTCCCACGAAAACCCGCACCATAACAAGGCCGTAGAGCATTTCTGGCCCGAAGGACCGTTTGCAGTTTTGCCGATGCAGGATGACGAAAACGTCGTACACCGCTCTTCCGTTGTTTTCACCGAACATGGTCCGGACAGCGAGTCCTTGATGCATTTTAGCGATAAGGAATTTGAAACCGCCCTGGCTGCCCGGTTCCCTCCCGAATATGGCGCGGTGAGGCTGGCCGGTCCGCGCGCGGCCTATCCGCTCACCCTGTCTCATGCCTCGAACTATATCGGCCCGCGCATGGCCCTTATTGCCGATGCGGCGCATGGCATTCATCCGATTGCAGGGCAGGGCCTCAATCTTGGATTTCGGGATGTGAAGGCTTTGGCAGATTTGCTGGCCGGCGCGCAGGATTGCGGCGCGCAGGATATTCTGGAAGCTTATCAACGCGCGCGGAGGTTTGATAATATGAGCATGGTGGCCGTCACAGACGGACTTGTACGCCTGTTTTCGAATAAAATCCCTCCTGTGAGAGCCTTGCGCCGTCTGGGTTTAAGCGCCGTTTCCCGACTTGCCCCCGCCAAACAATTTTTTATGCGCCGCGCCATGGGCGAATAGGCGCGAATAATACGTTTAATTCGTTGACAACGCCGCTTAATTAAGGCTATAAAGCCCCTTCAATTGAGAATTTGAGGTTATAAAGATGTCTACCAAACGTACATTTCAGCCCAGCAGACTGGTTCGCGCCCGCCGCCATGGTTTCCGTGCGCGCATGGCAACCAAGCAGGGCCGCCAGATTCTGGCTCGCCGCCGCGCCAAAGGCCGTAAGCGCCTGAGCGCCTAATACTGCGCATTAATTGCTAATCATTTCAGGAGCTTAGGTTTTTTAACGGGGATATCGTAATCCAACCCGACCCTGAATTCGTGGCTGCCGTAATCTATATTATATCCCTCAAAACCAAGGTCTTGGCCGTTGAGATAGCGGTATCCGGCCGATAGGCCCACGCCCGGCCCGATATCATAACGCAACCCCCCGCTGAGCTGCCAGATAAAGCTTCTGTCGCTGTCATCCACGCTGAAACCGGTAAGTCCGGAGCGATCGTTCAAATCCCCCTCATGATAGGCAAAACCGGCTCCGGCACCGATAAAGGGCCTGATTTTCCAGTCTACCGGCGCATCGTAATATAGCGACAAAAGCCCGGTCCAGCGCACCAGTTCCCCACCCAGATCAAAATCACCTGCACCGCCACTGAATTTTATGCGGTTAAAATTTGCCTCGGAATATCCTAACTCCGCTTCCATCCTCAAATGCCGTGAGAAACGGAACCCCAGCGCTCCGGCAAAGTTTCCGCCGCTTTCAAGCCGCACAGATCCGCGCTGGCCGCTCCGGCTTTCGCTGAAATCCATGTCTTTCGGGATATTCAGCCCCATATAGAGCGAATAGAACACACGGCTGGGCGCATAGGGCTTCATTACAGGTCTGTATGGCCGAGCAGCAATTTGCGCATTGGCCTGCAGGTTTTGGCCAAATACGGCCAAAACCATCGCAAGGACAACAAAGGCAAGCACGGCAAATCGTGACATGGCTCTCGCAAATTTGAAAAACCCCGGAAGGCAGGAAAAGAATCAGGAGCAGCGCCCCAATATGTAAGGGTACCAAAAAAAGCAAAGCTTGAGAATCGGGGAATGACCAGCTCTTAAGAAACCGGGCAATCAACCTTTGTCGGCAAGTCCGCGGCAATTGGCTCATCATCCAGCATTTCAATCATGCCGGAGGGCTGCACCGCAAAATTCGCGATGAACAGAGCATTGGAATAGAATACCACCGCATCGCAGAGCAAATGTCCCTGCTCGTTCTTGCCCTCATAGGACGCTGGACGGATCGTACCCTCAATAACGGAACGGGTCGTATCGTCCATTTCTTTTGGCATATTCGGGTCATCCATAGATTCAGAAATATAAAACGGTCCCTCTTCCCCACGCACGAAGAAGCAAAAGAATCGTAGATATTCGAGCACGTTTTCTTCCGTGACCTTGATCGGTGCCTTGGCATTCACCTCGTGAATCGGCGGCGATGTCCCGTTCAGGCGGAACAGATTGCCCTGGTCGGTCAGGTAATAGATGTTGAGATTCTTTTCCACCCAGTTTGGATCTTTAACGCGGATCAAGACCACAGCATCGTAGAATGGCAAACGACGCCAATGGACCTGGGTCGTCGCAGCGGAAACCTGATACTTGCCATCAATCGGGTTGATTTGCTCTAAAAATCCGGAGAGTTCCTCACCCTGAACAGCGTTCCATTGATCGTCAAAATACATATAAAATCTCTAACATTTAAAATGTTTAACCGCGCCATTTTGCCAGAATGCACAATAATCGCAACCCCTTGTTTTTCTATTGCCCTGTTTTTGTGTGAAATTTGCCATAGAATTTTGCATAGAATAGGCAAAGTATAAAGAGAAACCCCCGGCTCTATTTTTAAGAACCAGGGGTTTTTACCATCCTAGGAATTTTTCAATCTAGAGTGCTTGTGTACCACAACTTACGGCGTCAGAAAGACTTTCCTCAAAGGTACCACCGAAGTCATAGCTGGCTACGCGGCCAGACCCTGCGGCACTTACCACATCACTCCAGCATGCTGTCTCTTCTCCACCAGCAGATGGCTCAATATCTTCAGGACCCTGACCCTGCTGAGCACCTTCGCCGGCTGCCGGTTCAATGCCCGCAACCTGCTGCGCTGTTGTACGACCGGCCGCCGGAGAAAGACGCGCCAAGCTGGCAGTACCCAGATCCGTCAGAGGCAGTCCTGTGAGTGTCACTCTCAGACCGTCTGTCGCCGCTCTGAAATCTTCAAACTCACGGAAGAAATCTTCGATGTTATCCAGCGACAATGCGATCCCGACAAAAATCTGTCCAATCGACGTCAGATCATCAAAGTCAAACAACTTGCTTTCAATCAAGTTCAGGATATCCAGCGGAATAATCGGGTTACCGTTTTCATCCAGCGGGAAGTCTGTAATCGGGGTAATCCCGTCAAATGTCGCGAAGCGTCCATCGATGATCGTTGGCTGATCCGGATCAAACAGAGCGCCGTTGGCCAATTGAACATAGAAGTCATCCTGGCCAGTGAAGGTCGAAGTCCCCAGGGTATCATCAACAAGTCTGATCTGGGCAAACACGCCGCCGCCGAAATCATATCCGGCAAAACGCATACCGATATTGCCGCCGGTGAAGAAGTTGGTATCACCAGTCAGATCCACCGTGCCGCTTTCCACATGCAGACCAATCTGGTTGTTGGCCGTATCGGTGGTAAAGGTAATATTGTTTCCAAAGAAATCAATGAAACCATTATATCCACCTGAGACGTAAACGCCGTTATTGGTTGCATCTGTAATGGTGTTGAAACTGATGATTTGATTATCGACATTATGTGTTTCAATACCGTCATCACCTGTATTTGCAATGGTGTTGCCGCTGATATCAACCATCTGGCCCCAGGCGGCTTTAATACCGTCCCATCCAATATTGGTGATGGTATTATTACCGATTAAGGCATTCAGGAAATCCCAAACAAAGACACCGTGTTTGCTGATCGTATCAAGCGTGTTTCCGAGAATTTCAATTGTTCCAACATGCTCGGCAAAAATACCGTGACCGAGCGTGTCATGAATATCGTTGCTGCCAATCGTGATATTGCCCGCGTTGTAAACGTGGATCCCGTCACCAGATGTGTAATGCACGTTGTTGCTGGAAATATTTACACCATAAGCATTCCCGACCTTGATCCCGTCGCCGCCGGCGCCATGAACATGGTTGCCGACAACGTCAATATAGTTGGAGCCGCTGGCATAAATGCCGTTACCGCCGGAGAAGAAGACCGTATTATTGCGGATATCGGCAAACGCGCTGTTCGTCAGGCGAATTCCGTTATTGCCGGAATAATTGATCGTGTTCCAGCCGATATAAGCGTCATAGCTGCCGGAAACTTCGATGCCGTTATCCCCGGAACCGGAAATCAGGTTGCCGAAAATATCCAGCCCGTAATTGCCGTCCACATCGATACCGTCATAACCTGCGCCGAAGATCTCATTGCCGTAGATATCGGCCCATGACCCGCCATGAACGTTAATACCGTCCTGACCGGCCTGGTGAATTCCGTTCCAGGCAATATCAAGATAATCGGAGTTGTAAGCCGCAATACCGTGCCCACCGGTCAGATATATGCTGTTACCGGTGATATCTGCATGGTCGCTGTAACCCAGATAAATACCGTGCCCGGCGATAAAGCTCATCGCGTTATTCCAGATATCGGCATAATCGCTATGCGTAACTTCGATACCGTTGCCGCCGATAAAGGCCATGGTGTTGCCCCAGATATCAACGCCGAAGTTATAAGCGACATCAATCGCATCACCCAGCGTAGCGAAAATCTGGTTGCCGAAAATATCAGCCCATGAGCCGCCAAAGACGTGAATACCGTCACCCAGCGCGCCCGCAATTTCGTTCCAGCCGATATTCACGAAATCGGAATACGCCACGTCAATACCGTGACCGCCAGTGCTGGAAATATCGTTGCCGTAGATATCGACGTGATAGATGGATGAGAACGAAATACAGTGACAGCCAA
>CAYGSN010000021.1:0-33565 GCA_964352675.1 uncultured Pseudobdellovibrionaceae bacterium
CGGCTGGCCTGTATGGCTTTTTTGCTGAGTTCCATGCCCGGAATATCGGCCCCTTCCAGACTTTCTCCGGTCAGCTCCAACACGGTGGAGCCGGTGAGGCCGTCGGCTTCCTTCAGACGCACGGTAATTCTGGCCCCCAGGCGGAAAACGCGGCCATGGCGCTTGCCGATCAGCGCATGCTGCTTTTCATCATGGACGTAGAAATCATTGGTGATGGAACGCATCGGGATAATGCCGTCCGCGCCGCTCTCATCCAGCTCGGCAAACAGGCCAAACCGTGTAACTCCGGTGATTTTGGCACTAAATTCCGCGCCGATTTTATCGCTCAGATAAGCGGCTGTGAAACGGTCAACGGCGTTGCGCTCGGCCTCCATGGATGTACGCTCCGTGCCGGAAATATGCTCGCAGATTTCCTGGATGCGCGCGATTTCGGTGTCATCCATGCCGCCGGGGCCGAGTTTGTAACCTTTGATCAATGCGCGGTGAACCAAAAGATCGGCATAACGCCGGATGGGGGAGGTGAAGTGCGCGTATTTACTGAGCGCCAGCCCGAAATGCCCGATATTGTCGCGGCTGTACACGGCCTGGGACTGTGTGCGCAGGATCACGGTGGAGATCAGGTGGCTGTAATCCATATCGGCGGCTTTGCGCAGGACATGGTTTATCTGTGCGGGTTTGACCACCTGTCCTTTGGGCAGGGACAGGCCGAAGCTGTCGATAAATTCGCGCGCGCTTTCGAGCTTGTCCAGAGACGGGCGGTCGTGAATGCGGTAGACGCAGGGGAGGCTCTTGTGATCGCCTCTGGCTTCAATCGCCTGCGCCGCAGCGACATTCGCCAGGATCATAAATTCCTCGATCATTTTGTGTGAATCCAGACGCTCGCGCTTTTTCACGCCGGTCATATTGCCGTTTTTATCGATCAGGATTTGCCGTTCGGGCAGGTCCAGATCCAGCGCTCCGCGTTTTTGCCGGGCGGCATCGAGAACTGCATAGGCATCGTAAAGCGGCTTGATAATTTTTTGCAGGGCCACATCTTCGGGCGTGGCTGGGCGGGGACCGTGATCGTGCAAATGCTGGATCTGCTCGTAAATTGTGCGGGCGTGAGATTTCATCAGGCCGCGGACAAATTTGTGTCTTTTCAGGTTTCCGTCCTTATCGATCCACAAATGCGCGGCCAGGCAGGCGCGGTTTTCATTCGGGCGCAGGGAGCACAAATCGTTCGACAAAGCCTCGGGCAACATCGGCACCACCCGGTCCGGGAAATAGGTGGAATTGCCCCGGCGTTGAGCCTCAATATCCAGCGGTGAGTGCGGCCGCACGTAATAGGCGACATCGGCGATGGCAACAATGATATGAAACCCGCCGTCATCCATAGGCTTGGCGTAGACCGCATCGTCAAAGTCGCGTGCATCCGCGCCGTCGATTGTGATCAGCGGGATATCGCGCAAATCTTCGCGCTCCTTGGTGGACGGGACGCTCAGGTCCTTTGTGGCCTCAATCACCTTGGCGGGGAACGCCTCGTGCAAGCCAGCCTCATGCAGGCTGATGATACTGATGGCTTTGGGGTCATCGCGTTGCCCGATCACCTCGATGATTCGCACCTTCTTGCGCTTTAACCCGCGGGAGGGCTGGATCTCCGCCACCACCAGGTCTCCGTCTTTGGCGCCGCCCATATCATTCTGCGGAACTTCGAAATCATATTTTGCCTTTTTATCCGCAGGCTCCAGAATGCCGCCGCCTTTGGTCAGGCGCAGCAGGCCCATCACGCGCCCCATATCCGTATCAATACGCTTGATCACATGGCCTTCATAGGTTTTATCATCAATGGGGGTCAGGCGGGCCAGTGCGCGGTCCCCGGTTTTAAGAGCGGGATGGCCCTTTTTATCGGGCATGATTTCGATGCGCGGCGGTTCGCCCTGATGTTCTGCGTCCCATTCAACCGGCCGGGCAAAGACATCGCCGTCAATGTCTATATCATTGACCTCAACCACGCAGACTGCAGGCAGCCCGTCCGGCACCGAATACCCGCCGCCGGCATGTTTGGTCACGATGCCGTCGCCCTCCAGCTCCTTCAGGATACGCTTTAAGGCGATGCGCGGCTCCCCGCCCTTAACGCGGAAGGCTTTGGCGATATCACGTTTGGTCACGGGAGAGGGGGAAGAGCGGATCAGGTCGAGAATGTCGGATTTGTTCATGCGCTAGGCGCTCTTTTTCTTCGTCGTCGATTTTTTCTTTTTCTTCCCAGCGGACTTTTTCTTTTTACCCTCTGCCGGGGCTTTGCCGGCGGCTTTTGCGGCCTTTGCCTCTTCGCGGGCGGCGCGTTTGATGACGCCTTCGGCGATCACGTCCACGGCGCGGTTCATGCCGATGGTCATCAGGTCTTCGTCTTTCGGGATGGAGGTGAAGACATTGTCATGCTTCAGGAACGGGCCAAAGCGGCCGATTCCGGCCTGGATCATCTTGCCCGTTTCCGGGTGGATACCGACATCACGCGGCAGGGCGAGCAGCTCCAAGGCTTTATCGAGCGTCACATCCTCCACCCGCGTTCCGGCCGGAAGGCCTTGGCGTTTTGGCTTGGGCGCGGTCGGCTTCTTGGGTTTCTTCGGCGCTTTCTTGCCGGCCTCTTTGGCTTTCTTTTTGGCGATTTCCCATTCGGCCATTTCTTTCTCATACGGGGCGAGATCAACCACCTCATTCGGGGCCGGGTCAATCTGCACATAGGGGCCATAGGGGCCACGCCTTAATGTAACCATTCGCCCGGTGCCGGGATCGCTGCCCAGCTCCTTCGGCTGGTTGGCCAGCGCAGCATACTCGCCACTTTCACTGCCTTCGCCCTCGGCCTGGATCTCCAGCGGGCGGGTGAATTTACACTCTGGGTAATTTGAGCAGCCGATAAACGCGCCGAACTTGCCAAGCTTCAGGCCCAGCCGTCCGCCCTCCCGCTTGTCGGCGAGGCAGGCCTTACATTCACGCGGCTTTGGGTTGTCCTCGGTTACGGCAAAGAAATGCGGTCCCAGCTCCTCATCCAGATGATCGATCACCTGCGTAATCGTAAGGTCTTTCGCGCCATCCACGGCGGCCTTGAAATCGATCCAGAACTGGCGCAGCGCCTCTTTCCACATCACATGGCCGGAGGCAATTGCATCAAGCTCTTCCTCCAGATTGGCGGTGAAATCGTAATCGACATATTTGGCGAAGAATTTCTCCAGAAACGTCGTGACCACGCGCCCGCGATCTTCGGGAATGAAGCGCTTGCGGTCCATGATCACATAGTTGCGATCGCGCAAGACCTGCATGATGGAGGCATAAGTTGAGGGACGGCCAATGCCCAGCTCCTCAAGCTTTTTCACCAGAGAGGCTTCGGAATAGCGCGGCGGCGGCTGGGTGAAGTGTTGCGACGGTTTGACATCGACCAGCTTGGTTTTCTCGCCCTCATTCATCGGCGGCAGGAGGCGGTCTTTATCATTTTCATCATCACCATTTTCATCATCATCGTCCTTGTCCTCTATATAGAGTTTCAGGAATCCATCAAAGGCGATGACCGAGCCATTGGCGCGCAGGATCACATCATCGGTGCCGTCGCTGATATCGACGCTGACCTGATCGAGGATGGCGTTTTCCATCTGTGAGGCCATAGTGCGCTTCCAGATCAAATCATAAAGCCGCCATTGGTCGTTATCGAGCTTGCCCCTGAGAGAGTCCGGCGTGCGGGAAAGATCCGTTGGGCGGATCGCTTCGTGTGCTTCCTGCGCGTTCTTAGCTTTGGATTTAAACAGGCGCGGTGAGTCGGGCAGGTATTTATCACCAAAATCTTTTGTGATCTGGCTGCGGCACTGTGCGACGGCATCTTCGGATAATGTTGTGCCGTCGGTTCTCATATAGGTAATCAGACCAACTGTTTCCCCGCCGATATCCATGCCTTCATACAGTCGTTGGGCGTTGCGCATGGTATTGGATGCGGACATTCCCAATTTGCGCGAGGCTTCCATCTGTAGCGATGAGGTAATGAACGGCGCGTAGGGATTACGGCGGACCTGTTTCTTTTCAATTTTCTGGATGGAGAGGTTTTTGTTCTCAATCCGCTGGACGGCTTTGGTGGCTTCATCCTCGCTGCCGATATCCATCTTACTAAGTTTGTTGCCGGCCAGATGCGTCAGCCGCGCGGTGAAAGGAACGCCGTCCGCGGTGTGCAGCTTGGTTTCAATCGACCAGTATTCCTGTGCGCGGAACAGTTCAATCTCTGTCTCGCGCTCACAAATCAAGCGCAGCGCAACAGATTGCACCCGTCCGGCAGAGCGCGATCCGGGCAGTTTGCGCCAGAGAACAGGGGAGAGGTTAAAGCCCACAAGGTAATCCAGCGCCCGGCGTGCGAGATAGGCCTCGATTAAGGGTTGATCCAGCCCGCGCGTATTTTCAAATGCTTTTTGAACTGCGGCCTTTGTGATTTCATTAAAAGTAACGCGGCGGACATCTTTCCCCGCCAGCAATCCATCATCTTGCAAAATTTCTTGCACATGCCAGGCAATGGCCTCTCCTTCGCGGTCGGGGTCAGGGGCAAGATAGATGGTCTTGGCATTCTTCACGGCCTTTTTAATCGCGCTGACATTTTTCTCTGCGCGATCGCCCAGCTCCCATTTCATTGCGAAATCTTCATCCGGAAGAACCGAGCCGTCCTTGTTCACCAAATCGCGCACGTGGCCGAACGAGGCCAGAACCTCATAGTCCTTGCCCAGATATTTGTTGATCGTTTTTGCCTTAGCCGGCGATTCGACGATGACGAGATTGTTGCTCAAAACTCAAAAAACCCTGGTGTTCGTTATTCCTGCAGCAGGCTCACACGGTTGCCGGGATGGCGTTTTATGCGTCCTGCCAATTCCAGTTCCAGCAAAATTGTTTGCACCACTGGAATACTCAAATGACAGTTTCGGACCAATTCGTCAACACCTATAGGCGTAAAGGAGAGATGGGTGAGAATATCTCCCTGCGCATTTTCCGGCGGTTCTTCGTTGGTGAGCAAGGGGCCTGTGAAGACCTGTTCGGGCCAGTCCGGCTCACGCATCGAGGTGCCGGAAAAGTTCATAATCGTTTCCAGAATGTCATCCGAGTTGCGGATTAGTGTTGCCCCTTCGCGCAGGAGATGGTTCGGTCCTTGCGCGCGCGGATCGGCCGGATGGCCCGGTACGGCCATCACATCGCGCCCTTGTTCCCCCGCTAGCCTTGCGGTAATCAGAGAGCCGGAGCGCATGGTGGCCTCAACCACGATCACGGCTTTGGATAGGCCGGAGACAATGCGGTTGCGTTTGGGAAAGCTCTGGGCGAAGGGCTTCTGGCCGAACGGGCTTTCGGCAATTACAAGCCCGCTTTCGCAAATCGCATCATAGAGTTTTTGATTTTCTTCGGGATAAACGACATCAATACCGCCCGCCACCACGGCAATCGTTCCTGTGCCGAGCGCGCCTGTATGCGCCGCCGTGTCAATTCCGCGGGCAAGCCCGGAGACAACGACCTGGCCGCGCTCCCCCAGATCCCGCGCCAGTTTTTCAGCGAATTTTTTGCCGTTGAGCGAGGCATTGCGCGCCCCGACCATGGCGATGCAGGACGCATTCAGAAGTCCGGTATTGCCGATCACGCTTAGCACCGGGGGTGCATCGTCGCAGGCCGCCAGCGCCAGCGGATAGTCCGGGCAGGCCGCCGTGATGATCCGGCCACCATAATTTTGTAGGGCTTTGATTTCCTTTTCGATATCGCGCCCATGTGGGGCCTTCAGGGGTTTGCCGCGTCCGCCGCGTTTGGCAAGCTCTGGAAGGGCTTTGAGCGCGGCGCTAGCGGATCCGTACCTGTCCACCAACCGGTAGAATGTGATGGGGCCAACATTTTCTGTACGGCTCAGTGTCAGCCAGGCGATTTTTTCCGCCTCGGAAACCTCCGTTAGATATTCATGCGCCGGTTTCATTATTCTCTTTCTTTTTTCTCCCAATGCGCGGCTCTTCACCTTTCAGAAGGCGCCGGATGTTGTCCTGATGCTTCCAGAAAACAAGCGCGGCGATGACGGCACCTAGAGCCGCCAGCCTGATATCCCCGAAAACCAGCCAGGCCAGAATGGGTGCCATCGCGAAAGAACTTAATGCCGCCAGGGACGATATACGGAAGGCCACGGCCATGCCCAGCCATATACCGAGCATGACCAATCCCAATGGCGGCAGGAGGGCAAGCATCACCCCCAGCGTGGTTGCAACGCCTTTCCCGCCCTTGAACTTCAGCCAGACCGGATACATATGTCCTAGCACGGCCAGCAGGGCAGTGGCAAAAATGATCCACATATCACCAGAGGAAAAAGAAAGCCAGATAGGCGCGGCGCCTTTGAGCATATCAAAAAACAGGGTCAGCGCAGCCAGTGCCTTGTTTCCCGTGCGCAGCACATTGGTTGCGCCGATATTTCCGGAGCCGATCGAACGGATATCGCCATAGCCGAAAAGCTTGGAGAAGAGGAGGCCGAACGGAATAGAGCCACAAAGATAGCCGATTATAGGGAAGATAAAATTAATCATGCGCCGTTCACCAATAAATCCAGTACCGCCATGCGGGTCGGAATTCCGTTTTCAACCTGGCGCAGGATCAGGCTGCGCTCAGGGTCTTCGGCCAGGTCGTCGGAAATTTGAACACCGCGCACCAACGGGCCGGGATCCATCACGAAGGCCTTCGGCGCATATTGATCAAGGATATCGCGTGTCAGTCCGAATTCGTTGAAATAGGATTCATCGGAGGAAATCAGCGCGCGGTCCATACGTTCCTTTTGCAGGCGCAGGGTCATAACGATGTCAGAGCCAGGTAATCCCTTGGCCAGGCTGTGGAATTTTTCTATGCCCTCTGCCGGGAGTTTCTGTGGCATCAGAATCTCCGGAGCAATCACACGCAGCTTTACACCCATTTTGGACAGGAGGATAAGATTGGAGGAGGCCACGCGGCTATGGGAGATATCGCCGATAAGGGTGACGTTCAATCCATCCAGCCTCTCTTTGATCTGTAATATCGTGAAGGCGTCGAGCAAGGCCTGCGTCGGGTGTTCGCGCCAACTGTCACCGCCATTGATGACCGGGCAGGTCGCGCGCTGGGCCACTGTGATCGGCGCGCCGAACTCACTGTGGCGAATGACGAAGGCGTCCGCGCCCATGGCGTTCAGGGTATCAATCGTATCCAGAAAGCTTTCGCCCTTGCTCAGCGAACTGGTTTGCGGGTTCCAGTTCACAACGTCGGCGCCCAGGCGCTTTGCGGCAATTTCAAAGGAGGTCAGTGTACGAGTTGAATCTTCGAAAAACAGGTTCAGGATAATTTTATTCTTCAGCGTTTCACGGTCCCACTTGCCGTTCTCCAGCGCCTTGGCGTAGAAAGCAGTGCGCTCCAGAATGGTTTCGATCTGGTCTTTGTTCAGCTCGTCAATGCCGAGAAGATGTTTCATGGAGCTCCAATAATCCCTTTTTCTTTCAGATTTTCAATCTTATCTGGCGATAATTCCAGAAGATTTTCAAGCACTTCTTTTGTGTGTTGCCCCAGATGCGGCGGCGCATAGTTGTATTGCACCGGAGTTTCCGAGAGTTTCAGGGGGCTGCCGACAAGCTCCACCGCATGACCGGAGAGGGTATGACCCATGCTGATTTTCATCTCCCGGGCCTGGACCTGCGGATTGTCAAAAACCTTATCCATCGTGTTGACCGGGCCGCAGGGCACATCGGCTTTCTGCAAGCCCTTAATCCAGTGTTCCATGGTATGGGTTTTGATAAGCTCCGCAATCAGCGGGACCAGCGTCTCACGATATTTAATCCGCTCGCTGTTTCTGGAAAAACGCTCATCCTGCGACCATTCGGGGCGGTTGGCAAAGGCGCAGAACCGGACGAATTGCGCATCGTTGCCGACGGCCAGGATAATATGCCCGTCTGCCGCTTCAAAGGCGTTATAGGGAACAATCGTGCTATGTGCATTGCCCAGTCGCGGCGCGATCCTGCCGCTGGTGAGATAATATTGCGCGATATTGGTCAGGCTCGCCAATGTGCAATCGATCAGCGCCAGGTCGATCATCTGGCCTTTTCCGGTTTTCTGCCGTGCATGCAGTGCCGCCAGAATGCCCGTGGCCGCGTTCATGCCCGTCATTACATCGCTGAGTGCCACGCCGACCTTCATCGGCGGTTGATCCGCATCGCCGGTGCAGGCCATAAGCCCCGCCATGCCCTGCGCCAGAAAATCATAGCCCGGCTCCTCCGCCATAGGGCCATTTTGGCCGAAGCCCGTGATGGCGCAATAGATAATATGCGGGTGTTGGTCTTTGATCTGGTCATAGCTGAGGCCGAATTTCTCCAGCCCGCCAACCTTGAAGTTTTCAATCAGCACATCGCAATGTTCCAGCATCTGATGGATCAGGGCTTGCCCCTCTTGCGTTTTAATATCGATTGCGACGGATTTCTTATTGCGGTTGCAAGACAGGTAATAGGCGCTTTCGCTCGTATCCTTCCCATCCCGGTCCTGCACAAAAGGAGGCCCCCAATAACGCGTATCGTCGCCCGCACCCGGTTTTTCAATCTTGATCACCTCTGCGCCCAGATCGCCCAGCATCTGTGTACAGAACGGTCCGGCCAGGACGCGGGACAGATCAAGAATGCGAATATCTCCAAGTGCCGTCTTCATGGAAACAAAATCTCCCGCAGGTCTGAAAAAACAATAACCGAGATTACTCCTATCCCAATGACAAAACCAGGTCCAGCCGGAAGTGAAAATGTTTTTAATTCAACAGGCTGCTTCATGATCGTGGCCTGCCACAGCCCGGCTAGCAGGCCGTGGGCCAGTCCGGCCAGCGCCCCGATCGTGAGCGCAGGCAGGATATAATACGGCCCAAGCCATATCCCGGCCGCCGCCATGAGTTTGACATCCCCCAGTCCCAGCGTATCCTGCTTGTAGAAATAATTGGCAACCGCGCGAATGCCGAACAGCATCCCGCCGCCGACCAGTGCGCCCAACGCCATGTCCTGAACGGAGAGATAATGAAAGCCGGTCCCCAGGTGAAAAAGTACCCCCAGCCCCGCGAACGGAAAAACGTATTTATTCGGCAATAAACGGTGTTTCATGTCGATTGCACAGAGCAGGATCAGCAGTGCAAAAGCACCGGCTACAAACAAAATCACTAAAATTTCAAGCATGGTTTGAACCTTTTTTTCGCATAATTTATAGTGTTTCCTGCCCAAGCGCAAAGGGCATAATAAAGACAACAGGCATGATGTGTTGTTTAGATGTATTGTGTATAAGTCCGAGGAAATTGCCGCATTGTATTTTTTTCATCTGCAGTAAGGTATTATCCTGTAGATTGGGATTTCACGGTTCTGTTCATTTTTCTTTACTTAAGGGTGTCATGTCCGACAGCAAAAAAATCATGGTGGTGGAAGATAACGATTTTGTTCGCATGCAGATCGTTAAGTTTCTGCAAGGTGACGGCCATGAGACTCTGGAGTGCACCGATGGCAAGCAGGCGATCGACACAATAACGAATGAAGTGAATTTGGCGATCGTGGATGTCCGGATGGAACCGATAGATGGATTTGAATTTATCCGCTCTATTCGTGGGTTGGATATGAAGACACCCGTGATCCTGGTGACGGGTGATCAAAACCCGGATTTGCTGAGCGAGGCGGCGAAGTGGGGTGTTGCTGCTGTTTTAATGAAGCCTGTGCAGAAGGATCGTCTTTTGAAAACCGTGGAAAGAGCTTTGAAAGTGAGAGCAAAGGGATGAAAAATCTACACCTCTCTATGGCTAAATTTGCAAAAGTACGTTGGGTGCTGGCCTTGCCTCTTCTCTTGCTGGGGTGTGCTGATGCGACTGTGCCTGGCGCCCGCAACGCCAATATTCCTGCCCCTGCATTGGCGGAGCCAAGGCCCGAGGCGATTAACGAACGTCCGGACAGCGTTGTTTATCTTCCACTCGGCAGTGATGTTCTGGTGCCCGAGGCCGATACAGGTGCGGGTCTGCCAAAAGAGATTGTCGGTCCGTTTGAACTGCGTTCCGAAACGCTGGCAGGCGCGTTGCAGTTGATTTTGGCGGATTACGAAATTCCGCTGGCGTTTGAAACCGAGGAAGGATTGTCGCGGACCATTACAGTGGCGAATTTAAAGGGGCCGCTGGACAATGTTGTTGATCGCGTCTGCAGTCTGGCGGATTTATATTGTTCCTATGAAGAGGGACTTCTGGTTATAAAAAATACACAAACCTTTACCGTGACTGTTCCGCCAGTGGGGCAGGATACCGGCCTGCTGAATTCTCTGGCAGGCGGTTTGGCGGCGATTATTGGGTCTGATCCGATCACGGAGCCTGGTACCCGCACAATTATTTACGAAGCCACAAACCGCACAGCCAAGCTGGCCGAGAGGTATTTTCAACGTCTGCGATCAAATACAGCTCTCATTGTGTTCGAGGTTTATATCTGGGAAGTTGGTCTGAATTCGGATAACGCCACTGGTATTGACTGGGAGCAGATCAACCGGATTGGTAAATTTGAAACCGGCATCACTATTCCCGGCGGTGTGCCGGGAGGCTTTACCCCGGTGAGCATCGGCTTGCCAACCTTAAATGGCAGCACGTCTTTTGATGGTAATGATGTGTTTGAATTTATTTCGAATTACGGTGCAGTAAAAACAATCTCTCAGCCGCAAATTACGGTTCTGTCCGGGTCTGCCGCCACTCTGCGCGCGGCGGACACGCAAAATTACGTATCTTCCTTTACGCGCACGATTGATAATGGTGAGGTTGCCGTCTCCACCGAGGTGGATTCAGTTGATACTGGATTTACTATGACAATTTCCAGCACGTGGGACCGTGCAACAATTTATGCCAATATCGAGATTGAGTTGCAGGAGGTTATTGATATTGAGCCGTTCACATCGGGGGCAGGTACGGCTTCGGAGGTTAGTCTCGGTCTTCCGATTACCACAGAGCGTGAAGTTGCAACGCAGGTCCGTATTCGCCCTGGGGACTCTTTGCTTATTGCCGGACTGGTGCGCGAAAACGATGATGTAAATGAATCTGGTCCTGGGTTCTCCGGTCCTCTCATTCCCACAAGCCGCAGTGCTGCAGTTGAAAATACCGAGGTCGTCTTCCTCCTGCGTCCGCGCGTGATCGTGTACACGGCGGAAGGCAGCAAGAATATTTCGGCGGCGCAGACCGGGGTTAACAGCTATTACGACCTCTCTCCCTCCGGAGCCGGCAGCCAGATGCCGTCCGAGCCTTTGCCGTCCTCAACGATCGGGGTCGATGCCCTGAACCCCGGGCTTTAGTTTGATAGGGGCTGCGCAGGGCCTGACAATACAAAGATACCCTGTAAAAAAACCGTCTTCCCTGTGAGAAAGTTCAAAAACGCCATCTTTCGGGGGTGTCACAGTCAGAATTTATGGTATAGTAAAAGTGTCGGGGCGCATTTTCCGTCCCGCATTCATTTGAGCTCACCATGAAATTGCGTCCGCATATTTTGAATTTTTACACATTGTTTTTATTTATCCTGGCCTGCACGGGGTTAGGGATATCTGCTTATGCGCAATATCCCGGCTTCGGCGATCCCGGCTCCCGCGCAGCGGGCGGATCAGCCACGGGCGGCCTTGTCCCTGTGGAATCGCAGGTTGAAGGTGGCGAAATTCCAATCGGCGCCTCATCGCAGGTTGTCCTGCGCTTTCGCAATGATGGCTCGCAGCCTGTGCAGACCGGCCTGATCCGCTTATATCCGTCCTCGACAATCACGGCGAATGTTTCGATGAATCAGTGTGAGGAAGAGCCTCTGCCGACTGGCGCGGAGTGCGCGATCGCCCTGAACGTGAAGGGGTTGCAATCTGGCTCATGGCGGATTGAAATGCTGATGTCTCATAGTGGCCGCACACGTTTGGTAACCGCAACCATCAGCGGTTCGGTGAACCAGTCGGGCGAAGGATCGGACGTGATCACCAGCGATATAGAAGCCATCCCGAATGAATTGAATTTTGATAGTCTGGAAGATAGCCAGACATTGGTTGAGCCTATCGTTTTGCGCAACATCACCTCCAATCCGATCAGTATCAAGGATATTTATATTGATGCGCAGGATAGTGCGGGTTATGTGCTGAAAACGGAGTGTGAGGTTTTAGAGGCCGGGCAGGCCTGTATCGCGATTGTAAGCTGGTCGCCGCAACTGACCGGGCGTTCCTCCGGGGTCCTGGTGATCAAACATGACGGGCCGACAGCGCTGACCAGTGTGCCGATGCGCGGCGAATACGATCCGGCGGATGTGGAAGAGGCCGAAGTGTTTCCCAGTGCGGTTCCTGGGCGCGGGCTTTTGGTGTCCTCCCAGACGGAAGTTGATTTCGGCGGGGGCATCGAAACGGCCTCCACCATTACGGTTTCCCTTGTGAATGCTGGGGATGTTCCCCTGGATATCCAGAATATTCGCATTGCGGGAAGTGATAATGGGCTGAGCTTTAAGCCCGATGGCTGTGCGGCCGGTATGACTCTGGACCCAATTGAGGCGTGTCCTCTGACAATAAGTTGGTCGCCCACACGTGTTGGCGCGGTTTTTGACGATATACAAGTTAAGCATAGCGGCGCGCGCGGTATTCTGGTGTTGCCTGTGCGCGGTGAGGCAACAGCGACGGTCAGTCAGGACCAGCGTGCGATTGTGCTGTCTGATCTTGATCTTTCTGGAGAGCAATTCCAGGCCGCGCAGGATAATATTGCACGCATGGGCGATCCGTCCGGTTCCGACCCGTCTTCTTACAACAGTTCATCCTATAGTGGTTCCGGTGGCCTGACGAATCCGGCCGCTGTTCTGGATGGCTATAAAATTACTTCATTTTCTCCAACCCGTGCGATTGTGAACGGTCCCGGTGGATCGCGCCTTGTCTTTAACAATGAAGAAGTGGTTCTGGGCGGGGTGCCATGGTTTGTGGTGATAAAGCGGGACGGTATTGAATTTTTACACAAGGACAAACGCGTCCTTCTTCTTTTTGACAGATCTTTATCTTCTATTAACCGTGTTTCGGCATCATCAGGAAGTACATCAGGAAATAGCGGTGATGGGGGGTAGAGGATCAGGTGGCCCTTTAACTCAACCCTAAGGATGTTGAAATGTCCGATAAGACAGACGGCGATACCGTAAAAGAACCAGGCAAGGTCCTTAAAAAGCCTTCAAGATCAAAGTTGCGAACCAGTGAGGGGCGCGAGCGTTATCTGGATATGGTCCAGCGCGAGCGTTCACTTATGCTGGAGCAGGGCGTGGCGCGCTCAACCGAACAGCTTCTGGATCTGGCCGGGGCGGTGTTGCCGACTGAACAGGAAGATGAAAGCATCAAGGACCGTGCCACAGGCGACCAACTGCGCGCCGTTTTGCCGGTACAATCATGGCTTCCGCTCAGCATTCACCTCGTCGGTTTGCGCGATGGTGTTTTGCGCATTGCGCCCCTTCATGATCTGAATGACCGGCAGGTGGATGCGCTGGTGTCCACGTCCAATCGAAGCGGGTTTCTGGTTGAAAAGGTCGAGGTTGAGGTCTGGGACCGGAAAGAGCTGATCGATACGCTGCGCTCCGTGCATGATTTGTCTGCCGACCGCTGTGAAAAAACATTGTCCATGTGGTTGGCGGACAGCGATAACGGTTTGCTGCTGAACCAGTTCCAGCGCGATATGCTGGCCGAGGCGTTGCAGATGCGCGCCTCCGATATCCATTTGGTGCAGGATAACAATCCCGAAGCGCCAAACTGGATTCAATACCGAATTGATGGCGACTTGATCCCAATGCATTTACTACCCGGCGAGGCGATGGCGCGCCTGACCACACTGTTGAAACGGGATGCGGGGTTGAACTTCGGGGATAGAACCACGCCGAAAGACGGGCGCTTCGGTTTCACCTGGCAGGGCCGTGCAATTGATGTGCGTGTGGCCGCTGGGCCGCAGGCGCAGGACGGTGAAAAGCTTACACTGCGTTTGCTGGACCGGGCATCGTTGAAAGGTTTTGATGAATTGTTCCGCCGCCACGAAGATGTCGGGGACCATCTGGCCAAGCTGCTCTCTCCTGAGATTAAGGGAGGCGGGGGGCTGATCCTTCTTTCAGGGCCAACGGGTTCCGGTAAAACTACGACTCTCTACGCCTGCGTGCAGCAGATTGACCGCCGCCGCCGCCACGTTCTCACGATTGAAGATCCGATTGAATACGAGCTGCGCTATGCCACACAGTGGCAGGTGCGCCCAGGTATGCCGGGTGGGGAATTTGCCGATCTGATCCGCGCGGCGATGCGTCATGATCCGGACTACATTATCATCGGGGAGATGCGTGACGGCGATACGGTTGAAACCGCTTTGCGCGCTGCTGAATCCGGTCACACTGTGATTTCCACTATTCACGCCGATACGGCGCTTCAAACTTTTGAGCGCTTGCGCTCTCTGATGCCGCATGAGCGCGAAAGGTCCTCTACCTATACATTGGCGCAGCAGGTCAAAGCAATTTTGAACCAGCGCCTTGTCCGCACGCTGTGCCAAGGCTGCGCACATAAAGCAAAGCTTTCTGATAGTTTGAAAGAGCATGAAATGAAGGAGTTTGATCTGCCGCCAGAGACAAAAGTGCGACGCCATAACACCAGTGGCTGCGACCTATGCAACCGGACCGGGATTTCCGGTCGGACTTTGTTGCTCGATGCGCTTTTGATTGATCTGGGTCCGTCGCAGAGAAACGAGATTTATGAAGGGCTGATAACCAATGTGAACAAGGTAAAAAACGAAGAGGGAGTTACCGTTCACACGCGTAAGGAAGGTCTGGTGGATCTGGTTATCAGCGGTCTTGTGGATCCGAAGGCTGCCCTCTCTTACCTGGAAGAATAAATGCAGCAATGGGTTGTTGAAATTGCCTATGAAACGACCTCCGGCCCCCGCAAGGTTACGGAATCTTTTTACCTACCTTCCGTTGATGATGTGCGTGCCGCCGTTGCTAAAAAAGGTGGTTATGCCCTGTCGATCCGCCCGCATGAACGCTCGCCGCTGGAACGCCTTCTGGCGCGCTCAACCTGGTGGCAGGTCCAGCTTCTGCGCGGGATTCAGTTCCGCTCAACCGCAACATCTCCCGGCGTGGCGCTCTGGAAAATTATCCAAGCCGAAACAAACCCTAGACGGCAGAATATTTTAGCACCAGCCAGAGAGGCTCTGTCTCGCGGGTTGGGTGTGATTGACGCCCTGAAGGCCCTGAATATCTTTGATCATGGAACGTTGGCAATATTGGCTGGTTCCGAAAGGGCGAACAGGCTTGTGGAGGGGATTCCACATGCGATCCACTCCATTACACAAAAACGAAAAAATGCCCGTGCAATTATGGGGACGATGGGGTGGTTGGGCTTTGATGTGTTTTCTATTGTGTCCTCGCTCTGGGCCGGTAAGGACATGGTTCTGAGTTGGTTCCGAGAAAACCCGCCGACCGACCCTGTGGAGCTGGAAAAGTTTACAACGGTTGTCGGTCGTCTGGAGTTGACTTGGGATGTGCTGATATGGACGTCGGTTTTATCCGGTGTCTTTATGGCCTGGTGTGTTTTTTCCTATTGGTGGAACAGGGGACAGAAAGACTGGCCGACGGCACGTATTGTGCGGCGTATTCCGCTGATTGGTGCGTATTTGCGGGATTTGGCTTTTGCGGACTCCATGATGGCGGCTGCGCGGATGTTGCGGGGAAGTGTGCCGATTAACGATACGTTGGATCAATCAGCCGAAGCCTCTTCTGCGCCGGAAGTGACGATTTACTGGGAAGAATCCCTGACAGATCTAGGGCGTGGGGTTTCTTTGGGGTCGGCCCTGGACCGCGCACCGTTGACAAAAAGCGAGCGTCTGGAAATCGCGAGCTTGTCTGATTTGGGGCAAGTTGCTACAGTAATGGAGTCTATTGCCGAAATGCGTGCGCAGGCGGCAAAGACAAAGCACTCCCTTATCGTGTGGATTGCTTTTGGTTTAACCGGTGTTTTCCTTGCTATCGCCTTTGGTAGCGCTATTTACGCCCTGACTGTCATGAATATGAGCATGGATTCTATGATGGGCGGCCTTCTACAAGGAGCTATTTGATTGGCTGCGGACTCACAAGATCGCGATGTGCTGGAAAAGGGCAAGCCGAGCGTTGAAAAACAGCGGGGCTCGACCATATCACGTCCTCGGCCGGGTGTTTCTGATTACTTGGCTGGCGAAGCCAAGGATTTTATAGGGAAGTTATATCCCTATTTGCCGCAGGAAGTTATCGGCGGCTCCATTCCCCAAATTCCCGGAACGGAAGAGGAGGCTGTCTGGAATGCGGCCTCTCAGGCCTGCGGTACAGAGAAGGTTCATTATTGCTACAGCGTTGATGAAAAGCGCATCTGGTTTCTGGCCTGTCCATCTTCGTCTTTGGCCTCCAATCCGGATTCGTGGTGTCCCCTCGCGGCGGCTCTGCCAGGCAATAGTGAGTATTGGGACCGTGAAACAGTCTATCTTTATGAGCAAGAAGGTCTAGCTTCGGCACTGCGCTGGGATCCGGAGACTAGCCGCATGCAAGTGTTTATCGGGGCGTCCCGTACCATTCTCCCGCGGGTGCAGAGTATGGATGCGAATTTTGTAACAATTAATCCTGAAGTTGCAGATATTGTTCCCTGGCGTAACCGCATGCTTAAAACTGAGAAACTTTCCCGTGCGACACTTCGAGTGCTGATTTTTTCTGGTTTGACGGTTTCTTTGGTTTCTTTGTTGATCCTGCTGTTTAGCTATATTTCGATCAACAACATGAACCGTAATCTGGCGGAGGTGAAGCGCAATACTGACAAGGCTGCGGTTGATCTGATGCTGGAGGCTGCGCGTATAAAACAGAGTGATGCAATTCGCCACATGGTGCGGATTCAGCAATTACTGGAACGGCTGTCCAAGGTAGATGGCACGTTGGTCAAATATGAAGTTAAGGCAAATGGGCAATATGAGTGGGAAGCTGTTGTTCCTCAAGGGTTTGCGCAGGAATTCGGCAAGTCGCAGGGTATCGAGTCGGACGGACGGGTGCGTGTGAAGGGTAGATAGGAATAAAATCTTGTTTTCGGTCTATTTTAGGCTGGATTAATGGAGAATTAACGCTTAAAATTTATACTATATTCTAGAGAAGTTTTATTTTTTACTTCTTTGGGGGCGGAAAGGCAGTTTACGTTTGATCGACTATAAAGCTATTTCAAAGTCCTTAAAATCTTTTGATTGGCGGAGCTTAAAAAAATTCACGTCATCCAAGGCTGCGGATGATTTAAACATATTTCTTGAAAAACTGCCTCAGAACACTAGCCAAACCCTTATTATCATTGCTGCAACCATATGGGCCTGCGGTGGCGCTTTGGGACTGTTTACCACGGTTAAGCTCCAGGCTATGACGGAGTTGAGGGCGCAGCTTCAGGAAGCACAGGCTTTGTTGCCCAATGTGCCTACCATTACAAACAGGGCCGTGGACAAGGCTGTTGTGGCCGAATTTGTTGATAAAACTGCAAAAATATATAACGGCCTATCGATTAAACCCAGCGGGTCCAGTATTATAATTGATGCGGACAGCACCACCAAATTCGGGGAATTCCGCGAAGTTATGGGCCATATCCAAAACGGAGGGGAAACTTGGCGTGTTAATATTGACAGTTTGTGCGTCGGGCGGGAATGTAAAGGGCGTGCCTTAAGCGCCAATTTAAAAATAAACGAGATTGACATTAGACCAGCAACGTAATGAAATAAAACTAAGAAACCAGATTGGAGAATAATATGTTTGCGTGCAAAACCAGAAATTATAATTCAGAGTCAGGGAATGTCCTGTTTTTGATTTTGATTGCCGTGGCGCTCTTCGCCGCGCTTTCATACGCGGTTACACAGTCCACGCGAACAGGTGGCGGAAGTGGTGATAACGAAACTGCTTTGATCAGCTCGGCGCAGCTCACGCAATATCCGGCCAGTATCAGAACCTCTGTCGTGCGGATGATTATCGGTGGGACGGATGTGACGAACCTGGAATTTAACTCTCCTTCACAATTCGGAACATTGGTAAATCCTGCCAACGGTGTTTTTCATCCTTCTGGTGGTGGCGCAACTTATGCGAATGCCCCGGGCAACATGATGGCGACAGGTTCGCAGGGCGCTTGGGTATTTAACGGTGAAAACCAGATTGACCTTCTGGGGACAACCGATGCAGGCGGACCGATCACATCGACGGCCGATATTATCGCCTTCCTCCCCGGTATTACATTGACACTGTGTCAGCGTATCAATACCGAACTTGGCCTGGCCGCAACGCCGGTTGTCTCTGGTGGTCTTGATATAACCACGGATATGATCGACGGTGCCGGTATTACAGCCGGTGGTGGGACGATTGGTGACCCTGCCCCCGCGACGGATGCCGCTCTTGATGGCCAGCCTTTTGGATGTCTGCAACATGATGCCGACCTGGATGGCGATGGGACAAATGACTATGTCTACTACCACGTCCTGGTTGAAAGGTAGAGTGGCCTGAGTGTTCGCTTCGCAGGAAGATATGAACATCATTCCCCCACAAAAAGAACATGGCAAGAGCGCAACTGAAAAAGGGAGCGCTCTTGTTTACATCCTGATCGCAATTGCGTTGCTAGCCGCTCTTACGCTCACTTTCATGGAACCCTCCAGCCAGCAAACCTCTTCGCAAAACAGCTTTAAAACAATTTCAGAAGTTGAATCGCAAATCGGTCTGATCCGCTCCGCCATTCAGGAATGCGTCCTGTATTACGATCAGGGCGACCCGCTGATTACCGGCGAGGTGACCGAAGCCAACGCCAACACACGCTATCCAATCAACCCGAATTCGGCTTACCTGGATGCAGGGGATCGTTCCGGCAATCGCCTTGTGCGTAATTTACGCTGTCCCGGCAATAATCCTGGTACGGGGAGTGAAAATCAGCATGGCTTGCTTTTCGCCAGCTCAACCGGCAAGTTCATGCCACCCGCGCCAAATTTTTTCGATGAGTGGGAATACTATAATGGCGAGGATGGCGTGTTTTTCTGGACCGGGACTGATAAATCCGATCCTTTCTTGGCCAGTGCTCTGGCAAAAATTGATGACAATTACGCGGAGTGCGAGGTGGATGTGATTGATACATCCGTTGCCCCCGCCGGTGCCAAGGATCTTGATAGTGGACCAACAGCGGGTGTGGATTGCGACGCCAGCCATATTTGCCTTCGTGTTTGGTTGCGTATCGGTGCTTCGGCGTTATATCCCGGTGATGCCGATGGCGATGAAAACACCGATAACCTGCCGACGCAGGCTGATTGCCCTTGACTCCTTGCCTGTGATTTAGTCAGGTTTCAGGGTTTTAATTTCATCTTGCACACGTGTGAATTCCCTTAGCGCCTCTTCCACAAGTTTTTTGCAGTCTTTCTTCTCTTCCGCATCATCCTGTATTTGCGCGGCAATATCTCCAAGAACATTGCAGCAGGCGGAACGCGCCGCACCCTTCAGGCTATGCGCAGCCTCCGCCACTTCATGGCTGTCGTTATGCACCTGTGCGTCCTGAAGCCGGACAATCAGGGGCACAGTCATTTCTGCGAACATTTGCAGCATTTCAACGGTGTTCTCATCAAACGCACCCATAAGCTCAATCATGGCGGCTTTGTCCACGGCGGGGGGTATATCTCCTGACTCGGTCTGCTCTGTCTGCGCGGGGGACGCAGACTCAGGATTGCTCCCCAGATCCTCACCCGTCAGTAAGCCCCAGCGGATCAGAAGCCTGCGAAACTGGCCCAGGGAGACAGGTTTAAGCAGGCATTCATCAAAGCCGTGGCTCATATAGGTTTCGCGCTGTGACATCTGCACATCGGCAGTCAGGACAATAACGGGGAAATGTTTCTCGCTTCCCTCTTCCTCCTTCTCGCGAATGGTTTTGACCAGTTCATACCCGTCAATGTCGGGCATATGCAGATCTGTAATAAGAATGCCGTATTTGCCGGTGGCCAGCGCTTCTAGCGCCTGGCGTCCATCATTCACGAAGTCGGCCTCGACGCCGACTTTTTCAAGTTGCCGCGAGAGCACATCGCGCACGCTTTCCGTGTCTTCGGCAATCAACAGGCGCGTAGGGCCGTCAATGCTGAAGGTTAGGGTTTTGGAGGCTGCATCCTGCACCGCTTCGCCCAGTCCGGCGCGGCTGGCCGGTTTGGTCAGGTAAGTTACGCCCAGCGATTGCAGGCTGTGCGCCAGCCCCGTGTCATCGCGCACCGTATACATGATCAACCCCATATTCGGGCGGATCTGCATGATTTCCTTGATTAAATCCAGCCCCAGACCGTCAGGCAGGCCCTGGTCGATAACGCCCACATCAAAGGGGCGGCGTTTTGCCAGTTCCAGACCTTCCGCATAGGTTGGGCAGCTCTCCACCTTCGCGCCCATGGAGCGCAGCGAGTTTACAATTTCCTTGGCGCCCTGAGGATGATCTTCAACCGAGAGAACGGAAACTCCGTCCAGGGACGGTAGCTCGATGGTTGTTTCGGTGCCAATTTCTTCTGTTGGGATTTCGAACCAGAAGTTCGATCCCTTTCCTTCGGTACTTTCAACCCCGATTTTTCCGCCCATCAGCTCGACCAGTTTTTTGCAGATCGACAGCCCCAGACCCGTCCCGCCATATTTCCGCGCGGTGGAATTATCGGCCTGCACGAAAGATTGGAACAGGCGGGCGCAGACGTCTTCGCTCATTCCGATTCCCGTATCCACCACTTCAAACCGCAGCCCCACCTGGTTTTCTTCGGGTGATATATGCTGTGTTTTTGTGCTGACCCGCACGGTGACGGTGCCTTCATGCGTAAACTTGATCGCGTTGTTGCACAGGTTAATGATGATCTGGCGCAGGCGTTTCGGATCCCCGATAATTACAAAGGGTACATCTTGTTCAATTTCATCACACAGATGAACCTTCAGGCCGTGAACCTTGACTGATAAGCCCTCCAGCGTTCCGCGCACCAACAGGCGCACCGGCACTTCGAACACGTCCAGCTCCATCTTGTCTGCATCCATTTTGGCCAGGTCCAGGATATCGTCCAGGATCTCAAGCAATCCGCTGGCGGCCGTTTGTGCGGTTTGCACCATGGCAGAAATTTTTTCACTGGGCTTTTCATCGGCGACAAGTTCCAGCAATCCGTAAATCGTCTGCATCGGCGTGCGGATCTCATGGCTCATCGTCGCCAGGAAATTGGATTTCATCTCGGCTGTTGCATCGGCGCGCTCAACCTCCTCCTTCAGCTTTTCTTCGGCCTCCTTATTGGCCGAGATATCGCTCGCCCAGAGGGTAAAGGAATCGTGCCCCTCCCAGAGATCCGATGTGATATCCAGCTTGATCCAGCGCTGCTTCTTGCTATGCGCATCGTAAAGCGGGAGGATATAGCTGCGGGGCGGGGTCGTGCTTTTGAGTTTCTGTGCAAGTTTTTTGGCTTCCTTATCACTCCAGATCTCTTCAAAATCCTTGCCTGAGAGATATTCTGCCCTGTCCGCCCCCAGCATGATCGCCATCACCATATTGGCGTAAAGGACATGCATGTTCTTGCGGTCACGCTTGAGAATGCAGATTCCCAATGGCAGGTCGTCGTAAAAATCGCGGATGTCCATGATGGCCGTTATCTTAGAGAATGCTTGCTTTTTTTGCTGCTTTTAGAGTATCACAATAGGTTCGTATTGAAACCAAAAATGAGAAAGTCAAAACCATGGGCTATAAAGTTGCAGTCGTCGGCGCCACCGGAAATGTAGGACATGAAATCCTAAAGATTCTGGATGAGCGAAAATTTCCTGTCGATGATATCGTTGCACTTGCTTCCGCGCGCTCCGTGGGTAAGGAAGTTTCGTTTGGTGCCCAAAATCTGAAAGTGCGCGATTTGGCGACCTTTGATTTCAAGGGGGTTGATATCGCGCTGTCCTCGCCGGGCGGCAAGGTTTCGGCGGAGTATTCGCCCAAGGCGGCCAAGGCGGGCGCTGTTGTCATTGATAACACATCATACTGGCGTATGGACCCGGATGTGCCGCTGATTGTGCCGGAGGTTAATCCGCATGCGATCAACGAGGTTAAGAAGGGCATTATCGCCAACCCGAATTGCTCGGTGATTCCGCTGACTGTCGCTTTAAAGCCGATCCATGATGCGGCCGGTATCCGGCGTGTTGTGGTGTCCACCTATCAATCCGTCTCTGGCTCCGGCAAGGCGGCGATGGATGAGTTGTTTAACCAGACCAAGGGCGTGTATATGAATGCCACGCCCGAGCCGTCTGTTTACCCAAAGCAGATTGCCTTCAACGCCATTCCACAAATCGATGTGTTCATGGATGACGGTATGACCAAGGAAGAATGGAAAAATGTGGTGGAGATCAAAAAGATACTCGATCCGAAAATCAAGGTCTGCGCCTCCTGCGTGCGTATCCCGGTTTTTATCGGCCATAGCGCGATGGTTAATGTTGAGCTGGAGCGGGAGATCGAACTGGAGCAGGTCAGGGAGCTGTGGCGCAATTTTGACGGCTTGACCATGGTTGATCTGGAGCATGAAGAGATTCAATACGTTACGCCGATAGAAATTCAGGGCGAAGACGACGTCTATGTCTCCCGTTTGCGTGAAGATATCACGGTCGAAAACGGCCTGAATTTCTGGTGCGTATCAGACAATTTACGCAAGGGCGCGGCGCTGAACACCGTTCAGATCGCCGAGCTCCTGGTTAAGCATAAAGCGCAGGCTGCGGCCTAACAACAACCGGCTCGGGTGCTGCCGCGGATATTCTCCACGGCAGCGGCGCCGGGGGGCCGCTGTCTTCACTGCCTCCTTCACGTTTTTGCATGACTCTTTGCGCAAGGGACTCCGGCGTCAGGCTGTCTTCGAGTAGCAGTTCGGCCACCGATGTCCCGATCGTTCTGGTCAGGAAGTAGCTGGCCGACGCATTGGCTGCGAATACGCCCGGCAGTTGTGCGGATGACAGTCCGGCCAGGTGGTAACGTTGGCGCGGCCGTACCATGGGAAGTTCCCCAAGCTTGAAGACACAGTTGCCGATCATTTCATCATCGAGATCCTTACCGGCATCTTCGGCCAGCGTCCGGATCATAAATCCCCAGATGGGAATTGTCAGGGGAACGTTTAGCGGCGCTGTCCGGGCGTTGCTCATACTGAATAGAGCATGCTTATCAATGGTTGCCTTCATGTTTTCCGGTATGTTTACTGCTGAGTTCATGTGTTCCTCCTGTTGTTTTGTAAGTTAGTTGCGTAAAAACTATATATAAATGAAATTTTAGTCAACATTTTTTTTATATATAAGATTTTTATTATACTAATGTATGGCTTTTCATTTTTTTGTTTCTTCATGTTTTTCTCCTGTTTGTAATGCGGCACACCCTCTATGTTCCGCTGCAAATGCCTGCTAGATGTAATCGCTTGGGTCCGGCGGGCCGTCACTGCCCCAGCCTTTCCATCTGATTCCGAAAACAGCAAGCGCGGCACGCACAGCGTTTTCCGGTGTCAGCTCATCGGCAACGATAAGTTCGGCCGATTCCATGCCTGTCGCCCGGGTTGTCCAGTAATTGATTGCGCCGTTTACGCCCGAATTGAAGAGCAGGCTTAACCCCAAAGTAAGAGGCGCTGTGGCTAGGGATGTTGCCCAACTCACAGTCTTGATGGCAGCGGCTGCTGTGCCTGTTGCGATAACGGCGGCGACAGCAACGCGTTGCAGCGTTTCCTCGTCATAGTCGTTGTCTGAGAGGTCTACCAATTTTTTCAGCATCGCTGCCCAAAGTCCGATCATAACCGCGATATCGCTGTGAGGGATCGGTCCCATCACCACGCCCGTACCTGCGGCCACTTTTGCAAAGTCTTTGACGCATTTTTTCATTTCTTTGGATACTTCAGCCATATTCTAATTCCTCCTGTTGATTTGTAAGTTAATTGCGTAAAAAATATATATAATTGAAATTATAGTCAACATATTTTTTATATAATATAATTTCATTATAAATAATTGGTGTTTTTGGGTTTTTATATTTTACTCTGTTTCGCACTTTAATCTGCGGTTTTTCGCAGTTACGTGCCAGCATTTTCTTGCGAGGCATTCGCAACTAAACATGTTGAAATTGCTGGGATTTCTCCTATGATTAAGAGGTCGAAATTCTTTAAAAGGCTATCCGCATGTCCGATACCGCATCTGTGAAATCCAAACGCCCGCTTTCTCCGCATCTTCAGGTCTATAAACCGCAAATGACTTCCATGACCTCGATTCTGCACCGTGCGACTGGAGTGGGGCTGACGATTGGTTTAATGATGATGGCCTGGTGGCTGGTGGCGGCTGCGATCGGCCCTGAAGCCTATGGTGTATTCACCGATTTTGCCGGGTCGGATGTTGGGAGAATCTTGCTTTTCGGCTGGACGCTGGCTTTTTATTACCATCTGGCCAATGGGATTCGCCATCTGATCTGGGATTGCGGTTTCCTCTTTAAACTCAAAGACGCCTATATGGCGGGATATTTTGTTCTGTTTGTGACGGCCGTGATGACCGGGTTTACCTGGTATTGTTTTCTTGTTTTGAAGGGGGTTTAGGCGCATGCATATGAAGTGGGACGATCACGGGATGAAAACGCCGATTGCACGGGCCAAGGGGTTGGGCGCTTCGCGCTCTGCTGTCGGTGGGTGGATCAAGCTGCGCATGACCGCGGTGGGCAATGCCATTCTGGGTGTCTGGTTTATCTGGTTCCTGAGCAACAATATGGGCGCAAGCCATGCGGAATTTAGCGCAAGCCTCGCCGATCCGCGTAATGCGATCTGCATGATCTTGCTGATTATCTCCGCCTTTTATCACGCGGTGCTGGGCAACCGGGAAGTGATCGAAGATTATCTGCATAACGAATATTTCAAAATCTTCAAACTGGCGGGCATGTATTTGTTTTTCTTCGCTGCTGCGGTGGCGTGTGTGTTTAGTGTTTTAAAAATTGCTTTTACGGCGGGTGTATAGATGACTCAATCCTACGAAATTATAGATCACGAATTTGATGTCGTCGTTGTCGGCGCGGGTGGTGCTGGCCTTCGCGCCGGGTTTGGTTGCGCGGAGAAGGGGCTGCACACCGCGTTCCTGTCCAAAGTCTTCCCGACGCGCTCGCACACCGTGGCGGCGCAGGGCGGCATTAGTGCGGCGTTGGGCAACATGGGCGAGGATGACTGGCGCTTTCATATGTATGACACGGTCAAGGGCTCGGACTGGTTGGGCGATCAGGACGCGATTGAATATATGTGCCGCGAGGCGATCCCCGCGATTATCGAACTCGAACATTACGGCGTGCCGTTTTCCCGCACCGCCGCCGGAAAGATTTACCAGCGCGCCTTTGGCGGTATGACCACCCATTACGGCAAGGGCACGGCCCAGCGCACCTGCGCCGCCGCCGATCGCACCGGCCACGCGATCCTCCACACGCTCTATACGCAGGCGCTGCGCCACAAGGCCGAGTTCTTCATCGAATATTTCGCGCTTGATCTGATTATGAGCGATGATGGCCAGTGCCTCGGCGTCATGGCCTGGGATCTGGATAGCGGGGCGCTGCACCGTTTCCGTGCGCATCAAACCATTCTGGCGACCGGCGGTTATGGTCGGGCCTATTTCTCCTGTACTTCCGCCCATACCTGTACGGGCGATGGCAACGCCATGGTGCTGCGCGCCGGTATTCCGCTGCAGGATATGGAGTTCACGCAATTCCACCCGACCGGCATTTACGGCGCGGGCTGTCTGATTACCGAGGGCGTGCGCGGGGAGGGGGGCTACCTGACCAATTCCGAGGGCGAACGCTTCATGGAGCGCTATGCGCCCTCCGCCAAGGATCTCGCCAGCCGCGATGTCGTCTCCCGCTCAATGACCATCGAAATCCGCGAAGGCCGCGGCGTTGGCTCTGGCAATGATCACATTCACCTGAATCTCATGCATCTCGATCCCGACATTATTCATGAGCGCCTGCCCGGCATCGCCGAATCCGCGCGCATCTTTGCCGGCGTTGATGTAACGAAACAGCCAATCCCCGTCCTGCCGACCGTGCATTACAATATGGGCGGCATCCAAACCAACTATAAAACCGAAGTCGTCAACCCGACCAAGAAAGACCCGAACGCCATCGTGCCCGGCCTGATGGCGATTGGGGAGGCGGCCTGCGTGTCCGTCCACGGCGCGAACCGTCTGGGCTCCAACTCGCTGCTTGATCTGGTGGTGTTTGGCCGGGCGGCCGCAAATCAAGCCGCCGCAACCGTCACCCCCGGCGCGAAGCACCGCCCGTTCGGAAAAGACGACGGATCAAAGGCCATCGCGCGCCTCGATCATTTCCGCCATGCCAAGGGCAAAACCTCAACGGCGGAGCTGCGCGGCCAGATGCAGCGCACGATGCAGGATCACGCCGCTGTGTTCCGCACCGGCGATAGCCTGAATGACGGCGTGAAGAAAATTGATCAATGTTTCGCGGGCAAAAAAGATCTGGGCATCAAGGACCGCTCCATGATTTTTAATACCGATCTGGTCGAGGTGCTGGAGCTGGATAATCTGCTCTCCCAGGCTGTGGTGTCCATGCATGCCTGTGCGCACCGGGAGGAATCACGCGGCGCCCATGCGCGTGAAGATTTCCCCGACCGCGACGATAAAAACTGGATGAAACACTCCGTCAGCTGGATCACCGAAAAAGGCAAAGTCACCCTCGGCGACCGCCCGGTCATCATGACAACGCTGACAAATGAGGTCGAACCGTTCCCACCGAAAGCAAGGGTTTATTAATGGCAAAATTCACACTTCCGCAGAATTCCAAGGTCAAAAAGGGCCAGAGCTATAACGCCGCGAACGGCGCGAAGCGCGCGCGCACCTTTAAAACCTATCGCTGGAACCCGGATGACGAAGCTAATCCGCGCCTCGATGAATATACGATTGATCTGGATGCCTGCGGGCCGATGGTGCTCGATGCGCTGATTTACATTAAGGACAAGATCGATTCCACGCTCACCTTCCGCCGTAGTTGTCGGGAGGGAATCTGCGGCTCCTGCGCGATGAATATCGACGGCACGAACACGCTGGCCTGCACCAAGGCGATTGAGGATTGCGCCGGCGGGTCGGGCGATGTCAAGATTACGCCGCTGCCGCACATGCCGGTGATCAAGGATCTGGTGCCTGACCTCAATCATGTCTACGCGCAATATGCCTCGATTGAGCCCTGGTTGAAGACCGAGTCTCCCGCGCCAAACCGGGAGCGTTTGCAGAGCGAGGAAGATGCGACCATCCTGAACGGTGCCGACGGGCACGGCCCGGCCGGGTGTATTCTCTGTTTCTGCTGTTCAACCTCCTGTCCGTCTTATTGGTGGAATGGTGATCGCTTCCTCGGCCCTGCCATCCTGCTTCAGGCCTATCGTTGGATTGCCGATAGCCGCGATGAATTTACGGGGGAGCGCCTGGATGCGCTCGAAGATCCGTTCAAGCTCTATCGCTGTCACACCATCATGAACTGCACCAATACCTGTCCGAAGGGCCTGAACCCGGCCAAGGCGATTGCGGAGATTAAGAAACTCATGGTCGCGCGGCGTTAAGAGGGCAGGCCGTCTACTTCCAGAACTTTAACCCGGCTGGTTTCGCCGCGGATGATGCTGATGGCGGATTTAGGGATTTTCCATTCCTTGGACAGAAGTTTGATCAAGGCGGCGTTGGCTTTGCCCTTTTCGGGGATGGCGGTGACGCAGACCTTCAGTGTCTTTTCACCGAATAAATCCTCTTCCCAGCCCTGAATTTCATTCTTTTTTGCGCCGGGGGTGAGCTTGACGGTGATCGTCTCCATCATCAATTTAGCCGTCAATATCCAGTCCGATATCCAGCGCCTGAACAGAGTGGGTAAGGGCGCCGACAGAGATGTAATCCACCCCGGTTTTGGCGATCTTTGCCACGGTTTCTAAGGTTACCCCGCCGCTGGCCTCGGTCACCGCTTTCCCGCCCACCATTTTGACGGCTTTCTTGAGATCGGCGACAGAAAAGTTGTCAAGCAATACATTGTCGCTAATGTCAACATAAAGCACCTCTTCCAACTGCTCTAGCGTATCGACCTCGATCTCAATTTTGAGCATATGGCCCGCGCGTTCCTTGGCCGCTTCCAGCGCCGCGCGAATGCCGCCCGCAATGGCAATATGGTTGTCCTTAATCAGAACCGCATCATCCAAGCCGTAGCGATGCGGTGCGCCGCCGCCAACCTCAACGGCATATTTCTGGAATGCTCGCAAGCCCGGCAAGGTCTTGCGCGTGGCGGCGATTTTCGCGTGCGTGCCCTCGGCCTCCGCAACATAGACGGCCGTCATGGAGGCAATGCCCGACAAGTGGGAGAGGATGTTTAATGCCGTGCGCTCCGCGCTCATCAGGGCCTGCGCCGGGCCGCTTAGCTTTGCAATCTCCTGACCCGGCAACAGAACATCGCCGTCTCCGGCATAGACCTCGATCTCGAAATCCTGATCCATCAGGGTGAACGCAGTGAGCGCCGGGATTAATCCGGCTAGAATGCCGTGGCTGCGTGCACGCAAAACGCCGGTGGTCTCCGCCGCAGGGGGGATCAGAAATTCACTGGTGACATCGCGGCCATGCCCCAAATCTTCAAGCAGGGCGCGTTTGACGAAATCTTCAATAATCACGTGCGGGATCATATCAGGACAGCTCCAGCATCCGCTCAATCGGCCGCCTTGCCCGCGCCGCAATGTCTTCAGGAACAAAAATTTCCGGCCCCTCATCCTGCAAGGCTTTTAAAATTTTAGGCAGAGAGATGCGCTTCATATACGGGCAAAGCTGGCAGCCACCGATCATTTCCACATTCGGGTTGAGGTTGGCGACATTGTCGCTCATAGAGCATTCAGTCATCAAAACGGCGCGCTTGGGCTGATGCGTTTTAATGTAATCATCCATCTGTGCCGTCGAGCCAGAGAAATCAGCCGCCGCAATAACATCTGGTGGACATTCAGGGTGCGCAAGGATAAAGACATCATCGCCGTGTTGTTTGCGGATATCGGCCACATCCTGTGCGCTGAACCGTTCATGCACGATGCAGGTGCCATCCCAGATAATAATCTCCACATCCGGATGATCCAGCCGCACTTCATTGGCCACATTCTGCGCCAGAAATTTATCGGGTGTCATGATGATGCGCTGACGCCCCTGCGCGATCAGAGCTTTCACAATCTTCACGGCGTTGGAGGAGGTGCAGCATACATCGCTCTCGGCCTTCACATCCGCCGATGTATTCACATAGGTAACAACCGGCACGCCGGGATATTCGGCTTTAAATTCTTTAAGGCTCTCCCCTGTAATGGATTCAGCCAGCGAACATCCCGCCGCCATATCGGGAATAATCACCTTCTTTTCAGGAGAAAGGATTTTTGCCGTTTCCGCCATGAAATGTACGCCGCATTGGATAATCATCTCGGCTTTGGTTTCTGCAGCAACCTGCGCGAGCTTCAATGAGTCGCCTGTAATATCGCCTACGCCAAAGAAAATATCCGGTGTCATATAATTATGCGCCAGGATCACGGCATTCTTTTCAGCTTTCAGCTTGTTGATCTCATGGATATAGGGCGCCAGCGTTTCCCAGTATTCACGCTTGTACTGTTTTTGAAGCTTTTCGTAAATCGGCGCGGTGGCTCTGGCCACTTCATCGGTATATTTGAGTTGTGCGCTCATTATGCTATATGTTCTTTAAATGTTCACTTACCATCAATTAATGACGTATCTTTCATAGAAGTAAGGTCAAGGTCAAGCTTATGGCGGATTTATTTGCAGTTAAAGCGGGGAGCGATCAGGGGCTGAATAATCGGCCGCTGGCTGACCGCCTGCGCCCCGGCATGCTGGAGGAGATCGTCGGCCAGGATCATATAGTAGGGCCTGAGGGCGCTCTACGCAAAATGCTGGCGGGCGGGCATTTATCTTCGCTGATCTTTTGGGGTCCGCCGGGTTGCGGTAAAACCACGCTGGCGCGCATTCTGGCCGGTCATACGGATCTGCATTTCGAGCAGCTTTCTGCCATTTTTTCCGGCGTGGGGGATCTGCGCAAAGTTTTTGAAAGCGCCAAAATCCGTCGTCAAAACGGGCAGGGAACGTTGCTATTCGTCGATGAGATCCACCGCTTTAACAAATCGCAGCAGGATGCGTTCCTGCCTGTGATGGAGGACGGCACGATTACCCTTATCGGCGCGACCACCGAAAACCCGTCTTTCGAGCTGAATGCTGCATTGTTGTCTCGGGCGCAGGTCCTTGTGCTTAAGCGGCTGGATGATGCGGGGCTGGAGGCTTTGCTGGTACGGGCGGAAGAGGCGCTGGGCCAGACATTGTCGCTGGATGGTCAGGCGCGTGAAACGCTGAAAGCCATGGCCGATGGTGATGGGCGCTATGTGCTCTCGATGGCGGAGCAGATTTTTGCGCAAGGGGAAGAGGCGCTGAATGTCGAACAACTCTTGAACCTTATACAGCGCCGCGCGCCGCTCTATGATAAAGGCGATGAGGCGCATTATAATCTCATCAGTGCTTTCCACAAATCGCTGCGGGCCTCGGACGCCGATGCGGCGCTCTATTGGATGGCGCGCATGCTGGCCGGTGGGGAAGACCCGGAATATATTCTGCGGCGCATGCTGTGTGTCGCTTCGGAGGATATCTCTAACGCCGACCCGCAGGCTTTACCACTGGTGATTGCGGCTTGGCAGGCTTATGAGCGTCTGGGTTTGCCCGAAGGGGAGCTGGCGATGGCGCAGGCCTGCACTTATCTGGCGTGTGCGCCCAAATCAAACGCCAGCTACATTGCGATGAAGGCGGCCAAAAGCACGGCGTCTGAGACTGGTTCTCTCATGCCGCCCAAACATGCGATGAATGCCCCTACCAAATTGATGAAACAGGAGGGTTATTCTTTAGGCTACCAATACGACCACGACACGCCGGAGGGCTTTTCCGGCCAAAGCTATTTCCCGGAGGATTTGCCAAGGCAGGAATTTTATAAACCTGTGGAGCGCGGTTTCGAGCGCGAGATTAAAAAGCGGCTGGAATATTGGGCAAAAAGGCGCGACCAAAAACCCAAAACTTAATTCTTGCGCTTGCTTTGCGCCAGGATTGTCAGAGCCTCTACCGCAAGTGAAAATGCTATGGCGAAATAGAGATAACCGCGCGGAATATGGAAGTGCAACGCATCGGCCACCAGCGCCATTCCGACAAGCAAAAGGAAACTCAGTGCAAGCATCTTGATGGAAAGGTGTTTCTCGATAAACGCGCTGGCAGGTTCGGCTGCGATCATCATGACGACAATCGCCAGCACGATGGCGGCGATCATGACCGGGATATGATCGGTCAGGCCGATGGCGGTAATTACCGAATCCAGAGAAAATACAAGATCCAAGACGATAATCATTCCGATCACGGAGGCGAAAGAGGCGGCTTTGACCGGGCCTGATTTATCACTGTGACCGTCAACCGTGTGGTGAATTTCCACTGTTCCCTTATACAGCAGGAACAGACCGCCCAGCCCCAATATAATATCGCGCCATGACACCGTGTGATCCCCGATGTTGAAGGCGGCGGCGGTCAGTCCGGCCAGCCAGGCGATCCCCATCAGCATAACCACCCGCATGACCAGCGCCAGCGCCAGCCCAATCATGCGTGCCTTGCGCTGCTGCTCCTTCGGCAGTTTGGAAGAAACGATAGAGAGGAAAATGACATTGTCGATCCCCAGAATAATCTCTAGCACCGCCAGTGTGGCGAAGCTGATCCAGATTTCCGGCTGCAAGAGTAAGTCCATGGCGGTGATCCCTGAATAGGCGGTTCGGTACAATCAGATGGGTGCACGATACCACATCTCTTGCAGATGTGGGAGGGGCTGCCGGTATTCAGGTGCCCGGCGGCAGGGGCGGGTTTTTCGCATGGGTAACGATATGATGTTTTTTGGTGCGGCTGATCCAGATCAGCGCAAGCCCGCAGCCGGAAACAATTGCGGCTCCGCTCAAATCCCAAATATCCGGATAATCATGGAACAGCGCCACGCCGAAGATCAACCCCCAGAGTATCTGTGAGTAATGTGTGGAGGCCACCAGCGAGGGTGGGGCCATGCGGAACGCGACCGAGCCCACGACGATGCCGATCCCGCCGCTGATCCCGCCGATACAGAGCAGCGCCGCCGTATGCAGATCCGGGAGTTCGAAATCCATCAGAACCGGTCCCGCCGAAGCCAGCATGATGGCCAGATAGCTATACAGACCGTAAGAAAGCAGCGTCTCCTGTTTTCCCATTTTTGGCACGATCAGGTTGCGGAAAGCGAAAGTGAATGCGGTGACCAGAACAGCGATTTCCGGCCATCCTATGTCGTTTATGTCCGGCCGCATCGCCAGCAAAACGCCTGCAAAACCGACGCAAATGAGTATAAAATTGCTGACTGGCACCTTTTCTTTTAAAAAGGGAATGGAAAGCAAAGCCGTGAAAAAGGGCGCGGTAAAAACAATCGTGTAAAAATTAACCAGCGACATATGCGCCAGGGCATAAAAATTCAATGCCGGAATGAAAGCCGTAAGAACGGCGCGCAGCAAATGCCATTTCATCTTTGTTGTGCGCAACGTTGTCTTTAATCCACCAAGCCAGGGAGACAACACCATCAGGCTCAGAAGTGCGGGAATGGAAAACCAGAAGGTGAATTCGAAGGCGCTCATCTGGTGCGCCAGCGATTTCCCCGTAACATCGACGATCGCATAGAGAAAAAATCCGAGATAGGCGAGTGCGATGGCTTTAAACCGGTATGTCATGGCCGCCTTGCTTTCGCTCGCGCCGAATCAGGTAAATGCCGCTGACAATAATCAGGCCGGACCCGGCTAGCATCCATAAATCGGGTAAATCGCCAAATAAAAGCGCCCCAAAAAGAACAGCCCAGAGCATCTGCGTATATTGAATGGGTGCAATCAGTGAGGCATCGGCCATATGATAGGCACGCGATACAGCAATAAAAGCAAACACAAGTGAAACGCCTGAAATAACCAGCGGCAAGATATGCGCAGGGGCAAAGGGTGTGTAGGCGCCTGTTGTGAATGTCAAAATCGTCATCGGCACAAACGTAATGGCCAGCGGGTAAAATCCAATCGTGAGATCGCTGGGGTTTTTCATCGTGCGCATCATCAAATGCAGAATAGAAAAGCATAATGGGGTGGCCAGCAGCATTAAAAATGTCAGGATATTTATTTCGTTCTCCCATGGACGAAAAGCGACCAAAACACCGGCAAAGCCAACAATCATCGCAACCCACCGGTGCCAGCCCACATGCTCTTTAAACATGGGAATCGCGATCAGGGTCATCATAAAAGGCGAAAGAAAGAGAACGGTGTAAACACTGGCCAGTGGCATGATCGAGAAGAAATAAACGATCAGCATACCACCAAAAAAGTTCATAATCCCACGGATGATGTGTGCCTTGGCGTTCACCGGGTCATAAAGCTTCCTGATGCCGCCGAGCTTTGGAGAAAATAAAAGGAACAAGGTACAGGCAATGCCAATATCGGCGCTAATAATCTGAAAGACGG
>CAYGSN010000022.1:0-30565 GCA_964352675.1 uncultured Pseudobdellovibrionaceae bacterium
AGCCAGGGGTCGGAGGTTCGAATCCTCCCGGGCGCGCCATAGCTTCGCTAGTGCTGCGCGAAACTCCCCCCATAAAAAATTGGTGTTTACTTCGGCAGAGTGAAAAACACCCCGGTACCTTTGCCCGGTTCCGATTCAATCAATATTTCCCCACCATGCCGCTGGACGATTTTGCGTGCGATGGTTAGGCCCGCACCAATGCCGGGGTAATGTTCCGGATTGAGGCGGCGAAACAGGCGGAAGACCTGTTCCTGATAATCCTCGGCGATGCCGATACCGTTATCCCGGATCTCAAAAAGCCATGTATCGCCCTGATCCGTGGCGGTGATTGCAATCTTCCTTTTCAGTGTATCCTCTTCGTGAAATTTCAGGGCATTCTCGAGCAGGTGATAAAACAGCATTTGAATCTGTTTTGCTTCGGCCATAACGGTCGGAAGATCACCACATTCAAGAGCTGGAAAATACGTATTGATAACATCGTTTAGTTCTTGCAGGGCCATTGCGACGCTCTTGTTGAAATCCGTTTTTTCCATCGGTCCGGCGCGCGTGTTCAGGCGCGAAAATGTCAGCAGCGCATGCTGCATATCTTCCAGTTTGTCCAGGGACTTTTCCAGGAAGGAAATATAAAGCTGTTCCTCCTCGGTCAGGTTGTCTTTGCGCGGTCCGACCAAAAGCCTCGTAAATTCCTTCACATGGCGCAGCGGTGCATTCAAGTCATGCGAGACGATATAGGCGAAATCCTCATACTCTTTCGCGATAAGCTCTGCTCTATCATCAAGGGAGTGGGGTAAAGCGTTTTGCATGTCAGGCTGCGTCCTCTTCTTCGTCGGGGGAGTGGTGTGGGGGCAGGGCGACGACGCCGAACCAGAAATTCTCGACAACCGCTGCCACTTCGGAAAATTTTTCCAGCGTTACGGGTTTCACTATATAGCTGTTGGCGTGTAAGTTATAGCTTTGCAGGATATCCGTTTCCGCCTTCGAGCTGGTGAGCATGACAACGGGAATGGAGCGTAGCGCCTTGTCGTTCTTAATGTTCTCCAATACCTGCTTGCCGTCTATTTTCGGCAGGTTGATATCCAGCAGGATAATATCCGGGTTGCTTTTGGCCGGATCTTGAAGATATCTGAGTGCGGCTTCTCCGTCCATGGCGACATGGATGATATTTTTTATCTTTGCTTTTTCAAAGACTTTTTTGACCAGGAAGACGTCGCCTTCATTGTCCTCAACCAGAAGAATTTCGATGGGGCGTCCGTTTATGGTAGGTGAATTCATGAGAGTTTCCCTTCACATTTTAATTATCCGGAAGCACAACGATACTGAACCAGAAATTTTCAATGGCCTTCACCACATCGAAAAATTTTTCCAGGCTGAGCGGTTTAATAATATAGCTATTGGCATGCAGGTCATAAGCTTTCACCACATCCTGCTCTGCCTTCGAGCTGGTCAAAATAACGACAGGAATTCGCCGCAATGTTTGGTCTTTCTTTATTTCCAAGAGAACCTGTTTTCCGTCTTTTTTCGGAAGATTCATATCCAACAGGATGATATCCGGCCGTGGGATTTCTTCATGCCCTTTCTTTTTATGCAACATGTCCATGGCAATTTCACCGTCTAAGGCGACGTGGATGTTGTTCAGGATTTTTGCTTTTTCAAATGCCTTTTTCGTCAGGAAGACATCGCCTTCATTGTCTTCCACCAAAAGGATATCAATGGGTTTTCCGTGATGTATCATCATGCCGCTTTCTTTGCTGCCTCCTTTTTGGGGACTGTAAAATAAAAGGTGGAGCCTTTCCCCAGGACCGACTCCGCCCAGATTTTTCCTTCAAAGCTCTCAATGATTTTTTTGCAGACGGCCAGACCAATGCCTGTGCCCTTGTAATCTTTTTTGCCGTGCAGGCGTTTAAAGATGATAAATATCTGCTCCAGATATTCTTCCTTCATGCCGATGCCGTTATCGGCGATGGAGAACAGCCACTCATCTCCCCTGTCTTCCGTTTTCACCGTGATTTCCGGGATCTTGTTCTTGGCACGGTATTTGATGCCGTTGCCGATCAGATTTTGCATCAGGCGTGTAAATCGTATGGGTTGTGCAAAAATAACCGGCAGTTCTTCTACTGTGATAACGGCACCTGTCTCTTCAATGGCATCCTGCAGATTGCTTATGGCCATTTCTGTATGCGAAGTACAATTCACATCTGTAAATCCCCCGCCATCATTTCCAATGCGGGAATATTCCAGCAAATCGCCGACCAAATCCTGCATACGCTTTGCCGCATCAATAATAAACGCCATATATTCGCCGGCCTGTGCATCAAATTGGTCTTTATATTCTTCTTCCAGAAGGCTGGTGAAATTGGCAACCATGCGCAGGGGCTCCTGCAGATCATGTGAAGCGATATAGGCAAAGCGCTCCAGCTCTTCATTGGAGCGAAGAATTTCATTCTCTGCAGACTTGCGCTCGGAGATATCGCGTACAATGCCGCTGTAAAGTGTAAGGCCTTTGATACGGACCTCACTGACGGATAGATCCAGGGGAAAGGTTGATCCGTCCTTCCTCTGGCCCTCAACCTCGCGGCCGATGCCGATAATTTTTTTTTCACCCGTGTTGTGATAGTTTTGGAGATAGCCGTCATGTTCAACACGATACGGGTCCGGCATTAGGATTTTTACATTCCGGCCGATAACCTCCTCGGCACTGTAACCGAATATATTCTCACAGGCTTTGTTGAAGGTCTCAATATCGCCCTTTTCATTAATTGTAATCAGCCCGTCAACCGTGTTGTTAACAATTGCCTGCAGGCGCCCCAGCGATTGCTTCTCCGCCTGGCGTGATTGTTGTAATTTTTCTGTCAGATCGTGAAACGCTCTGGCCAGCTCCCCGATTTCATCCCGGCGGTTAATGGGAAGGACAAGATTCTGGATGTTATTATCGTCCTTATAGCGCATGGTCTCGCGTGTCATCTGCTTAAGGGGAGCGATAAGAAGCCCTGAAACAAAGGCTGCGCATAAAGACGCGAGCAACACCAACCCCGCCGTCATGAAAATTGCATTTCTTTGCGCCTCGTGGACCGGGTTCAGGAAGGTGCTTCTGGGAATGCTCAGGGCGATAGTGATGTGGCGGGTTTTGTCTCCCGGGTTAAAATAGTGTTTGAAATAATGAATGACCAGTTCCTGGCCATAGACGGTCCTGGTCAGGCTTCCCTCCGTATCTCCGGCTCCTAAAATTGTCCGGATAATTGGGTTGGTGTCAAAATTTTTGCTGATTGATTTGTAATAGAATTTTGAGTTTTGCGCGGCCTTCTCGTAAACGATGTAATCCCCCTGTTCGTTGACGACATAAAGGTTTTTCTGCGTCGTCAGGCCTTCCAATATGCTTTCCAGCATGATTTCATATGCTGCATTAATGACAATCATGCCGAACATTTTACCGTCCGTATCGTAAACTGGCATAATTGTACGGATGACGGGGAGGAAGGGGGTCTGCATTTTGCCGTGCTCCCGGTTGGCACTGACGGCCGAAAAATAAATCTCTCCGGGCGGCGTGGTTTGGGCCTCTGTGAAGTAAGGCTCCTGACTTTTTTGCTGGAGGTTTTCGGATGGCACGATTTCAATGCTCTGGCCATCCCTGTTTACCCGCACCAGTTCCCGGCCGTTATCGTCTATGCCGATATAACGGATCTGGACGTAGCTGTCATTGGAGCCGATCATCGAGGTGAATATATATTGCAGGCGCCTGGACCATTCTTCTGTAGTCAACTTGCTGATGGGGTCAATACTGTTGTTTTTAGCGCTGCGCATCAGCCCATGGACGGGCGGCGTTTTCGTGAGGACCGACACGTCGTTGTAAAGCTCTTTAAACGATGACTGGAAGAGCGGAGCGATGAGCCGGGCTTCGGCGGCCAGCGCATTTTTTTCAGCCGTTAGAGCATTGCGCTCTACTTCCCTGTAAAACAGTGTTCCAATAAAAAGCGCGGTCAGAAAAGCCGTTCCGGAGACAAGAAGCAAAATCTTTCCGCCAACGGAGAACAATAATTTCTCTGCAATGCCTGTTGTGTTGTTCATACTCGATTTTTCTTTGATCATTTATGCGCGTCTGCTCCCAAGGACTCACTATAGGGATCAGCCACAAAAATAAGAAATTTATTAGATATGCGAATGCTATAGAATGCGATTACTCCGTAGAGCGAACATTCTGCTCCAGAACATTCACAAAGTCCGGGTGGCTGATCTGCGATTTTAAAACCACATTATTGGCGCCGAGCTTCAGAGCCTCGCTTACGGCGACGTCCGTTTTTAGCCCCGTCACCACGATAATCGGAACCGATCTGTTGATCTTTCTCATTTCCCCGACGGTTGCCGGGCCATGGCCGTCAGGAAGGTTTAAATCCAACAGGACAAGGTCGACCTTGTTGTCGCGGTAGGCTTTATAGGCCTCCTGCAAAGACTCTACAGCCAGGACCTTGCTTTTGGGCCATATCCTATCAAGCTGTTTTTTTAAAAGTAGCAAGTCCGCATCATCATTCTCAACGACCAGAATGTTGTGCTGTGCTGTGTTAGAGTCATGTTCGTTAGACATAATGCCATCTTAAAATTGCGTGTCACAAGGCCATAGAATACTAAAAATACAACCAAGGGTGTTAGTATTTTTTTCGATTCTGGGAATTTTTTTAAACAAACAACTCTATTTTACAGAGATT
Organism: uncultured Pseudobdellovibrionaceae bacterium; assembly: GCA_964352675.1. Lineage (GTDB taxonomy): Bacteria > Pseudomonadota > Alphaproteobacteria > Micavibrionales > Micavibrionaceae > CAYGSN01. Next base: position 4,698 of record CAYGSN010000022.1, read on the forward strand.
TTTTTCTGAGAACGAAAGCGCCCAGCCCCATTCCTGCGAAACCCAGGAGCAGGATAAGCAGCCAGTTTTCACCGGAGGCCTTATTCGCGCCGGAAATCGCGGTTTTGTTCAGAAGGTCTATCTGGTCTTGCAGGGTTGTAACTGCATTTTGGATCTTAGCATTTTCTGCTTTTAGGGCCGTTACTTCAGTTTCCAGCGCCTTGTTTTTTGCATTTAGTTCCTTCACGCCCTCAATCAGTGGCGCAACCAGATAGCGGTATTCCACAGTTTTAAAACCCTGATTTTCTTCGCCCATCGCCTCGGGGAAAACTTTTTCAACTTCCTGGGCGATCACACCAATGGCGTGTGGGGTGTATTCATAGCGGTCAACAATGCTGTATTCATCCCAGCGCCAGTCAAACTCAACGCCGCGCAATTTCTCAATTTTATCCAGCGCGTTTTCAATCGGCTTGATGTTTTTCTTCAGGCGTATATCGGATTCAGCAGTAATACAGGACGAAGCATTGTTATCGTTGTTTGTATCGACACAAACGCTGCCGCCCTTAACTTCCAGTGCGCCCTGGTTCGGCGCGACCTGGTTAATGCCCACACTGCCGGAGGTCATGAAAACAATTGCATCATTTTGAGAGACCGTATTCCCGCTGGTCGTTCCGGCGAAAATCCCGACAGTGCGCTGACCGGACACGGTGTTGTCCGCCGCGCCGTCCGAAGCTGCAATTCCGATGGAGTTCGTGCCTGTTGCGTCTACCTCATTCCCCATGGCGATGGCATATGCGCCTGCGCCGGCGGTGACTTGTCTTCCAAAAGCAACCGAGCCTAAACCTGACGCAGTCGGCGACGCGCCAAAAGCTGTGGAACCAGTTCCGGAAGCCACAATATTTCCACCAGAGGGGGAGCCAAAAGCTGTGGAACCTACTCCAGAGGCTGTAATGCCGGTGGCGGCGGCGGTGCTTCCCCATGCCGTGGCCCCTTCGTTAGAAGCCGTGATTGATCCGCCGCTGACCGCGGAGGCTGATCCGTGGGCGAATGCACCTGTGTTGCTTGCCAGAATTTGTGCTGTGTTAGCCAGAGAACCGCTCGCTTGACCGAAAGCCATGGAGCCGTTGCCGGAGGCTGTAATCGCGCTTATTTCTGGGGCAAAAAATGCAGCATTTGTTGAGTAACCGAAAGCCGTGGAACCGATACCGGAGGACGTAATCGAGCTGGTTCCGCCATTTGGGTTACCCGCATCGCCCCATGCGGCGGCATAATTTCCGGTGGTGATCACATCGCGGCCAAACCCGACCGAGCCTGTGCCCATTGTATTCCACTGCGTTCCTGTGGCTTCACCCGCGCGGAAGGCGGCAATATCTTTGTCGAACAGCATGCGTTTATCATCGGCGGCTGTTCCGCTATCGGTGAGTTGCAAAGAGCCGAAGACGAAATCATTGCTGGTCGTGTCTACAACGCTGGAATTCGGAGCAACAACGCCGCCGCTTTCCAGTGTGAATGCTCCACCACTGCCAACATCGGCCGAAGCAAAACAGTTTTCACCGGCGGTATCACAATATTCCGTAGCCCCGACATTGCCCTCGACATGCAGCGCGAGGTCTAAGTCTGGAACTGCCGGAGACGCAACGGAGCTGTCCGGATTGATAATCATCGATCCACCAAGCAGGGCCATAACGTAATCTCTGTTGACCTCAACAGCATCCTGATTGCCCATGAAAATCCCGAAGGAGCTTGCTCCTGTGACCTCCGGGAAGTTTACCGTTGCGGCATCTCCCATACCGAACGCGGCGGAATACACGCCAGAGGCAATGACTTCGCGCCCGAAGGCAAAGCTGTAATTACCGGTTCCGGCCGTTACATCCAAACCGTAAGCAAAAGATCCGGAGCCGGTTGCGGAGGCGTCCAGGCCGGCTGCTGTCGCCCCGGTTGCGGTGGCTTCAATCGTGTCATTGTTGGCATATCCCCATGCTGTTGACCCAATCCCGGTGGCCTGAATATTCGCATTGAATCCGCCCGTTGTCCCCCAGGCGGTCGCACCGGCCTGTGTGGCCTGAATTTCGCCTGAAAGGACCGGGTTATTGTAGCCCCAGGCCATAGACCCGTTATTTGATGCGGTTGTGTTGTACCCGAAAGCGGCGCTGGCCGTTCCTGGTGCATCCCATTGCCCGTCTGTGGCCTGACCAGCTCTAAAGGCTGCAGAGTTTTTGTTGAAATAGAATCGCTTGTCATCATTGGCAACCGTGCTGTCGGTCAGCTGTAATGAGCCGAAGACAAAATCATCTGAGGATGTTGTCACAAGGCTGGAATTCGCAATGACGACATTGTTCTCTGCGATGAAGACGCCGGTATCGCCAGTGCTAATGTCCGCGGGATCGAAACAATTTTCGCCTGCGGTATCACAATAATTGTTGGCGCCGACATTGCCCTCGACATGCAGGGCAAGATCTGTATCCGGCACAGCGGGCGAGGCGGATGAGCTATCCGGGTTGATGATCATGGAACCGCCGAGGATGGCCATGACTTGTGATGTGTTTACATCAATATTGGCCTGATTGCCCATGAAAAAGCCGATAGAATCAGAAGCCGATATTGTTGGGAATGTGGCTGTAGAATCGCCAACACTAAAGGCCATAGAGCGTGTACCCGAAGCAATTGTTTCATAACCAATGGCGAAACTGTTATTTCCTGCTCCCGCAGTTACGCCTACGCCCAAGGCTGCACTAAAATTCCCGGATGCAGTTACGTTATCACCCCAGGCTAAAGAGCCATCTCCGCTGGCGATGATTGTTCCAAGATCTCCATAGCCAAAGGCCAGGGATCCTGTACCGCTGGCGGTAATGGCTGAATCAGAAAAGCCAAATGCCGTTGCACCTGTATTGCTAGCCGTAATTGCGCCGCCGGAGGCCTGCCCCCAGGCGGTGCTGCCGATATTGCTAGCAACGATATCATCTGTTGTGGCATCGCCCCAGGCCATAGAGTAATTTCCGGTGGCTTGAGTGTTCCCTCCAAAGGCGGCTGAGCCTGTGCCCGGTGAGTCCCACTGCGTTCCACTCGCCGATCCCGCGCGGAAGGCGGCAATATCTTTATCGAAGAAGAAGCGGGCCGCTTCATCTGCATCACCACTATTTGTGAGCTGTGTGGAGCCAAAGACAAAATCGGCTGCTGAGTTATCAACGACACCGCCACTAATTGGGCGCACGACATTGGCGTTCACTTCAAAGACGGCTGAATTTAAACCGCTAACATCGGCGGCTGTAAAACAGACATCGCCGTCATTATCGCAGTAATTTTGTGCGCCGATATCGCCTTCAACATCGAGTTCAAGATCGGCTGTGGCTCCGCCCGTTGATGGTGTTGCATCAGCAGAAGAGGGGTTGATGATCACAGAGCCGCCAACAATGGCCAGCACTTCGGAGGCTGTGACATTTGCGCCGGCGGTGTCGCCCAGGAAAATACCCATGGAATCGCTGCCCGTGACAAGCGGTATGGTACCGGCCGCATCACCGATACCAATCCCCAGAGAACGCGCGCCTGAAACAGCAACTTCGTTACCAAATGCAATGGAGCCCGCGCCAACTGTTGTCAAAACCGTATTCCCGAATGCTGTGCTGTTATCGGCTTGTGCGGATGCCGTATTGCCCCAAGCCATGGCTTGAGCGCCTGAGGCGGTGTTATCCAAGCCAAAGGCTGTTGAATTTACGCCTGGTGCATCCCATTCCGTGCTTTGCGCCTCACCGGCACGGAAAGCGCCTTGCAATTTATCAAAGAAGAAGCGCTTATCACCGGCTCCCGTGCCTGTGTCTGTCAGTTGCAAAGAGCCAAAGACAAAATCATCCATCGTCGTATCGACGACATTTGAATTCGGAAGGACGACGTTATTTTCAACAATAAACACGCCTTCCACGCCGCCTGTCAGACCGGCCGCAGAAAAACAGTTATTCCCGTCTTCATCACAATAAAGCGCTGCGCCGACATTACCTTCGACGTCCAGATTAAGAGCCTGCGCACCTGTGCTGGCGCTGTCGGAATTGATAACGACAGATCCGCCCAGAATAGCCATCGTGCTGGAGGCGGTGATGTTTACTCCCTGCTGGTCGCCCATGAAAATCCCCATGGAGCCTGTGCCGGAGACGCGCGGGAAGGTTGCCGTGGACGCATCGCCAAGACCAATGGCCAGCGAACGTGTGCCCGTTGCCTGCGCGTCAAAACCAAAGGCAATGGCATTGGCGCCGGTTCCGGCCGTCACGTTTTGGCCAAAGGCTGTCGTCCCTGTGCCGGAAGATGTTACACCACCATAGCCCCATGCAGTCGATCCGTTCCCGGATGCTGTAATATCCCCACCGGTTGTCAGACCCCATGCAGTCGATCCCGATGCGCCGCCGGCATTCCCGGCTACGATGTTTCCTCCGCTGGCGTATCCTCTGGCCAGAGCACCTGAATCAGTCGCACGTATGCTGTGCGCGTTTATAGCTGTTCCAAACGCCGTTGTTCCCGTCCCCGTGGATTCGATTTTTCCGTCACTGATGAAGCTCATAAATCCAAAGGCAGTAGCACCAGGGCCTGTGGCTTCGATGCTCCCCGTATTGACATTTAAACGGTTTGATCCCCAGACCATCGCGCCTTCGCCTGTGGCTATGGTGTTCAGTCCGAATGCTGCGCTCTGGTCGCCTCTGGTGTCCCATTGGGTTCCAATCACCTTGCCGGCGCGGAAGGCAGCGATATCTTTATCAAAGAACATGCGGGCATCTTCATTGGTATCACCGCTGTCGGTCAGCTGCGTGGAGCCGAAAAGGAAGTCGTCTGTGCTGATTGTAACAACAGAGCTGTTTGGAAGAACAACACTGGATTCAACGACGAACACACCTGTTCCGGAGCTGCCGCAACTAACAGCAATCCACTTCGCATCCGCAGCGCCTGTGGCGTCATAAACCAGACATTGTCCGTCCGATGGTCCGGCCACAGATACATCCGTCAATTCACCGAGAAGCGGAACTCCGCCACTGCCGCCGCCCTGCAGGTCGGTTCCACAACTCCACCCCGTTCCGGCCGTCCATGCCAGTTTTTCCGTGGAGGCATCACAATCGGGCACGCCGCTTAGCGGGTTTGTAACGCCGGTAATATTATATGTCGTGCCGTTAAAGGTTGTTCCATTGACTGTGGTCGCGGTGACTGTCGGCGCCGTGATTGTTCCCACCGCATCGATATCGCCATTGACCTCCAGCGTATCGTTAAAAAGCGAGACGTCATACGTATCGGCAAATCCGATTCCAACTTCCTTGGAAGACAGATCGGCATGAATCGCCTTTCCGATATTCAGGTAATTGGATGTCCCTGCCGCAGGCACATCGGCGCCTTCCCCAATAATAATATTGTCTGTTCCGGTGGTCAGCGTTGCTGCAGCATCACCGCCGACAATGGTGTTGTCCGCGCCTGTTACGCTATCGCCTGCGCTTGCGCCGACCAGAATGGTGCTTGATACGGCCGCGGTCGAGGCCAGAACACCTATGCCGTCAATCCGGTAATTACCGCTGACATTTGCGTTGCCCGTCACATCCAGCGCGGCGGCCGGTGTTATGTTGTTAATCCCGACATTACCGTCATTGCGCACGAACAGGATTGAGGTCAGCCCGTTATTGCGCACATTCAAGGCGCTGGCAGAACTGTTTGATGTTGTTCCCATGGTAAGAATATCACCATTCAGTTGAACGGAGCCGTCGGTGAAATTTGCCTCAACAAATCCGCCATTTACATCAAGGCTTATAGAACTGCTGGCCGCACCGCTAATTGTCGTTGCGGTGCCCGTGATCGTTGCGCCGGAATTCCATTGAATAAAGTCTGAGTTATTGTCGAACAGCAGGTCGTTCCCCAGCTCTATATTCCCCGTCACGCCGATATTGCCGCGCACATCCAGCGCATCATCGGGCGTGGTTGTGTTGATTCCGACTGTATTCGTATCGGCATCTGTGCCGAACCGAAGTGAGGTCGCCGATAGCTGCGTCCATAAATTTGCGCCTGCGGAAACGGATTCCCAAGCATATCCGGAGACAATACCATCGCCATTTGTATCGTCGCAAATTTGCAGAACATCAGGATTGCTATCATCAAAAATTCTCAGAAGCCCTTCATTGGCGGCATTACAGTTTATCAATGTCGCATCATTGGGCAACAAGGCGCTGGCCGTCGCCAGATTGAGGGTTCCGCTAAAGCTTGCCCCGCCGGTCACATTTAAGTCTTTCGCAATTTCTGCTGTGTTTGGTGTTATCGTGCTCAGACTCCAAAGCCCGCCTGCCTGCGCGGTGGCGCCCTGATAATCAATTTCAGTAACAATATCGTCGCCGGTGCGTGTGACGCCGCCGCCATTGTCATTACACGTTGTGCCAAAAGTCTGGTCAGGTCCGGCCGATATCATCACAATGATCGGATAGCTTTGGCCGCCTGTTCCATCTCCGTCCAGACGCAGTGCCGCTGCGCCGCACGCAACATCTCCGGTCGTTACGCCCGCATCCCATGAACAATAGCCGTAATTTGTTCCCCATGGGTCTTGTCTTTGTGTTGTGATTGTTGCGGGTAAGAATCCGCCATTGGTCGGCGCATCCGCTGCGCCGGGGTCGCTCCACTCCAGCGGTTCAACAAAACCGTCACCGTCACAATCTCCGCTTAAGGCCTGTGCCGCGGATTCAATCGTAATCAAGCGTGAGGCGAGGTTCATCTCCGTCTTGGCCTGTTCGCGGCGGTTGACCTCCACCATTGTCGTGAGCGGACCGCGCATCGTCGCCATGATGGCGGTGCCCAGAATGCCGACGACCGCAACGGCGCCAAACAGGGTAAAGAATATATTCCCTTTTTCGGAAGATGATCTTGATCTCATTATCGTGCTATAGCCCCCAAGCCCTAAAATATTCCTTCAGCCAAGTTTCCTGCCCTCTAAAACCGCTGAATATCCCTAAATTTCAGGTGGTATTCCCCTAATTATGCGGGAAATACGTTTACAAATTCTTAGGATTTACGCAGCAATGGGGTCAGGATTGTCCTAAAAGCCTATCAGATTCGCGGGGTTTGGCGAGTCATTGGCAAGCCAAATCAAAAACTTAACCACAGATGCCGGGGTTAAAGGCGCAATTCTCGGCGAAACCCCGCCATACCGGGGAGCTGGTAATATAGGGTGCGGGCCTGTCCGTCCCACAGGACCGGCTGGCTTTTCATGACCATGCGTTTTTCGTCGGGCAGGGCGTTGACAAACATCCCCATATTTTCCGGCGGAATGCCCAGACGGTGTGCCGCCCAGCCGATGCGTAGCATGGTTTTCAGCGCATTGTTGTGATGAAACGTGCCGATCACCGGTGTGGCACCGGTAAAACTGTCCAGGGCGTAATCCCGGAAAAAAAGGCCCAGCGGGTTATATACGGCCCGCCAGCTGTGGAGGTCCTGCAGAGGCTTTATGGTGTTGCGCTGGTGGCGCAGCAGCGTATCTTCAGCGAACAGCGTATCGGCCACGTCAATGGCCGCGACAAAATAATTGCGCGTGGTGTTGGGCTGGATGAAGGGGAGGTAATCGACCTGCGAGCGGTTCAGGATTCTCTCATACAGCGCATATTCATGCGCCAGGATATTGTCGATGACACTCTGGTCGAATGCGGCGGGTGCGAGGGCTTGCTCAATCTCGTGGGCTAAATCCTCTGTCTCATCTGCGGCGGCATCCAGCAAGACCGGCAGGGCATGCAGGACGTGGTTGTAATGGATTAAAACGCGGCTTTTTCCAAAGAGAAAACCATCAGAAAAAAGATTGTCTTTCCATGAGTTAGCCATTAATAGCCAATTTTTTATAACGGCTTTGCGGCTATCCGGCGTGCTGTTCGGATCTTCAATCCGCAGGATCATATCAGCCAAGATCAGGTCGGTCAGCGCAACGCTTTCCTCGGTCAGATAGGGTGGGTTGGAGTGCGCCGCGCGGCCGAAAAATGTCGCGGTGTAATTGTCGATCAAGCTCTGATTATTGCTCAGGATATCGCGTATGGCGGCCCTGTCCTGACAGGGCGCATAGCCATGAAAGCGTATGTGCCGCGAAGCACAACGGAAATCTGCCAGCTTCATGGCGATTTCGAAGCTGCTCTGGTTTTTCCATGTGGCGCGCAGATTGACCGGGTTTTCCGGGGCCATCTCCTGCAGCCTTTCAATGCGCGGATTTAAAGGGCGGTCAAGAAGGTTCAGCGTCGCCCAGCCGCCCACACCGCCCATCAACACCAAGAGAAAAATCAGAAACGGGGCGTGAAATATCTTTTTGAGGAGTTTCATGCCCCCTGGCTCATGATCGTAATAGTGTACGCGTACACCCCAGATGCGGTCGGGAATGCTCCGTTTTTCTTTGTCGGAGAGCACCGGGACGAACCACAGAACCTGTAGCAAAATCATAAGGCTGAACAGGTTCAGCAGCCCCACATGGATCAGCGGAATTTCCATCGCCACGCCGATCAGGATTAAATAATTAGCGCTCAGCAAAGGCAGGAACGCTGTCAAAATCCAGAAAAACGCCCTGAAAAACCCTATGCGTGCACCATTCTTGCGTTGTGCGCGAATGTAAAAGGCGCTCATGCCGGGCGTAGCGCGCAGTGGACTGGCGATAAAGGCGGCGGCGATGGCAACCAATATTCCCACTGTACTGGTGGAGCCGATCACCCGGTCCCATCCCATGTCGGGCGTCGGCGGGCGGTAGTGTGGGCGCCCGATTGGAATGTCGTTGATATATTTATAGAGCAAATTGATGCAAATCGCCGTGCCGATCAAAAGTCCGATATCCAGCATAAAACCGCCATGGCGCTGCACCAGCGTAGATGGAAATTTATGTTCGCGCCCATGATAAGGATTGCGCAGGAGATGTTTAGGATGAAGCTTGTTCAGTCTGGAGGTCAAAATCTTGCAGCGCCTTTTTTTGTCGTTTGCTCATTTCGATTGTATCAAAATTGCCGATCAATTCATTAAAAACCCGGTGCCAGTTGATTTGCGCATCCAGATGAATGAAGACCGAACCCAGGCCGAGTGCCGCACGGTCCATGAAAACAAATTCACGCGGGATGGCAATTCCGCCGCGCTCTTTCGAGAGCTCCCGCAGTTTCTTATGCACCTTCTCGGCGGTTTCGCGCCCGTAGACCGCCCCGTCTGCATAGCCGATTGCGCGCACCTTATCCTCCATCACCGGGCCATATAAAAATGCCGCCCAGATATTGAGCGTTTCAATTTGTTCCTTCGACAGATCTTTGAACCCCCAGGTTTCATAGGCATGAACAGCCAGCGCGTTATCCTTGGCCATCAGGGCTTTGTAGAGATCAATCACTCCGCCAACGAATTTTGGCGGGAAAACGCGGATACAGCCGAAATCAAGCAGATTGATCGACAGATCATCGCGCACGGTGTAATTGCCCAGATGCGGATCGCCATGAATAATCCCGTAATAATAAAGCGGCACATACCAGGCGCGGAACATATTCATCGCAATGGTGTTGCGGGTTTCGGCATCGGCCTCCTTGAACTCCAAAATTTTGCGCCCCTCCAGCCACGTGCAGGTCAACAGCCGGTCGGTGCAAAGATCATCAACAACCTGCGGCACATGCACGCCGGCCTCACCCTCCAGCATATGCCCGTAAAGCTTGCATTGCTTGGCCTCGCGTTCGTAATCCAGCTCCTCATAGAGCCGCTCGGCAAGCTCGGCATGAATATGCCCGGTCCGGATTGATTTGTCGTAGCGTTCATAAATCCCGAAAATGATTTTGAGCTGCTGCAGATCGGTTTTAATGGCCGATTGCATGTCGGGATATTGCAGCTTACAGGCGAGAGCTTCGCCGTCATGCGCGGTGGCCCGGTGGACCTGCCCCAGGCTCGCAGCGGCGGCGGCCTCTTTCTCGAAGCTCTCAAACTTGCTCTGCCAATCGGGGCCCAGCTCTGTGCGCATACGGCGTTTCACAAACGGCCAGCCCATCGACGGTGCATTGGCCTGCAGCTTCTGAAATTCCTGCGCATATTCGGCCGGAAGAGCCTCGGGAATGGTGGCAAGAATTTGGCCCACTTTCATCAGCGGGCCTTTGAGATTGCCCAGCGCGCCCATGAGTTGCGCGGCGTGTTCCGGGCGGTCAATGTTAAAGCCGAGGAAACGCTCCCCCGCCAGCTTCGCCGCTAGCCCCGCCATGGTGCCGGAAATCTTTCCCACCCGCGCAATGCGGCTGCTCATGCGGTTTTCATTAAATCCTGCCTCATCGTCAACTTCAGTAATTTCAGTATCAGGGGCATTCCCTGCATCCGTGCTCATAGGCACTAAAATGGCGTTTTTTGCAGAGATGTCGAGGGATAAGTTTTTATTCTTTGTATTTTTCTTTATTATGTTATATGCATTACCTGTTTCAATATCTTAAGTGAAAAATGAAATGACAAAACTAAATGAAACATTTGCAGGAGAAGTGGATACCAACTGGGGTGACCTGGATGGCGGCGTTGCTATCCTTGATGAGGAGCAGGAATCTGAAGATCTACTTGAAGAAGGGTGGTCAGGTTCAGAAGAGCCAGAAGAAGATTTTTACAAAATAGACCAGTTTCCCCTTTTTACAGAGGATGAAGAAAGAAGACACTTTGAATGTATAAAAGGGCTGAAACGAGAGATAATAGAAGCGCTTGGGGGAAATCCTAAAAAGTTTAAAGTTTCATTTGCCCTGCTGGGTGATATCCAAAGAAATCAAAAGGGAAAATATGATGAGGCTTTAGTTCAAAAAGCGGCTGAGCTTCATGCTCTCTACGAAGAGGCCTGCCTCCGTAATCTTGGTCTTGCTTGCTTTTGGGCTAATAAATTTGAACCCATGGCAACAGATATCTCTATTTTAGAATTCAAAGACCTGGTCCAGTTAGGAAATGAGGCAATAATGAATGCAATCGCTTTGTTTGACGTTGAGAGAGATAACAAGTTTAGCACATATGCATCTACCGCGATCCGAATGAAATTAGTGCGCGCAATCAATACAAATAAAACAGATCAATCAAATGGTCGTGATCATGAGGGGAAGCAGGCTGCTATACAGAAGAAAATTCTTGAAGTCATGGGTGAGGCTGATACCATTTTAACGTATGATGAGATTGCGAAAGCTTTAAGTGTAAAAGTTTTATACTTAATAGAGTGCATGAGAGCTATGGGCGTTAAAACCTTGTATCTGGATACTCCGGACAGGGATGGCAAAACCACATTTCTCAGCGCTATAATTGATCCAAGCCAACTAAGCGCTGCAGAAATAGCTGAAATGAGGGACTTGAAAGATCCCTTGCTAGATTATTTTGAATATTTAACGCCTTTAGAAAGAAACGTTATCATTTACAGATATGGTTTAGATGGTACGAAGCCAAAAACATTAAAAGAAACCGGTCAATTGATGGATCCACCCCTATCAAAAACTAAGGTCGGCGAAATTCATAAAAAGGCTTTTTCAAAACTTCAGGAGGCTGCGGGGGTGCGACCGCTTGGACCAGAGCTTTCTTAACCTTAACTTCCTGATTTTAAACGTGTGCAGCTCTCCAATTTTTTAGTGCTTTTCCTCTGAGAGAGGAGCTGGCACAATAGCGCTCATGAACAAAACCGCCGTCATTCAAATCCGCGATGACATTATTCGCGCTGCCTTGCCGCATGTAGTCTTTGATGGCTGGGTGTGGGAGATGGTTTTGCGTGCTGCCGAAGAGGCCGGGCACAAGGAAAATGTCGCCCGTGCCGTATTCCCGGAAAAGATGATTGACGTTCTGGACGGTTTTGCCGATCTGGCGGACCGGGAGATGGCGCGCGCTCTTGAAAATATAAACCCTGAAGATTTGCGCATTCGTGACCGTGTGCGTAAAGCATTGATGGCGCGTTATGAATGGCTTGGGCCCCATAAAGAGGCCTTGCGTGAGAGCCTCGCATTTTGGGCGGTCCCGACGCGCAAGCCGCGTGCGATGAAAATTGTTTGGCGCACCGCCGACCACATCTGGGGCTGGGCGGGGGATGAGGCGCGTGACTATAACCGTTATACCAAGCGCGGGTTGCTCAGCGGAATTATCGTGTCCACCACGCTGGTCTGGCTGAATGATGCGGATGAGGAGATGCGCGCGACGCGGGAGTTTATGGATCGGCGCATCGAAAATATTATGCAGATCGGCAAGTTTCTTGGTAAACTGAAAAAAGCATGAAACGTTCCGTCATTTTTTCCGTTATGATTTTATTTTGCTGCGCCTTTGCTGCGCCGCCGCCAGCCCATGCCGGGATTATCGATTTTTTCTTCCCGAGCCTGAAAAAGAAAGAGGTGGACCCGTCCGATACCCTGCGCGCGCCCTTTATGGAGCTGCAGGCGCAGGAGGAAGGCGCCCCGCCGCCGGAACGTCCGGCAGATTTCAATCTCGGACTATTGCGTGATGCGGCCAATGCGGTGCCGCTGGAATCTGCGCACCGTAAAGACGAAGAAATTGCGCAATGGCTGGTCGTTGCGGTTTCGGACTCGCTGGCGTTTGATCCGCAGGGCGCAGAAGCCCAACTCGCAGAAAACGATGTTTATTTTTCCGAAGGCGGCAAGGCTGATTATCTCAAGTTTTTACAGGAGTCCGAAATATTGCGCGCCGTGCAGTCCGGACGCTATCAAATCCGCAATTTCGTGCAGGATGACCCGCTGATGCTCAATAAGGGCGCTGTCAGCGGCCGTTACCGCTGGCTGTTCGAGGTCCCGGTGATGCTCAGCTATATCGATAGCTCTGCCACCACCTATGAGAAGGTCGAGCCGGTCAACCAGATCCTGGATATCAAGATCCAGGTCGGGCGCGTCCCGGAAAAGCGCGGAGAGAATAATATCTTGATTGAGCGCTGGAGCGGCACCGTCCAACCATCCGGCGAATAATTTTTTACTTTTTAGCTTTCCCGTGCCAGCGAATCCCCTACAATCTCCTTTCACCGAATCGATAAAGAGATAAAGAAGGAGTTTTTTGATGTCCGAGAACGTGGCCAATTTCCCCCAGAGCAATGAAGATGAACAAACGCAGGACGCCAAGGATGTCGGCGGCGTAGCCGGAAAGCGCCTGTTGAGCTTTCTGGAGCGCATCGAAAACCTGGAAGAGGAAAAAAAGGATCTGGCCGAGGATATCAAGGAAGTCTACGCCGAAGCCAAGGGCGTCGGGTTTGATGCGAAAATCCTGCGCCGGATTATCAAGCTGCGCAAGATGGAGCCGGAAAAACGCCGTGAGGAAGACGAACTTCTGGATCTGTATATGAGCGCGATCGGGATGATGTAATCAAGAATCCTGCCTGGCTGAGCGCCTTTAGATGGCGTCTCTCACCCCACCTCTCTCATGTGTCCATACGGGTCGGGGATTAGTCGTGGGTCAATATATGTCGCGGTTTCCTCCAGCACGTGCGAAAGCCCTTCATTTTTTCTCAGTGTATTAAGCTGCTTCAAGGCAAACGTATTTACTTGAGATTGTGGCGGCGTGCCTCTGCGCGCCATTTCCATGATTTTATGCAGCCAGTGCAGGACGGTCGGGTCGTAGTCCGAATTTGCCGTTGCGGCCTCGCCCGGAAGGCTGTTCCTGTCCGACAGGGCGCTCATCCTGTCCATGATCGTTTGCAGCACTTCTATGCACTTCTCCGTAAAGGGCGCGCGCATGATAAAGTCTTTGATAAAAATATCGGCCGCATAATGAATGGATTCCAGGTAAATTTCGCCCTCCATGCAGCTCAGTGCAAAAAATTCATCGCCCATCTTGCGGCGTTTTTCTTCCGCGGTGTCTAGCGCTTTGAAGATTTTGGCTGTTTGAGAGGCAAAACGCCTGTTCGCCCGCTCAAATTCTTTCTGGATGGTCTCGTCGTCCATTTTATCCTGTCATTTTTATGAGAATTCAATTTTTACCACGGGGGCGGGGGAAGCGTCAATACGGCCTTGTGGTTCATGCAATGCCATAAACTTGCATTATAATTCTGTAATGTGATAGTTTTAAGCAATATTCATTTATTTTTGGAGCGACGTTATCATGACACGGACTGCAACAACCACTGTTTCTATCTTTCCCAGAGATTTTGATCCTTTAGGGCTGTTTAACCGCGAGGCGATGGGTGAAAGCAATCCTTATGCAGCTAGTGTTGAGGTCAATCTGAAAACCTTGCAAGGTCTTGGCAGACAATCGGAGGATGATGCAAACAATGCCATGAATTTTCTGAAGACTGCCGCGCGAGTCGACAGAAATACTGCGCTGGCTTTGTTAAAGGTCTTCGAAATGGCCAAGGATAGCAAAAATCTGAGTGATTGCGCACGCCTGTTCGCCAAAATTGGTTACGATTACGCTTGCGACTGGCAAAGAAGCCCCGCCGCCTAAGTCGCGGCATCACATCATCGACCGGCCGATCCAGATCAAAATTCCGTTCAGTATTCCCGCCGGCGGAAAGAAAAATCCGCCTAGCAGCCACATCCATGCCTGTATTTGATAAGCGGTATAAAGATGCGTCACCCATGCAGCGATGGAGACAATGGACAGGATCATACTGACGGGGCCTTTGAGCATTTTTATTCTGCCTTTCGATTTTGAATTAGGTCATCCACCACCGATGGATCGGCCAGGGTTGAGGTGTCACCCAGATTTTCAAATTCATTCGCAGCAATTTTGCGCAATATGCGGCGCATAATTTTGCCGCTGCGGGTTTTGGGCAGGGCAGGGGCGAACTGGATCACATCCGGTGTGGCGATGGGGCCGATAATGCTGCGCACCATTTTGATGATGCCGGCTCTTGTTTCTTCGCTGGGCTCCAGCCCCTCCAGCAGCGTGACATAGGCATAAATACCCTGACCTTTGATGTCGTGGGGGAAGCCGACCACGGCGCTTTCGGCTACGGCTTCGTGCTCGTTGATTGCACTTTCAACTTCGGCCGTGCCCATGCGGTGGCCGGAGACATTGATCACGTCATCGACGCGGCCGGTGATCCAGTAATCGCCGTCTTTATCCCGCTTGGCACCGTCGCCGGTGAAGTATTTTCCGGGGAAGGTGGTGAAATAGGTCTGGATGAAGCGATCATGATCATTGTAGAGCGTGCGCATCTGGCCGGGCCAGGAATCGAGCATGACAAAATTACCTTCGCATTCACCCTCCAGTAGATTGCCCTCGCCATCGACGATGGCAGGCTGCGCACCAAAGAAGGGCTGCATGGCTGCGCCGGGCTTGAGCGGTGTGCAGGCCAGCGGGGTTATCAAATGCCCGCCGGTTTCGGTTTGCCACCATGTATCGATGATCGGGCAGCGTTTTTCGCCAACGACATTATAATACCAGAGCCAGGCCTCGTGATTGATCGGCTCCCCGACGCTGCCGAGAATGCGTAAGGAACTGCGGTCGGTTTTGTGCACAAAATTATCTCCGGCGCGCAGCAAAGCGCGAATGGCGGTCGGCGCAGTGTAGAAAATATTGACCTTGTGCTTATCGACCACCTGCCAGAAGCGCGAGGCATCGGGGTAATTCGGCACGCCCTCGAAAATAAGACTGACCGCGCCGTTGGCCAGCGGACCGTAAAGGATGTAGGAATGGCCGGTTACCCAGCCGACATCGGCGGTGCACCAATAAACCTCGCCCGGTTTGTAATCAAAAGAGACTTCGTGTGTCAGCGCAGCAAAAACCAGATAGCCGCCGGTGGTGTGCAGTACGCCCTTGGGTTTGCCTGTCGAACCACTGGTATAGAGAATGAAAAGTGGGTCCTCGGCATTCATTTCTTCGCACGGGCAATCGGTCGATTGCTGCGCACAAATTTCATGCCACCATATATCGCGATCTTTTTTCATTGCAACATTATTGCCCGTCCGCTGCAGCACGATAACCGTATGCACATCGGGGCATTGCTCCAACGCCTTATCGGTATTGGCCTTCAGCGGAACGGTCTTGCCGCCGCGCTTGCCCTCATCGGCGGTGATGAGGATATCAGATTTGCAATCCTGAATACGGCTGGCCAGCGCATCAGGCGAAAACCCGCCAAAGACGACGGAATGTACCGCGCCAATCCGTGCGCAGGCGAGCATCGCAGTGCAGGCTTGCGGCACCATCGGCATATAGATGGTAACGCGGTCACCTTTTTTCACGCCGCGTTCTTTGAGTGCGTTTGCGAGGCGGCAGACGTCTTCATGCAGCTGGCCGTAGGTAACGTGGTGGGAATCGGCCGGATCATCGCCCTCGAAAATAAAGGCGGTGTCATCCGTTTTCTCTGGCAAATGGCGGTCGATGCAGTTATAGGCGGCGTTGAGCACGCCATCCTCATACCATTTGATCGACACATCGCCTTCAAAGCTCGTCTTCTTAATCTTGGTCGGTTTTTTGAACCAGTCGAGCCGTTTGGCCTGCACCGCCCAGAAGATCTCCGGTTGCTCCACGGATCCTTTATACATCGCCGTATATTGTTCCGGCTTCACGTTCGCATTTTCCAGCGTTTCAGCCGATGGCGGGTAGAGTTCGACGGGCTTATCAGACATGGGCAAACCTCTTTAAAATGGTGCAGGATCTCCCTTCAATACACCACAACCGCTTTGTGATGTTAAGCCTTATAATAAAAATTCGTTTTCACACTTTCTTTTTTTGCAAAAATAACTACAGTCTGCTATGTTCTATCCATAATATTTCACTGTGAGGAGTGAGAAATGAGTTCAAAATTGAAATCTAAACTGGGGGCAGCGGCTTTGGCCGGAGCTGCCAGTGTTGCGAATGTGCATGCTCAGCAACCAAGCCGAGAGGGTGATGGAGAGGCTGTACAAACCGCCTATGTTGCACCCGAGCGCAATGAAGCGTCATTTTACAGTACGAGCTGGCCGGCAGTTGCGGCTTTGGGAACGCTGGGCGCTGTGCTTCTGGCGTGGAATTTTAACGGGCCAAAACTGCAGGAGGAAACTGCTGCCCGGCCTGAAGAACCGGATGTAGGCGGTCTCTTCTAAACCCCACCCATCTTGCAGATAATTTTCCATTCTTTATCTGCCACCGGACAGACCGACAGGCGGGATTGACGCACCAGCGCCATATCCTGCAAATCTTTATGCGCTTTGATTTCTGCCAGGCTCACCGGCGTTTTTAAAGGCTTTACCGTTTTCACATCCACCATGCCGAAACGCCCTTTTTCATCGGTGTGATCGGGGTAATATTCCCTGGCGACTTCGACAATTCCGACAATTTCCTTGCCCTCATTGGAATGATAGAAAAAGCATTGGTCGCCTTTCTTCATTGCCTTCATGTTATTCGATGCCTGGTAATTGCGCACACCGTCCCAATGTTCGGTGCCTTTTTTGACCTGGTCGTCCCACGACCATTTAAACGGTTCGGATTTGATGAGCCAGTATGCCATACTCTGCGCCCCTCCTGAAATATAGAGATATTAAGCCTAAGCCACGTTCAGGCCGTAAGCTTGCCTCAGTTGGGGGTCGTTTGCAAG
Source organism: uncultured Pseudobdellovibrionaceae bacterium (assembly GCA_964352675.1). GTDB lineage: Bacteria > Pseudomonadota > Alphaproteobacteria > Micavibrionales > Micavibrionaceae > CAYGSN01. Next base: position 22,120 of record CAYGSN010000022.1, read on the forward strand.
ATGCCCGCGTGCGAGGCGCGAACGAGCGTTAATAGTGCTGTGGGGGATGCCTTGTTCCGCAGCGACCTCTTTCATCGCTGCGTCGCGCATATTCATGGATAAAGCGAAGCTTTGTTCTCCGGATAATCGTGAAATTGCTGCTCTGCATTCCTTTCCTAACACCACTATTTCAAAAGCCTCGGAAGGCGATGGGTTTGGGTCTGACATATCACCAAGATTGCTGGTGATTTTAAGACGGCCTCTGCCGGGAGATCTCTTGCCGCCTCTTTTGTTGCGGCCGCTTTGCTGCCTTATAAAATCGGTATATCTGCGACCGGCGATTTTAAACATCCAATTCAGCGCCGTGTCTTCAGTCCCATCGGACTCGTAATTCGGGCAGGACTTCCATACAGAAAACATGGTGGCGTTATAGACATCCTCAAAATCTTGCTCGGCAAGTCCTTCGCGCAGGAGGACGGTTCTGATTTTCGGAAGGGCGCGCCTGTAAAGCTCGGTGAAGGCATCTTCGCTGCCGGCATCGCGCCGCGCTGCCGATTGAAGTAACTCGGAAAGGTTTTTGCTGTTATAAGAGGTTGTTATGATCATAATATTCAATCTGTTTTCTTAAGCAGGTTCATACCCCATGGCGTGCTGCAGTCTTCTGTGCCCTCTAAGCTTTCTAAAAGCCTGATGTCTTTGCGAGCCAAATGTCTTCGGCTTTATTCCTTCAAGATCTGCGAAGGTTTGCTGCATTGCTGAACGCGGAAGGATAGACATCACATATTTTTGCTCAGGGGTGAGTTCCGCGATGGCGGAATAAAAAATAATGCTTCTTTCTTCTCTTTCTGCACTCTCCCCCGGGCTTTCATCTCGTGCAGGATTGTCCTCGGTATAGATGTCAAATGCTTCGCCCGTCCTGATCCGAGCATGGGCTGTTTTGGGTCCCCGGCTATAATCTTTGCTGCCATATTCGCTGGCCAGAAAATCCAGATGCCTGCGAATGGCGATGGTAATAAGCCAGTTGAGCGCATTGTCATCTGTGCATCCTCCATCCTGAAATTTGCCGCAAGACTTCCAGGCGGACAGCATGGTGACATTATAAATGTCCTCACGGTCCTCACGGTTGTGAAGCCCCCTGGATTTCAATTTTTCAACGATAGGGTCTTTTGCCCGTTCATAAACTTCACCGAAAGCTGCCTGCGCAGATTCATCTTTTCGGGCCGCTATTTCAAGCAGTCCGGCAAGTCCCACAGCGCTGTAATCAAGGTCTTTTGTCATTTTTATTTTCCTTAACGACAAAAAACTATATGAAAATTACAGGGGGTGCAAGGTTTTTTTGCTTTTATGTCCGCCAGACACAAAAAATCTATAAAAAGCAGGTGTTTAGACTGTGTAAAATCAGGCTTTGGGTTTAAAAATGCGCCGGCGGCGGGCCGGTTGAAGATGCTCAGGCGGGCGGGAAAGGGGGGTTTTTATTTACCACTCATTTCATATTTAAACGGGCGGTTGAGCATTTCCTCTATCGCTTCATCAATAGGCAGCCCTTCATTCAGACATTTATTTACGGCTTCCGTAATCGGCATATCTACTGCATGTTGCTTCGCCAGCGCCAGAGTGGATGTGGCCGTGTGTACACCCTCTGTCACCGCATTGCGGCTGCCCAGAATATCTTCCAGCTTCTGTCCTTCGCCCAATGCCGCGCCCAGGGAAAAGTTGCGTGATTGCATCGACGATGCGGTCAGCATCAAATCCCCTACGCCGCACATCCCCAGCAGTGTTTCTTTCTTTGCGCCCATGGCCACGCCCAACCGTGCGATCTCTGCAATGCCGCGTGTCAGTAGAGCTGCGCGCGCGCTATCGCCCAGTTTTTTGCCGTGAACCACGCCGCAGGCAATGGCAATGACGTTCTTGATCGCCCCGCCCAACTGTGCGCCCACAACATCGGTGGTGACATAGGGGCGGAAGCCCTTAACGCCCAGAGCCAATTGCAGGCGTTTCCCCAGGTCCTTATCCGCGCAGGCGATTGTGACCGCGCCGGGCAGGCCGCTGGCGATTTCTCCGGCAAATGTCGGGCCTGTTAAAATGGCGATAGAAGAATCCGGTACAACCTGTTGGGCAACCTGGGATAAGAGCAATCCGCTTCCCAGCTCCACGCCCTTGGCGCAGATCACCAGGGGCTGGTTCGGTTTCAGATTTCCCTTTATCGCCTCCAAAGTTGCGCGTATATGCTGCGCCGGTGTAACCAGCAAAAGTATATCCCGCGCTGCAATCTCTTGAATATCACTCGTCGCTTTCAGAGAGTCGTGCAGTTTAATGCCGGGAAGAAAGATCGTGTTTTCATGGCTTTCATTGATGGCGCTTACCACCTCCGGCTCGCGTGCCCAGAGGCTCACCGCCCGTCCGCCCTTGCTCAAAACCTGGGCCAATGCCGTACCCCACGCTCCGCCGCCAATCACGCCAATGGTTTGCGTTTGGGCATCGAAGTTCATCTCATCGTCATTCAAAAGGGGCGGTGTGACGTCATTCATTGTTTTTTACCTTGGTTATTGAAGGGATTTTTGTAGCAGGTTTTGGGAGGGGGGAAAAGGGGATTAAGCCTTTGCAGCTGTGCCACCCTGATTTTTTGGGTTTTTATCCAGCGGCCAGCGGGGGCGGGCTTTGATGTCCAGCGGGTCGCTCATCCCGGCGCGCAGGCGCTCCCGCCCCGCCCAGGCGATCATTGCGGCAGTATCACCGCAGAGCTCAAGAGGCGGCGCGTAAAACCGGAACCCTTTGTTTTCACATATTTTTTCAAGCGCGCCGCGTATCGCGCCATTGGCCGCCACCCCCCCGGAGACGACCAGTGTCGGCGTTTCATTCTTGTAATGCTCCTGAAATCGTTCCATTGCACGGCCACAGCGATCTTTCATGACCTCCGCCATGGCAATTTGAAACGCGCAGGACAGCGCGGCAATGTCCAAACGTTTTAGATCACCGGGCGGCAAATTCTCAACATGATTGCGCACCGCTGTCTTCAGGCCCGAAAAGGAGAAATCCAGCTCTTTGCGGCCCTTCATGGGCGTGGGCAAGGGGAAGCGCTTCATCGCCTCCGCCGGATCATCACACTCGCCTGCAATGCGCTCCAGCTCCGGCCCGCCGGGATAAGGCAGCCCCATCAGCTTGGCGGATTTATCAAAACATTCCCCGGCGGCATCATCCAGCGTGCTGCCCCAGAGCCTGTATTGCCCCACACCTTCAGCCACCAAAATCTGGGTATGTCCGCCGGAAATCAGCAGCAGCAGGTAGGGGAATTGAATATCGTCCGTCAGGCGCGGTGTCAGGGCATGGCCTTCCAAATGGTTCACCGCGATAAAGGGCAGGCCGCGTGCAGCGGCAATGGATTTGCCCGCCATCATGCCAACAAGCACGCCTCCAATCAGGCCAGGCCCGCAGGTCGCCGCCACGCCGTCCAGATCGTCAAAGGCCAGCCCCGCATCGCTCATCGCAGCTTTAATCAGCGTATGCAGATGCTCCAGATGCGCGCGCGCCGCAATTTCCGGGACAACGCCGCCAAATTCGCGGTGCTCCTTCAGTTGCGACAGGACGAGGTTCGACAAAATGCCTGTCTCAGAGCACACAACGGAGGCCGATGTTTCATCGCAGCTTGTTTCGATGCCTAAAATCTTCATAATGGCGTTGTAAACAAGATACTGTAGGAAGTACAGAAATTATGAAGACACTCAAAATCGGAACACGTGGATCGCCTTTGGCGCTGGTGCAGGCGGAAATGACGCGCGCTGCGCTGGAGGAAAAATTCCCGGATCTGCAGACCGAAATTATCAAAATCCATACCTCCGGCGAATGGAACCCTAAAGACGGCGAGGTGCGCCTGAAAGATACCGAAGGCGGCAAGGGTCAATTCGCCAAGGAAATTGAATCAGCGCTGCTGGCCGGAGATATTGATTGCGGTGTGCATTCGATGAAGGATATGGATTCCCATTTGCCGGACGGCTTGATCCTGGAGCATATGCTGCCCCGGCAAGACCCAAGAGATGCTATTTTATACAATGACTTGGCCAATAATGGCCAATTAATTTCTGCCCTCCCCAAGGGCTTTACGGTGGGCACGGCCAGTGTTCGGCGACAGGCTTTTTTGCTGGCGCAGAACCCGGATCTGAATGTCGTGCCGTTTCGCGGGAATGTTGGCACGCGGCTGGAAAAGCTTAAGGACGGCCAGGTTGATGCGACTTTGTTGGCGCTGGCGGGGTTGAACAGGCTGGGTCTTCAAAATGAAATCGGCCGCATTTTGGAGCCGGAGGAAATGCTGCCTGCGGCCGGGCAAGGGGCTGTCGGAATCGAATTGCGGGCCGATGATTCAGAAAATATAGCCATATTTGACCAATTAAATCACCGGGAAACAACGCTTTGCGTGTTGTGCGAACGGGCGGCGCTGGCGGTGCTGGACGGATCGTGCCACACGCCGATCGGGGCCTATGCGATACGCGAAAACGGCCAGGTGTACGTGCGTGTATGTGTCGTGGCGTTGGATGGCAGCCAGAAATTCGATGACGAAATGCGCGGGCCGGTCAAAACCAAAGATGATGCGCGCACGCTGGGCGCGGCTCTGGGACATCGGCTGAAGGCGCGGATTCCGCCGGGAATCCTCGCGCAAAAAGCGGATTAGGGGCGGACGGATGATCCTGATCACGCGGCCGGAACAACAGGGGCGAGCCTGGGCCAAAACGCTTGAGGAACAGGGCTTTGAGACCCTGCTTTTTCCGGTTTTACAGATCGTGCCCGAAGAGTTCGAAATGCCCGATCTGGCAGGTTTTCAGGCGCTGGTTTTCACCAGCGGGAGGGCGGCTGAAGTTTGGATGCAGAAGAGCGCGAAGCGCGACATTCCGGCCTATGCGGTTGGCCAGAAAACCGCTGAAATTCTTACAAAAAACGGCTTTCAAACAGTGCATTCCGCTGATGGCGATGCGCAGGATTTGATCCGGCTTCTGGGCCGGAATTTGAGTGCAGAGAACGGCCCTGTATTGCATCTGCGCGGCCGGGAAGTGGCGGCTTCTATCCGGAAATCCATGGATATTCCGGCTGAAGAGATTATTGTTTACCGTACACACTCCGCCGCCTCTATTCCGGAAGATGTGCTGCATGCTTTAACGGGAGGGCGGGTGCGTGCGGTTACGCTGTTTTCCCCACGTACGGCGCGGATATTTATGGATCTTATAGAAGCTGAAGATATGCTGGAAGCCATTGCCGATACAAAAGCCTTGTGTATCAGCCAGAGCGTGATAGAGTGCGTACAGACCCAATCATGGCAAGACATGTACGTCTGCGAAGCGCCGAATGAAGAGGCAATGACCGAACTGGTGCGCGGCGTCTGTACGTCTTAAGCCCTTAAAGATGAGATAAGGACAGACAAAAATGAGTAACCAAATCCAAAAACAGCCCATTGAAAATGCCGAGGAAGTCATTGAAAGGTTTGGTGGAATTCGACCAATGGCGAAGAAAATAAACGTTGCCGTGACCACCGTGCAGGGCTGGAAAAAACGTAATTCCATACCGGCTGCGCGCTATGACGACATTGTACGTGCTGCTCAGGAGCATGATATTGCGCTGGATGATGTGGTTGGTTCTGAGAGTGCACCTGGTGATAGCTCCGCCCCGCCTGCGAATGAAAACGGCTCTTCCGAAGGCTTTGCGGCGGCGCGTACGTCTTCCCCCGCATCTTCTTCCTTTCCGCCCAGCGCAGCGCAGGGAAAACGCCCTGCCGATCATTCTCGGCCTTCCGCAAAAAGTCAGGGTGAGCAAGCCTCTTCGGCGACAGCAGCGATTGTCGGCGGCGCTTTGGTGGCCTTGTCTTTGGCCGCTGTGATCGTATTGCTCTGGCCGGGTCTGGGCGGCAAAAACGATGCCGAACGTATTGCGGAGCTTGAGCAAAAAGTTCAAGAACTGGAGGGCAATCTGGCTGATGCGCAGCAGGATAACGGGTTTTTCGGCGCATTGGTACCAAAGGCACTGAGCGATAAAATCACCGATTTGCAAGGCCAGGCGCAGCGTACGCAGGAAAGCGTGAACAGCGCATTGGAACGCGTACAGGAAGTGTCCAACGATGTACTGGGTGAAGATGCGGGTACGCTGGAAGAGCGTTTGGTCAAACTGGAGGAGCATGTCGGCGAGATTTCCGGTTCTCCGCAAATTGCAGCGCTTTTGGGCCGGATTCAGGGTTTCACCGCAACGGAAGACGGGCAAAGCCAGCTTCAGCAAAGCGTTTCCGAGTTGAGCGCATTTCTGGGTGTGGTGAATACCGGTACGGCAGAACAGCTCGATAGCGCGCTGGAACAGGCGCGCGAGCAGAGCACAGCGGTGAATGAAACATTGTCCGGGGTGCCGGGCACGGATCTGAAAGCCGCGGCTTTACTGCTGGGGATGACACAGTTCCGTTCCTCCCTGAACCGTGATAATCAGCCGTTTGAAGATGATTTGCAATTGTTGGTCAACCTGACCGGCGAGAACAATCCGGAATTGCGCACCGCGCTGGAGCGGCTGGCGCCCTATGCGCAGGAGGGTGTTTTAACTCCTGGGGGACTGACCGAGGAATTTAAGGGCCTGACCGGCGATGTTGTTGTGGCGTCTCTGAAGGGTGAGGATGTTTCTATTCAGGACCGTGCTCAGGCGCGTTTTGGCGAGATGTTCCAGCTGGAAAAAGACGGTGAGCTGGTGACCGGCACGCCGACGCAGGCGACGTTGGCCAAGACCAATGATTTGCTGGAGCAGGGCGATCTGGCCGCCGCGATTGCATCCATGAAAACCCTGGACGGCCCGGCTGCAGAAGCTGCAGTACCCTGGATGGATAAGGCGCAGGCGACGTTGCTGGCGCAGCAGCTCAAAGACTTTTTTGGCCAGGCCATCAACAAGGAAGCGTTTGGTTCCGCCGTTTCCGGCCTGACCGCGCAGGGCGGGAAAAGCCTGGAAGGGCGGACGACACTGGTGCAGGATGAGGCGAGCGGGATCAATATCCTGCGGATTGAAAAGTCGCCGTTTGAAAGCCTGCCCAAGGCTTCCTCCAATTTTGGAGGGTCACAAAATTAGCATATTTTGGCAGATTTCCACCCTCTCACACATGAAAGATTAGGCCCATGATCCGCGCGCTTTGGTTCATGATCAAAGTTGCGATTGTCGTCGGCATTGCCGTTTGGGTGGCCGACCGGCCCGGCACAATCCGAATTGAGTGGCTAAATTACGACCTGACGGTCCATGTCGGGTTGTTTCTGTTGATCCTGATCGGGCTGATGATTGTGGCCATGACGGTGTTTCATTTTATCTATGGCCTGGTCAGTTTCCCGCAGACATGGCGGCGTTACCGCGATTACCAGAGCCGGGACAAGGGTTATCGCGCTTTGACGCGGGGATTGACGGCTGTGGCGGCAGGAGATGCCAAAGAGGCCGCAAAGCAGGCCCGCCGGGCGCAGGATAATTTACCGGAGGATAAAGGTCTGCCGCTTTTGCTGGCCGGGCAGGCAGCGCGGCTGGAAGGCCGGGAGGAAGAAGCCTGCAAGCATTTTGCGGCCTTGCTGGAGCATAAGGATGCAGGGTTTCTGGGCGTACGCGGATTGATGCAGGCGGCGATGGATGCAGGGGACCAGGATACAGCGCTGACGCTGGCGCAGCGAGCTTTGAAGCTCTACCCCAAACAGCACTGGATATTACTGTTGGTCTATGAGTTGGAGCTGAAAGCGCGGCGATGGGATACGGCGCGGGCGACATTGCGGCGCGCGGAACGGGTCGGTGCGCTGGAGGTTGAACGTGTTAAGGAGGACCGTGCCGCGATTTATACGGCGCAGGCCGATGCCGAAGTTGAGTCCGGATTTCCGGAGCAGGCGATTCGCAGCCTGGAAAAAGCGCGCAAGGCCGCGCCGGAGTTTATTCCGGCCGCGACGCGGCTGGCCAAATTGTATATCCAGGCCGGGAAACGCCGTAAGGCGCAGCGCCTGATCGAAGCGGTCTGGAAGCGCCATTCGCATCCTGACCTGGCGCTTTATTGGGGCATGCTGGTGCCACCGGGAAAATCGAAAGATCCGATGGCGAAGCTGAAATGGATGGAAAAGCTGTGCGATCTGAATTCTAAATCTGCCGCCGGGCACATTGCTTTGGCTGAGGTGGCGATGGATAAAAGCCTATGGGGCGAGGCGCGGACGCATTTGTTGCGCGCGTTAGAGATTGCGCCGGATGGCCGTGTGTACCGCATGTTGGCGAAGCTGGAGGAGCAGGGCGCGAAGGACGATCATGCAGCCAATGAATGGCTGGAAAAAGCCGCCGATGCTCCGGCGGAGTCGCGGTGGTTCTGCCGGGAAACCGGCCGCGTGTTTGAGGATTGGAAAGCATTCGCCAGTGCGCAGAGCGGGTTTAACACCATTTCATGGGGCACCCCGGATATGGAGAAGTATGGAGCCCATACTCTTGCCGCGCATGCACCATATCG
>CAYGSN010000023.1:0-30238 GCA_964352675.1 uncultured Pseudobdellovibrionaceae bacterium
GACCTTCAGCATTTTCTCAATCACGCCGTCCAGCTCATCCGGGCTTGTCGCACGCAAACCAACGCCGCCATAAGCTTCGGCCAGTTTCACGAAGTCAGGCAGCGAGTCGGTATAGCTTTCGGAATAACGCTCGCCATGCAGCAATTCCTGCCATTGGCGCACCATGCCCATCCATTGATTGTTCAGGATAAAGATTTTGACCGGCAGGCGGTATTGCACGGCCGTGCTCATCTCCTGAATATTCATCAGGATCGAGGCCTCACCCGCCACATCAATGACCAGCCCGCCCGGATTGGCCACTTGCGTGCCGATCGCGGCAGGTAGGCCGTAACCCATCGTGCCCAGCCCGCCGGAGGTCATCCAGCGGTTCGGCGCGTTAAAGGGCAGGAACTGCGCTGCCCACATCTGGTGCTGGCCGACCTCGGTGGTGATGTAGACGGGCTTGCCGTTCTTTTCCTCCATCTGCGTGAAATGGCGCAGGCGCTCCAGCGCGTATTGCGGTTTGATCACAGTTTTGGATTTTTTGTAAGACAGGCATTTTTGGGCGCGCCATTGATCGATTTGTTTCCACCATGATCGCAGCGCGGCCTGATCCGCTTTGTATTCGCGTTTGCGCCAGATCTGCAGCATGGCACGGATCGTTTCTTCCGCATCTCCAACAACGGGGATATCGACCGGGACGTTTTTATTGATGGAGGAGGCATCGATATCGACATGGATTTTTTCCGAATTCGGGGAGAATCCGTCCAGCCTCCCGGTCACGCGGTCGTCAAATCGCGCGCCGATACAGATCATGACATCGCAATCATGCATCGCCATATTGGCCTCGACCGTGCCGTGCATGCCGAGCATGCCCAGCCATTGCCGGTCATCAGCCGGATAAGCGCCCAGTCCCATCAGGGTGGAGGTGATGGGAAAGCCGGTTTCACGCACCAGTTCACGCAGCGCTTCGCTGGCCGCCGGCCCGGAATTGATGATCCCACCGCCGGTATAGAACACTGGCTTTTTCGCGCTTGCCATCAACTCGACTGCCGCCTCGACCGCATCCATATCGGGCGTGCGGCGTGGCTGGTAATTTTGAATACTGGGCGTTTGCGCCGCGGTTTTGTAGCTGCCCTTGTTGAACTGGATATCTTTCGGGATATCGATCAGCACAGGGCCGGGGCGGCCGGAGCGCGCCACGTGAAAGGCGTCATGTACGGTTTCCGCCAGCTTGTTCGCGTCTTTCACCAGATAATTATGCTTGGTGCAGGCTCGGGTGATGCCGGTGGTATCGGCCTCCTGGAACGCATCCGTTCCGATCAGGAAGCTTGGAACCTGCCCGGTCAGGCAGACAATAGGAATGGAATCCAGCAACGCATCGGTCAGGCCGGTTACTGTGTTCGTCGCGCCGGGGCCGGAGGTGACCAGGCACACCCCGACCTTGCCGGTGGAACGGGCATAGCCCTCGGCGGCATGGGCCGCGCCTTGTTCGTGGCGGCACAATATATGGCGTATCGGCGCATCGGGGTTGCGCTCGTTATACTGGTACAGCGCATCGTAAAGCGGCAAAACCGCGCCGCCCGGATAGCCGAAAATCACATCAACGCCTTCTTCCACCAGCGCATCCAGGATCAGCTCCGCCCCCGTTTTCTGGCGTGATTTGGCAGGCATGGCCGCGCTCGACTTGGACGGTGCGGATGCGCGTCTGGCGTCTTTTTTTGCGTGTTGTGTGCTCATAACGGTGTCTCTTCTATCATTTTTGTCAGTGTATAAAAACAAAAAACGCCCTGCTGGTGACGGCGAGGGCGCTTGGCGTTTTTATGGTTGATCCAGCCTTAAACGCGCCGCGCCCCTCCCAGGAGCACAACGTTAAGAACAAGGACAATTTGACCAACCATAGTTTTCATGCCTGTCACTCTATGTTTTTTTGCGACGCAGCGCAAACTATTTTTAGCGGGCTATGCGGCTTAATTGACGCCCGGATTGAAAAAGCGGTGCGGCAGCATACGGGTAAACAGTTCCGGCGCGTCATCCTTCAGGTTTTCAAGCTCATGGACCAGCGCCTCATGCACATCTCTTTCAAATTGTTCCCAATCGACATCATCATTCAGGTTTTCTCTGTTCAGGGTAAAAAGAATCTCATATCCCATATGCGCGAGGTCATTTAGCGTGCACCCATGCTGGAAATCGTCAGTATCATCCAGCGGCTCGTAATATCCCTGAACGAGCGGGGCGTATTTATCAATGGTGCCGTTGACGGCCGTTTTCACCAGGCTGCAAAATCTGTAGAACTCTTCCGGCTCATAACCCAGCCACCAGAATTCGCGCTGGGCCTGGATCAGCGAGCGCGGGTGTTCATGCGCATGCGCTGCCGGGGTTGGGACTTTGGCGACGGCTTTAAAGGCCTGGAGGATTTCCATCTTTGAAATGCGCAGCTCTTTAGCAGGCTTTTCGCTCCTGCGGCCCTCGGCCACAAGCAATATATCGGCGATATCGTCGGGGGAATAATCTGGCATGGGTATTTATTTACATGTATGGCCCAAGATCAACAGGGGGTGTTTCAAGTTCAAAGAAATCAGGCTCGGTACGCTCTATATTCCTAAGCTGTTCCAGCACCATGGTATGGGCGCGCTCTTCTATAGCATCCTCTGTAAATTTTTTCGCATCTGCAATTCCCGTGAAAGCGAAATGGAAAACGTGCCCAAGACGTGTTTTGACGTCTACCTTTGCCTCTCTTTTTAAGGGATAAACCAGGCCACGCTGTTTCCCCGAGGTCATAATTTCGTCGGTTTCATCCATAAAGGCTTTGGGCACAACAGTGAGCAGCATTCTTTGAAGCCTGTCCAGGCGCTCAGAGTCAAAACCCAGATGCATTAATTCTTTAATGGCGCGGATATGTGCACGCGGATGGCTCTCTTCTCCCATGCTTATTGTAGCGCCCAAAAATGAAGTATGTATGTCCACATGGCGATAGGCTGCATCAATCGCATCACTTAAATCGGCGTTTTCTCTTCCTGCTCTGAGGAACATAACATCGGCGATTTGTTCCGGGCTGTATCGTGTCATTGCGTCTCTCCTCGTTTATATCGAGTAAAGTTATATAAAATACTTATGAAAATGTCAATAAAAAAGGGCTGTTAAAGCTGATTTCTAAACCAGGTCATCTGGCGTTTGGCGTATTGGCGGGTTTGGGCCTGGGATTTTTCAATGGCTTCGTCCTTGCTCATTTCGCCTTTGATATAGGCGTAGAGCGATTTAAAGCCCAGAGCTTTGTCCAGTGGGATATTGTGATGAATTTCGCCGTTTTCCTGACGCTGGCCGAATTTTTCGACTTCTTCCAATGCCCCATTCTCCAGCATCCACAGGAACCGCCGATCACATCGCTCGCGCAGGATACCGCGCTCCGGCATTACCTTATGCACCTCAAATTCCCAATGCGCGGGCGCAGGCTGGCGGTCTTCCTTTTGCCAGTCGGCCAGCGAGCGCCCGGTGGCCTCCAGCACCTCCATCGCGCGGACGATACGGGCTTTGTGGTTCACATGGAACCGCGCGGCCATTTCGGGGTCACGCGCCTGCAGCTCTTTGTAAAATTCTTCCGCGCCCACCGCCTCATAATGCGCCACCACCCGGTCACGCACATCCTGCGGGATATCTGGGATGGGGGACAGGCCGTCCATCAGCGCCTTGATATATAGCCCCGTGCCGCCGCAAATGATGGGGGTTTGGCCGCTTTCCAGCACATCTTTGATTACGGGTAGAGCCATTTCGCGCCAGTTTCCGGCGGAGCAGGGCTGGTTGGGGTGCAGCGCGCCATAGAGGCGATGCGGGATTTCTGCGCGTTCCTGCGCGCCCGGCTGGGCGGTCAGGATCGGCAAATCATCATAAATCTGCATGGAATCGCAATTGATGATCACGCCGTTCAGCGCGCGCGCCATCTCCATCGCCTTGGCCGACTTCCCGCCCGCCGTGGGCCCGCAGATGATGTGGATGGCGTGCTTTGTTTCAGCCAAAAGCTTTATCCGCCGATCTTCACCGCCACGAATCGTACTTCGCCTTCGCGGTTCACGAGAAGAAGCACGGAGTTCCGGCCGTTTTTCGCGGCGCTGTCGATGATGCCGACGATTTCATCGGGCTGGGTGACGGGCTGCTGGTTGATCTCGACGATCACATCGCCGGGCAGCAAGCCTTTTTCCGCCGCTTCGGACAGGTCTTTGACGGCAGTGATGACAACACCTTCCACTGTGTCAGGGATGGCGAATTCCTCGCGCGCCGATGGGGTCATCGGCTCCACGGTCAGGCCCAGCCTGTCGATATCTGTGCCATCGGCCTCGCTGCGCGGACCGGCTGCAACAAGACCTTCTTCCTCGGCTTTTTCCAGCTCGCCCACGGTAACGCGGGTTTTTTGCTTGTTGCCGTCGCGCCAATACACCAAAGAGGCGGACGATCCGATATCGGTTTCCGCCACGATGCGGGGCAGTTCGCGCATTTCCTTGACCGGCTTGCCGTTGAATTCCAGGATGATGTCCCCGGCCTGCAGACCGGCTTTTTCAGCCGGGCCGTCCTTGGTCGTGCTGGCCACCAGTGCGCCCATCGTGTTTTCAAGCCCCAGGCTTTCGGCAATTTCCTCGGTCACATGCTGTATGCGTACGCCCAGCCATCCCCGGCGGGTGCGGCCGTATTTTACAATCTGGTCGATCACCGGGCTGGCCAGTGCGGACGGGATGGCAAAGCCGATCCCGACGGAGCCGCCGGAGGGAGAAAAGATCGCGGTGTTTATGCCGATCACCTGTCCATCCAGATCAAACATCGGTCCGCCAGAGTTTCCGCGATTGATTGACGCATCGGTTTGCAGGTAATCGTCATACGGGCCGGAATTGATGTCGCGCTGGCGAGCGGAGATGATTCCGGCGGTGACCGTGCCGCCCAGACCGAACGGATTTCCAATGGCTACGACCCAGTCGCCCACACGCAACACATTGCTGTCGCCGAATTTAACGGCGGTGAGTTTCTTTTTCGACGGATCTACCTTGAGCACGGCCAAATCAGTTTTTTCGTCATAACCGATAATTTCGGCCTCAATTGTCCGGTCATCATGGAAGGTCACGCGCACATCTTCGGCATCGCGGATGACATGGTTGTTGGTCACGATATAGCCGTTTTCAGCGTCGATCACAAAACCGGAACCTAGGGATGCGGGCGGAACGGTGGGCATGCCGTTGCCCCGGCGCTGCATGAATTCTTCAAAGAAATCCTCAAACGGTGAACCGGGCGGGAATTGCGGCATTTCGGGAAAGTCCTGGGAGGCCATCATCTTCTGGGTGGAGGAAATATTCACCACCGCCGGCAGCAACCCATCAACCAGATCGGCAAAACTGTCCGGCCCGCCATGCGGCGCGGGGGCCTGGGCATAAGACGGCATTATAAAAGCGCCGCTCACCACTGCAAAACTCAGTATCAGATATGTCAGCAATATACGCATTTTTCACCTCATTGGTTATGTGTGCGGTCTATAGAGTCTAGCGCGACCCTTGCAGATTTTGCAGATAACGCAGAAAATCGCTTTCCGGGGTCAGGATAAACTGGGTTTGCGGATCGGACAGTGTGTTGGAATACGCCTCCATAGAACGGATAAAGGCATAGAACTCCTTATCCTTGTTAAAGGCCTCGGCATAAATTTTAATCGATTCCTCATCGCCCTGACCACGCAGTTTTTGCGCATCGCGCTGGGCCTCGGCCAGAAGAACTGTACGCTCTTTTTCCGCTGTGGAACGGATTTCCAGCGCGCGCTCCTCACCCTTGGCGCGGGTTTCGGTGGCGCGTTCCTTCAGTTCGGAAATCATCCGGCGCACAGTGGAGGTACGAAGATCCGCCGTCAGATCGGCGCGGACAATACGCACATCAACGATCTCAATACCGAACTGGTTTTCCTTTGTTGTGCGGTTGACGCGGCGGCGGATTTCGCCCATGACGGCGGTCCGTTCATTGGATAGCAATTCTTTCAAGGTCGTGCGGCCCAGAACTGCGCGTGTTGCATCGTTCAAAATCGTTTCCAGACGGTTATTCGCGCCGCTGATCGTGCGCAGGGTTTTGAGGAATTGTAGCGGATCAACAATTTTATAACGTGCGAATGTATCGACGATGATCGGCTCCCCGCTCACGTCTTCGATCACCGGGCCATCGGCCAGAGTCGCATTTTCGTTATTTTCTTCCTGCGCCGCACGCTCGGCTTCCAGTTCTTCTGGAGTTTTCGGTTTAGCGAGCAGGGAAGAGGAAATCACCATCTGGTCCTGTGCCGGATCGACGGAGAGTATCCAGCGGTCGAAATACTGTACGCTCTGTATGAACGGAATTTTGGTGTGCAGGCCGGGCCCCTTGGTCTCGCCGATAGGCTGGCCGAGTTGCAGGAGGATGGCCTGTTCGCGCTGGTCGACAATAAAGAAAGCCTGTGATACGCCGATCAATATGACGGCCACAAGAGCGAGAAGTCCGATTAATGCTTTGTTCATTCTGATTTCTCCTAAGTCTTATTGCTGGCCACTGGGCCGCGCCGGATTTTTATTGAGTTCATTCAGCGGCAGATAGGGCACAACGCCCTGGCCCCCCTGATTATCCATGATAATCTTACTGGCGTTGCGCAGCACGTTTTCCATCGTCTCTATATAGATGCGCTCCTTGGTTACATCCTTGCCGCTCAGATAGGCTGTATAGACCGAATTAAAGCGGTCCGCATCCCCGTTTGCGCGGGCGACAACAGATTGCTTATAGGCTTGCGCTTCCTGCAGCATCTGGATGGCCTGACCGCGCGCTTTGGGGAGAATGTCTTCACGATACGCACCGGCCCGGTTCTGAACATCTTCGGCATCCTGTTTGGCAGATTGCACATCCTGGAAGGCGTCCTGGACATCCGGGTGCACCTCGGCTCGCTGGATCAGCACTTGGGTGATATTCACCCCGGAATTATACTCATCCAGATTTTGCTGGATGATTTGTTTGGTCAGGTCCGCGACTTGTTGGCGCTGGTTTGTGATAATCGGGAACATGTTGGTCTGGCCGACAACTTCGCGAATGGCGCTTTCAGCCACTTTCTTGATCGTGTTTTCCTGATCGTAAATTTCAAACAGGAAGTGTTCGGAGGATTTGATGTTCCATTGCACTTCCAGGTCCAGATCGACGATATTGCGGTCGGAGGTCAGCATCAGGCTTTCTTCCGGTACATCACGAAGTCCGGTTCCGGCGCCGCGAACAAAAGTCTCACTGAACCCGATAGAAAGTTTACGGATTTCCTCAACATTGATCACCGTGGCGGTTTCGATCGGCGCGGGGAAATGATATCCCAGACCCGGATCGGCCTGCGTGCGCGACCATGCGCCAAAGCGCTGGATGACTGCGTGTTCCCCGGGATTGACGATGTAAAACCCGCTGGCCAGCCACAGCATAACAATGCCGATGAGGACCAATACGACAATGCCGCCGCTCTGGAATCCGCCAGGCATCACGGAGCGGAAGTTCTCCTGCGCCCGGCGCAGCATTTCATCCAGATCCGGCGGCTCGTTTCCGCCGCTGCCGCCACTACTACCACCGCCAGGGCCTTTTGTGCTGCCCCACGGATTGCCGCCGCGTTCGTTATTGTTGTGAGAACCCCAAGGGTTTTTGCCTTTTTTATCGTCCGCCATGGTTTTGCTATATCTTTGCCTCTTGAGATTGATTGAGATATAACAATATCGTTTTTGCATGTGAAAGCAAGGCTATTGAGAGGAAAAATGGTCGCCGAAGAGAGAATATTAAACGCGCTGGGTCAGGTCCGGGATCCGCAGGCGGGGCGGGATATTGTCGCGTTGGGGATGGTGTCCGGCATTCAGATCGGCAATGACAGTGATGTTGTTTTTATGATCGAGGTGGACCCGGCGCGTGGGCCATCGCTCGAACCGCTGCGCCAGGAGGCGGAGCGCGTTGTGGCCGCTCTGCCCGGCGTGGGCAAGGTCACGGCTGTGTTGACCGCGGAGCGCGCCGCCTCAAAACCGGCACCTTCGAAAGCCGTGCCCGATCCGCATGGTATGAACAAGAACCCGCCGCTGGAGCTACCGATCAAACATATTATCGCGGTCGCCAGTGGCAAGGGCGGGGTTGGGAAATCCACCGTGGCGGCAAATCTTGCGGTGGCTCTGGGCCGGACGCACAAGGTTGGGCTGCTGGATGCCGATATTTACGGACCGTCCCAGCCGCGCATGATGGGGCTTGTCGATAAGCACGGGGCAGGGCAGAAGCCGGAGCAGATTGATGGCCAGATTGAACCATTCACGGCGCACGGCATCAAAATCATGTCCATCGGTTTTATGGTGGATCAGAAGGAGGCACTGATCTGGCGCGGGCCGATGGTGCAAACCGCGTTGTACCAGCTCTTGCGCGATGTGAACTGGGGCATGCAGGAAAGCCCGCTGGATATCCTGATCGTCGATATGCCGCCCGGCACCGGTGATGCGCAACTAACGCTGGCGCAAAAAGTGCCGGTGACCGGCGCGGTTATTGTTTCCACGCCGCAGGACATCGCGCTGATTGATGCGCGCAAGGCGGTGGCGATGTTCCAGAAAACCAATGTACCAATCCTCGGCATTATCGAGAATATGAGCACGCATGTCTGCTCAAGCTGCGGTCACGAGGAACATATTTTTGGCCATGGCGGCGCCCGCGCGGAGGCCAAAAAACTCGGCGTGCCGTTTCTGGGCGAAATCCCCCTCAGCGCGCATATCCGCGCACGCTCAGATGCAGGAGAGCCGGGACTGGATGAGTTTGAGGGGGTAGCGGAGTTGGTTCGGAAATGCTTGTAATTTTAAAGTCCGGGATAAGCCTCTCCTGTCGTGGACTGCGTACCAAGCATTTTTGGGCTTTCTCTTTGCAATCGGTTCAGTTCTGCCTGTGCCTCCTGAATTATCCGCGGTAAACCGCCGCCGCCGCCCGGAATAACCTTTTCAATCTCCAAGATGAATTCTTTTAAATCTTTCGAAGCGCGGAAAAAATTCATGAGCGTT
Source organism: uncultured Pseudobdellovibrionaceae bacterium (assembly GCA_964352675.1). Classification (GTDB taxonomy): domain Bacteria; phylum Pseudomonadota; class Alphaproteobacteria; order Micavibrionales; family Micavibrionaceae; genus CAYGSN01. Next base: position 9,009 of record CAYGSN010000023.1, read on the forward strand.
CCCTTTAGGCTTATATTTCCGTCCTCATCTATATCATCATAGAGCTTTCCGCTTTTCATATCTTTTAATTTATCTTCGATCATATGCAGCATACGGGGGCGAACTGTTTGAGCGCGCTTCAAAAATGCGTATTTGTTTTTAATGATATCCGAGAGTGTTAAAGTTCTGTGCGCGTTTTCAATATCGGCAATAATTCTATCCTGCTTGTCACAGCTATCCAGAATATCGGTGCGAACCCGTGTGATGGTCCACATACGCTGTTCGATCTTGGTTTTTAATTCCATGGCCAGCTCTTCCGCACTTTTCTGGCGCGCCATACCTGTTGATCTGTCCCAGGTTTGCGTGCTTGCCCGCTGGAAAGGCATGTGGATTTCTTCCGTGTCGTCTTTCTTCTTTAGTGCCTGATAAGCGAGGTTAATCCGGATAAAAAGGGCTTCGGCAAGCTCATCGCCAGGGTTTTTGTCCGGATGGGTGTCCTGTGCCGCCCGCCAATAAGCCCGCTTGATATCATCAGGGGAGTGTTTTTGCTCTGGGTCCAATCCCAGAGTCAGGTAATGTTCACGAATAATTTTGTTCATGAAGATACATTACGTGAACTAATTTTAATAATCAATATTATGTTCTATTTAATGTATAAAAACTGAACGACAAATTTTTATTTTTGTGTTTTTCATGAAATATAATTTCCCATTTATCCCAATCAAATGCGGGGAAATTGGTGTCTCCCTCAAAATCCTGATGGATCAGTGTTAAATACAGCCGGTCGATCAGATCGATCGTCTGACTGTAAATTTCCCCGCCACCGACAATGAAGGCCTCATCGACACCCAGCCTTTGCGCAATTCCCTTTCCGGCCGCAATTCCCTCCGCTAATGATTTTACATAATGCAGTTCGGGGGAAGGGGCAGCTGCCTGGCTTCCTTCAGTTTTTGCGGGGAGGGTGGAGGTTTGCGCGGGCGCGCCGCTGCGGCTGATGATCACATGCGGCCGACCGGGCAGGGGGCCTGCGGGCAGGCTCTCAAAGGTCTTGCGGCCCATGATCAGCGGGCGGCCCATGGTGGTGCGCTTGAAGTGCTTAAAATCCTCCGGGATATGCCAGAGCAGTTTATTATCTTTGCCGATCACATAGTTCTGCGCCATGGCGACGATGGATGAGAGTTTGATTTTGCTCATGCTTTATATATAAGAAGTCCTTATGGATCAGGAAAGCACCATTTCGGTTTTTGTCCAGAAGATGCGGGTGAATTTGCGCATTGGGTTGGAGGCGCATGAGCGCACAGCGCCGCAGCCGGTGGAGGTCAGTGTGGAATTATTCGCCGCGCCGGAGTATTTGCGCAATGTGGATAAAGACGGCCTGATGGATTACGCGCGGCTTTATGATGCGCTCAAGAGCTGGGAGAGCCGCCCGCATGTGGAGCTTCTGGAGACATATATGCGGGAGCTTCTGGCGGTGTGTTTTGATGATGCGCGGGTGATTGCAGTGCGCGCCAGCCTGTCCAAGCCGGAGATTTTTTCAGAGGCCAAAGGGGCGGGCGTGGCGGTTTTTATACGACGCGGCGATTGGAGCACATAGCTCGGCGCGTATGGTATCGGTCTAAGCGGCTGCGGGAACGGGCTGTTGTGGTGCGGTTACTTTATCACGCCTGCGTCCGATTGGGGCGCGCTTGCGCGATGCTGGCTCCGCCGCCGCCTGGTCAATATCCTCGGAAATGCGGCCAATTCTTTGAAGCCCCTGCAGCCAGTCACCGATTGCAACGCTTTCACACAGCGCCGTCCAGTTTTGCGTATCAGCGAAATTGTCATCAAAATTGATGCCGTCCTCTTCCACATCATCCAGAAGATCGTCCAGAATGTCCTGAAGGTCTCCGTCTTGCGCGTCCTTTTTTTGTAAAAAGCAGGTTTGGAGTTCCTGCCAGAGTTTTTCCGCCGGGGTTTTGTTTCTCTCAGGGGGTATGCCTAAGCGTCCATGCAGGAAACGCAGTGAATTTGGGATGAACAGTACCATGTCCGCGTCTATGGGCGGTTTTTCTTCTTGCGCGCCTTCGGCACTGTTTTCGCTTTGGTTCTTTTCCGTTTCTTCTTCTGGCTCGGGCAGATCAGCAACTTTGATCACGTAATTGCCCAGCAGAAAAAAGCCGTTACAGGTGATATTGAATTCCTGTTCTCCACCATTAATCAATATGTCGACATCTGATAGGCACCCGCCCACTCCAAAATCATAAACATCCTTGATTGTGATGATGCCTAGAGGCGTGTAAATGCTTTCCCCGCTCTTCAGGGGTATGCTGCGTTTTTCTCCGGTGATAAGGGCGTGATCTTTTCTCATTGGTATAATTCTCTTGTTGTTTCTTTTGGCTTGTTAGCGGTGTAGTCCAGGTTCCGTTGATGGCGGGGTTCCAGCCTCTTGCCTCCTTGGTTCAGACGTTTTGTTTCTGTGGCGGGGCGGAAACTGGCCGCGTTTTGGGCTTATTGATTCTGGCAGCTCGAGGCCGATTTTGACCGTTTTTCCCCGGATTTCCAGAACCGTAACTCCAATGTTATCGCCAATCAGGATAGTCTCGCCTTCTTCTCTGGGGATGGCGAGTTTTCCCGATTTTCTATGCACCGTGTCGGGACGGACCAGCTTTGTAAACGTCGCCAGAAGATCGGGATGTTTTGTGTAAATATCTCCTGCGGTCAGCTCCTCCCCATTTTCTGCGAATTCTTGTTGAATTCTTCTTACGGCTTCGAGCCTTTCTTTGTAATGCACCTGCATATCACCGCGGGCTTTGACCCCGATAAAGGCCCGCCCGTTTTGCACCCGCGATAAATCAATCGTGACATTTTTGCCAAGCTTTAGAGTGTCTTGTCGCATATGAAGAAATTCTATCAGCATTGTGGTTTTCTCTGTTGTTACGCCGTAGGGTGTTGCAGATGTTCCCGGCGCTGCCCGTGGCGTTCAATATCGCGCCGGACTTCCGAGCGGTGTAACGGAACATGGGGCGGCGCGGCAATGCCGATACTAACCGTGGAAGAGTCTAGAAACTCATTGAATTCCGTGATCTTAATAGTGATGAAGCCTTCGATTGACAGGTACTCCTCAAGCTTCATGCGTAGCTTTAATTCCGTTCTTTCATGACCTTTTTGCCCATCGCCTACAGTCGCAAATTTTGTTCGTAGTGCACCAAGGATATCGCGCGGCTCTCTGCCTTCTTCTGCCGCCAGTGCTTTTTCGGCTGCGATCTCATCCAGGATTTTTTTGCGCAAGACCAGGGTCTCTTTGGGCATTCGCAGCGTAATCCGGGCATGGCGGTTATCCGGTTCGCCGGCAATTTTATCAACGCAGAGCTCAATGTTATCGCCGATAAAAATGGCTTCGCCTTTTTTTCTTGTCAGTATGAGCACTATCTCACCTATATAATTATGAATATAGATGCCTTTATAAGAGTCGGGAAAAAATATGTCAAGAAAATTGAGTTACGTCTAAACCGCCACCGGCGCTTTGATATGCGGGTGTGCTTCATAACCGATCAGCTCAAAATCCTCGAACTTGAAATCAAAGATGCTTTTGACATGCGGGTTCAGGTGCATTTCCGGCAGGGGATAGGGCTCCCGGCTCAGCTGCTCTTTGGCTTGTTCCAAATGGTTGGAATAAAGATGTGCATCGCCGAATGTATGGATAAATTCCCCAGGCTTTAACCCGCAGACCTGCGCCACCATCATCGTCAGCAACGCATAGCTGGCAATATTAAACGGCACGCCGAGGAAGATATCCGCGCTGCGCTGATAAAGCTGACACGATAGCTTGCCGTCCGCCACATAAAACTGGAAAAACGCATGGCAGGGCGGCAGGGCCATTTCATCGACAAGGCCCGGATTAAACGCCACGACCAGTAACCTGCGGCTATCCGGGTTGTTCTTAATCTGCTCAATCACGTTGCTTAATTGATCAATCGTGCGCCCATCCGCCGTTTTCCAGCTCCGCCATTGTTCGCCGTATACCGGGCCTAAATCGCCGTTTTCATCGGCCCATTCATCCCAGATTTTAACGCCATTATCCTGCAGATACTTAATATTCGTATCGCCCGCAATAAACCAGAGCAGCTCATGAATGATCGACTTTAAATGGCATTTCTTGGTGGTGACCAGCGGAAACCCGGCCTGCAGATCAAAGCGCATCTGCCGCCCGAAAACCGAGCGTGTGCCCGTGCCGGTGCGGTCTTCCTTAACCGTGCCATGCTCTAGCACATCACGCATGAGATCAAGATATTGTTTCATAATTATGAGTATAAGAAGATTCGCGAGCGACTGTCATGCCGCGCCCTGCGGTTATGCACAAGCAGAGATGCTTTATTCCCCGAACAGCACCAGATATTCGCCGTAGCCTTTTTCTTCCAGTCTGTCCTTGGGCACGAAATCCAGCGCGGCGGAGTTGATGCAGTAACGCTTGCCGCCTTTGTCCTTCGGTCCGTCATCAAAGACGTGGCCCAGATGCGCATCGGAATTTTTGGAACGTACCTCGGTGCGCGGTAGGCCGATCTTGTAATCGGTTTTCTGTGCGACCATGGCCTCGTCTATCGGGCGGGTGAAGCTGGGCCAGCCGGTGCCGGAATCGAATTTATCGGTGGAGGAAAACAGCGGTTCGCCGCTGACCACATCCACGTAAATGCCTTCTTCCTTGTGATCCCAGTATTCATTTTTAAAGGGCGGCTCCGTGCCGTCATGCTGGGTGACGTATTTCTGCATGTCATTGAGATGGCTCGTGTCCATTTGCTTTTTATCCTGTTTCATGTCCTGCGCTCCTGTCTGTGCGGGGGGCAGCATCGACAGGCCGTACAGAAACAGCCCCGCCGCCAGCCCCAGTGTTAAAATCCGTGAAAACATCGTGAACTCCCGCTTCTTTGTAACTGTGATATTCAATATAGTATTCGCGCGGAGGTAAGCAAAGGTTTCATATGCTTGTTGACATAAGTTGAGGGTGGGTGATAGAAAGCTATTATGGCACAAAAATTAAGAATAGCCTGCGATGCTGTTTCTATTTTTACACGTAATGTCATTGGGCAAGAGGATGCCTTTGGCGATTTTGATATCGACGCTGTTAAAGCGCTGATCCTTTTGATTCGCGGGGGGCATGACGTGCAAATTTTTCCTCATACGCCTGTATCCGCCGGTATGTTTGAAAATATGGTCAATGGAGCTCTTGTTCCTAAGGCTCTTGGCGAACTGGGGCTTGAAGAAGACTTCTTCTTTGCCTTTGAACGTGAAAAAACACCGGAGGATCGATTTCACCTTTTGATCTGTGGTGGCCAAACTTTCCCTGACAGTGATGACGATATGGATGATGATGATTTAGGCGTTGGTGCTACTTTCGGTGATGCAGTTAGTGGTGAATCGGGTGTAACGGAGCCTTTTGTTATTGTGCCAATTATTGATCCAGATAATCCTCTCGATGATGATGAGATTATCGAGGTCCGCCCAGGAGAGCGAGGAGATGAAGAAACGGTTCCCGCTGATTTTGATTGGTGTGAACATGATTATGCTTGTGCGACATATGACCAACAATTTACTAGCTTTATTCAAGGTATTCTTGCCAATCCGCAAGCTGATCATGCGGTTTTGTTTGAACATATTTTTGGCGAACTCCCGAAACCTCCTGAGCGGAATCCTGATTTTTAATCTTAATTTCCTTTGAAATTCAAACCTTTTGACCTATAATAATAGGTGCGGGCTTGCCCGCTATGACGCTAAACGTGGATGCGGAATAGACGTTGTGGACCCGGGGGCAGTACCCGGCAGCTCCACCATTTTATACGCTAGTGGTCTTTTTTATGATCACAGCCCTGCGACGGCAGGGCCGCGAAATCGTTTTCGCGAAAAACAGCTTTGTGAAGCAAAGCGTATAAGACGGCGGGGCTGAAACAGGATCGACACGCGCAGTAAAGGCATATTTCGGCGTCCGGCATGATATCCGCCGTTACCGGGTCAACGTTATAAATGCAAACGATAACTATGCATTCGTAGCAGCCAATGACAACAGCGATGTTGTTACTGGTGAAGCCATCGCCGCCTAATTGGGCAGCGTAGCACGCTACACTTCAATCCCTGATTTGTAATGCGAATTAGGTGGGGCCCGGGGCGGGCCTCGCAACAGAACCGCCCCATTTTCTTTCTTTCCCCCTTTCTTTAAAGCCGATAGACTATGGCGCATGACGCGCGCATTTTCTTCTGCTATGGCTCCGTTTTTTTGGTTGGTGATTATAATATTCGCCTTGCTGCCGATTGCGCAGCATGAGGGCGCATTCTTTCTGTTGGCTGTGGTGGGAATGATTGCAGGTGTAGCAGGTGCCATTTTGAATCTGCCGCAGCAGGGAAATATGAGCATTCCTAAATCTCCCTTTCTCTTCTGTCTGGGCGGGTTCTGGGTGGTCATGTTTGTGGCTGTGCTCACCTCCGATATTCTGGTGACAAGCTGGCTGCATTTTTGTTTTCTCTCCATGTTGCCGCTGTCCTTTATTTTTGTTGCATTGATACCCGATAAAGAACAATTTTACCGGGGCGCATTTATGGCGGGCGCTGCAGTTTATGCTGCGCTTTCGTTGTTTTGTGTCTGGCAGTATTTTGCCGCGCCGGAGATGCTGAAAAACGGCCTGACATACTGGCCAATGCGCAATCCAAATTCGCTGGGCGCGTTCTTGTCTCTGGGATTTTTTCCGGCCTATGGTGCAGCAATTTTGCGCAAGAGAGCTATATTCTACGCCCTGGCGCTTGTGATTTTTGCAGCGCTTCTGACCACCGGCAGCCGGGGGGCTGTTTTGTCTCTTTTGCTTGCCGCGAGCTTGCTCGTAACCATCCCCCCTGTTTTGCATCATGTAAAATTAAATTGGGGCAAGCATGTGGCTTTGCTTTTGGGGTGTGTTGTTCTCGTCTGGGCGTTGTCCTTTGCCCCTGGTGTGATAAGTGAGCAAACGCCGGTGGATATTGTTTCCTACACGGTATCGGGGGTGGAGCCGGCGCTGGGCGGGCGGCCGGATGTTTGGGCCTCAAGCCAGCAGATTATCCGGGAACATGTCTGGAGCGGCACCGGGCCGGGCACATTCTTCCTGTATTATCCGCAGGTGCGCGCGCCGGGCGAAACCGGAACGGCCGGTGAGATGGCACATAATGATCTTCTGCAATTCTGGATGGAGATGGGTGTTTTTGCGCCCGTGTTTTTTATTCTGGCGCTGGTTTTTGCTGCGGTGAAGACAGCACGAACATACCGTGACGACCCAGTGGTCCTTATTCCTTTTGCTGCGCTTTTTGCGTGCGTGTTGCACAGCCAGATCACGTTTAATTTTTACAATATGGGCAATTTGTTCATGATGGGAACATTGCTGGGCTTTTGGTTTTGGCGCGTTGAGCGCACAGAGCCTTCGCTGAGTATCTCCCTGAGTGGCGGCCGAAAATTTGAAAACCAGATTCTGCAGGGTGGGCTGTGCATCCTTCTGCTTTGCACCGCGTTTTTGTTTACGGCGTTTCAGGGCAGTGAGATTTTGATTGCGCGCGCCAAGGCTTCTTATAAGGGCGGGAATGTTGATGCGTTTGAGCGTGATATTGCCGATGCCATCACTTTGTCTTTCGGCCAGAACGGCGTGGCCTATACGCTGGCCGGGGCGGTTGCGGCGCAGGAATTCCGCAAGGATGCCGGAACAATTCCCCGCGATCAGGTGGATGCGGCCTTTAGAAATGCTGAATATTTGTTGCAAAAAGCGATTGTAAAAAATCCGCTTCTCGCGCCCGCCTATACTGAACTGGCCATGCTTTACAATTTTGTCGGGCGGGACGGTGTGGAAGGTTTGCTGCGCACATCCCTGCATATCAATCCGACATTGGCCGGTACCCGCTTTCACCTGATGCAGTTTTTAATTCGCAATCGCCGCGAGGGTGAGGCGCTGGATATCGGCCGTACCGGGCTTGATTGGCCGTATGAAAAGGAAGCCCCGCTGGATTATTACCGCTTAGTGATGAGCCTGGCGGAGCAAGCGGGGGATAATGATGTTTACCGCCGGGCGGAAGAGCGCTACAGCGAGCGGCATGCTAAAATTTACAACGATTTAAAACGCAAGAAAGAGGCTGTGCAATAATGCCGGAGTTCAAGACATTGAGTATTATAATGGCGGTTTTGTGGACTGGCGGATTTGTTTTTGCGTTGATGCCGTTGGAAGCCTATGAATCCCATTTCTTCGGCGCGGCATTTTTGTGCATGGCGGCGGCGGCGTTCACCGGGCTTTTGACGGGCCGTGCAGTGCGGGATTATTTCGACTGTGCCCCAGTTTTAACGGGCGCATTGGCGGCGTTCTGGGCGCTGGCTTTTCTCAGTGTCGTGCTGTCCGAATCCCCCTATACCAGCTTTATTTATTTCTGTCTGTTCTCTTGTTTGCCTTTGTCGTTTTTAACCGTCCTGACAGTGCCGGACAGGGCCATATTCGTGCGCGTGGTTTCAACCGCGCTTCTGTCGATTTTTGCTGCGCTTTCGATTTTTTCCCTTGTGCAGTTTTTTGCAATTCCCGCCATGCTGTCCAACGGGTTGGCGCAATGGCCGCTGGATAATCCAAACAGCTATGGCGGTTTGTTATCCCTTGGGCTTTTCCTAACGCTTGGGCGGATTTATACGGCGGAAAATACGGCTGCAAAACGAACATTTGTGGCGCTGGGCGTGTTGGTCTTTGCTGCGCTTTTGGCCACAGGATCGCGCGGTGCGCTTCTTGCTCTGATATTGGCAGGTGGTATATTCGTACTGACCGTAGCCGGGACGATGAAGCGCGGATTTGTGGCGCTGGCGGGCGGTATTATGCTCTGCGCAGTTTTGGCTTTGCTCCTGTCTTTGTCTCAGGTGAGCGGGCAAACACCGTTGGATGTGTGGCAATTTACGATGCTACAGGGAAAGGGTTTTCTTTCTTCCCGCCCGGATATCTGGGTCGCGTCATGGCAGAGTATTCAGCAGCATTTCTGGAGCGGTACCGGCATGGGTACGTTTTTTCTCTATTACCCGGAAGTCCGTGGCGGTGATATCGAAACGGCGGGGCTGATGGCCCATAGTGATCCCGTACAGTTTCTTACAGAAATGGGTGTGGTCGCACCGATTCTGTTTTATTTTATTTTATTGGCGGCAGTCTGGAAGACGCTGCGCGTTCTGAGGGGTAACGAGGAGGGCGGGGCACATCTGGCGGCAATGGCTTGCGGGTTGTCGGCGATGGCGCTTCATACCCACATCACCTTTCATTTTTACGTGCTGAGCATTTTGATCTTAAGCGGTTATATGCTGGCGCAATGGTTTGCGCAGATCCACGAAAGCCGGGACATGCATGTGCATTCGTCTGTTCAGTCTGGGTTTTTACAAAAATCGCTTTCACCGGCTGTTCTAATGGTTCTTGTCTTTGCCTTTATCAGCCAGCACCAGTCAGAAATCCTGGTTGATCGCGCCCGCCGCCAGATTGCGGCCGGAAATCTGGAGGGTTTTGCGCGCGATATCAATATGGCCGATAAGATTTCTTTTGGCCGGAATGCGCGGGCCCTGATTCTGGCTGCAACTGTTCCTCTGGGCATTTTGCAGGACCGGGCAGCGTTGCTGCCTCCCGGCGAGGGTGAGGCGCTGTTCACGCAGGCCCGCCAGACACTGGATAAGGCCATAGCCCTTAACCCGCGCCTTGTCGCGGCCTACCACCACCAAGCCCGTCTGGAGGCTTATGCCCCGCAATATGCCGGGCGTCCGTCTCAGGCGGAGGAAATTTTGAGCCATGCATTGCGAATTGACCCGCTGCATGCGGCCTCACGCGAATATTTGGCCCAGATTCTGAGCGCGGCGGGGCATAGGGACGAAGCGCTCGATATCCTGAAAGCCGGGCTGAAATGGCCTTACCGTCAGCAGGATGCGGCCTCTTACTATCAGATAACGATGTTTCTGGCGCTGGAGCTGGGGGATACCGAAACACATGTGCAGGCGGCGGCGCTGTTCGCCGAATCCAGCCGCCGCGCAATGCGCAAATCCGCAGAAAACAAGGAGGCGCGGATAACCGGGATAAAATGAATATCAGTGCTTGATTTCATGCGCGATTATCTGCCACACATATAGGTATGAGTGATGATGACGACATCCTGCGTTACGACAAAATGGTGGAAAGCGCCCTGCGCGGTGTTGTGCGCCAGTCTATTCGCGAGGTCATGAAACACGGCCTGCCGGGGGATCATCATTTCTATATTACTTTCCTGACCGATCACCCCGGTGTGAAGATCCCGGACTACCTGCGCGACCGCTATCCGGGAGAGATGACTATTGTTTTGCAATACCAGTTCTCTGATTTATCCGTCTCCGAGGAAATGCTTAACGTTACCCTCTCCTTTAACAATGTGCCGGAGCGCCTTGAAATCCCCGTTGCAGCGATCAGCATTTTTGCCGATCCGTCGGTGAATTTCGCCCTGCAGTTCCAGCCTATGGGTGAAGATGCGCTGGATGAGGCTGATCTGGCTTTGCTGGACGAGCTTGAGGATGATGACGATCCGGATGGCAGCGGCCCGAAAGGCGGCAAGGGCAAGAAGGAAGAAACCGGCGAGGTTGTCTCTCTTGATAAGTTCAGGAAAAAAGACTAGCTCTTTTCCATGTTTAAAGCCCCCCAAATTAATGTGACCCTGAAAAAAGGCGAGTTTACCGACTCCGCACGCGGTGGTCGTATTGTTCCCTATAAAATCTACGTGCCAGAGCTTGAGAGCGGGCAAACGGCCCCTGTGATCATTTGGTCGCACGGCTTTGGCGGAAACCGTGATGGTGCGGCGTTTCTATCGCGCTATCTGGCGGGGCAGGGCTATATCCTTGTGCATCTCACGCATATCGGAACCGATTCCAGCTTGTGGGAGGGAAAGCCGGGCCACCCGTGGGATATTCTGCGGCAGGCCAAGATCAGCCGCGCTGATACACTGAACCGGTTTTATGATGTCCCCTTTGTGTTGGACCGGCTGGAAGGGTGGGATGTCCCCCTGCGGACCGCTATGGATTTTTCGAAGATCGGCATGTCCGGTCATTCTTTCGGGGCGATGACGACGCAGGTGATGGCGGGGCAGAAGTTCCCCGATCACGACCAGAAATTAATCCGGATTAAGGAGCCGCGCTTTCAGGCCGGTATCGCCTATAGCCCCGTTCCAATTGCGCATTTAACGGATGCGCCGCCGGAGGAGGTTTACAGCGGAATTGATATTCCTTTGCTGCATATGACCGGGACGGAGGATGCTTCTCCGATTGAGGGGTTTGGCTATGAACACCGTCTGGTGGTGGCGGAGCATTCCAGCCATCCGGATCAATACGTGCTCGTGAAAGAGGGCGGCGATCACATGGTCTATAACGGCACGCGCGGAAAGCTAGAGGCTAACCCTTTGCGGCCAAGACATGAGGAAATCGTGCAGGCCGTTGCGCTGGCGTTTTGGGATGCCTATCTGAAGGGTGATGAAGCCGCGATGAACTGGCTTAGATCCGGCGTGCAGGATTGGCTGGGCGGTGACGGGGCGTTAAGACTTTGAAAGAATCCCCCTAAACCACTTCAATCGCCGTTCGGAGATTTCGGCCAGGGCGAAGCACAGGGCTAGCCCCAGGGAAAATAGCGCAACGTGGCGAGTAAGGGTTTCTAGCGTTTCCGGCAGCAGCGCATCCAGCATTTGCAAGGCCGGATAGTGGATCACGTAAATGGTGAAACTGGCGCCTGCGCCCCAGCGGATGAAGCCGGACAGCACAGGCAGTTTCACGGCGGTACACTCGAGATGTTTTGTAAGCGCGTAAACACCGGTCAGATGTGCGGCGATCAACAGCGCAATCAAATTATTCCAGATAAATTCATCGGAAAAGCGCAGGGATTTGTAAAACTCCTCGCCGAAATTGATCACGGTCCACATTTTGAGCTGATAGGGCAAATGTGCAGCCAGGCAGACTACATAAATCACAAGCGGGGCGATGATGCACAGCACGGCAGACAGTCGGTCCATCTCAAGCTTGCCGGAGCGGATCAGGCGGTACACCCCAAGGCCAAGCAACCACGCGGGAAACAGCAGCAGGATTTTTACCCCCGCAATCAGGAGTAACAGCGCCAGCAACGACAATCGCCTCCAGCCTTTCAGGTAAAAGGCCGCCCCGAAAATTAGGTAATACATGACCTCATAACTCAGCGACCAGAGCGGGCCGTTGGTGCCGATGCGAAAGCCGAAACCGAACCATTCATTGGCAAAGCTTAAACCCATGAGCGCCTGTAGCCAGCCCGGTGTGGGATTATACCACCAGCCATCATAATTTTCCGGCGCTGCGGCCGCGCCGATTGTATCGAACAGGATGGTGCAAAGCACCGCCAGAATCATCACCGAATACATCCTTGTGGTGCGGTGCCAGGCATAGAGCCGCCCGGTTTTGTCCTTCACATCGGTGGTATAGGCGATCACGAGGCCGGACAGGACAAAGAAAAACACCACCGCATCGCTGCCGAGATTAAGTTCACGAATAAACAGGTAATATCCATCGGTGAAACGCGCATAGGCGAAGTGCGAGAAGAACACTAAAAGTGCAGCAAAAAACCGCAACGCATCGAGATAAACGGAGAAGGATTTATTCATGAGGCAGGGAATTCCGGCTTGAAGCTTTTAAGGCTGCTCGCTTTTTGCGGCGGCGCTGGATGGCTTTCCAACTATCCTTGAACGGTACAATCAGTGCATCTTTCAGGGTTTTATGAGGTTGTTCGATCAGTTCGTTTGAGGTAGAAGATTTGGAAATGCCGTATTTGATTTCTTCATATCCATCCGGAACATAGAGCGTTCCAAACATCCAGTCCCAGACGGCCAAAATCTCGCCATAATTTTTATTGTGATGTTTGGGTTCCAGACTGTGGTGGATCTGGTGCTGCGCCGGGGAGATGAAAATATGCTCCAGAGTCCGCCCATAGCTCCACCACACATGGGAGTGGCGGAAATTTGAGCCGAGCGAGTTAAAGGCAAAATAGAAAATATTTGCCCCGGCGATCAACATAACGTTGATGCTGCCGAAAAACAGCGCCAGCAAAAGCCCCTGTGTGAAGCCAACCAGAACAGATTTCACCAGACTTGAAAATACATCATAGAGCGGATGTTTGCGGTAAACAGTGATCGGTGTCATCACCTCGGCGCTGTGATGCACAGAATGAAACGGCCAGAGCACGGGGGTTTCATGATGAATGCGGTGTACCCAATACACACAAAAATCATTGATGATGGTAATAACCAGTGTAACAACAATAATGTTTTCCGCCGTGTTTCGCGTTTCCTCAAACGGTGCACCGTTTATGATTTCCAGCAGCCGGATCGCCAGCACGGCAAAACCGATGCGTACAAACAGCATGCTGAAAACCTTCAGGACATCCAGAATGCGGCCCAGAGCAAACAGCTTGATATCAACAATATGCGAGGGATGAAGATAAATATCTTTGGGAAACAGCCAACCCCAAAACCCGGTTTCGGCGCGGCCCGCTTTGCGGTGATATAGGTACAGCACAAAGCCTATCGCAATAAACGGCAGGATATAGACCGGGTGAAAGCGGACACCGGTATCAATCAGTTCGCTTAAATAATCTAGAACCGTGTCTGTGATAGAAGCCTGCTCAGCCATAAAACCTGGAATAGAGTGTGATTTTTGCCTTTCTCCATTATATCACAGCCAGTTGGGATATCGTCAAAAACCTCTCTTTCCTTTTCATTTTTAGTCTCTATATTATCCGTCATGACAAAAAACGCCCCCCAAAACGCTGTAGAGATTAAAAATCTTAACAAAACCTATAAGGCGTCCGGAAAATCTGCGCCGAAAGTGGCGCTCAAGGATGTTTCTCTGGACATTCCCAAAGGCTCTATCTTCGGTCTGCTCGGTCCGAATGGCGCAGGGAAATCTACGATTATCAACATTATGGCCGGATTGGTGATGAAGAGCTCCGGCAGTGTCAAAATCTGGGATATCGACATAGATCAGGATGAGCGCAGCGCGAAATCTGCGATCGGCGTGGTGCCGCAGGAAATTAATTACGATCCGTTTTTTACGCCGAAACAGCTTCTGGAGCTACAGGCCGGGCTATACGGCGTGCCGAAATCCGAACGCCGCACGATGGAAATTTTGTGCACTGTGGGGCTGGAGGACAAGGCCGATGCCTATACGCGCTCGCTGTCCGGCGGGATGCGCAGGCGCCTGATGGTGGCCAAGGCGATGGTGCACAACCCGCCGATTCTGGTGTTGGATGAGCCTTCCGCCGGGGTGGATGTGGAGCTGCGCAAACAGCTCTGGGAAAATGTAAAGCAGCTCAACGCGCGCGGCGTGACGATCTTGCTGACCACGCATTATCTTGAGGAGGCCGAAGAGCTCTGCGACCAGATCGCGATTATCAATCACGGTGAAATTATCGCGTGTGAGGATAAAGAAACCCTGCTGAGCCGCATTGAGAATAAATCAATCCGCTTTCGTTTGGACCGCGAATTTAATGAAGTGCCGGATACTCTTGCTGCGCTGGGCATGGAAAAACAGGGACGGCGGAGTGTTGCGCTCTGTTATAATCCGGCCGAGCAAAGTGTTGGGGAGTTTATTGCCGCAATACAGGCCGCCGGATACGGAATTGCCGATATCTCAACAGAAGATAGCGATCTGGAGGATGTGTTCCTCCAGTTGACCGGCCACGGTTAAACCCGCCTATAAATCGTATTTTTTGATGATGGCGTCCAGATCGGTCGCCCAGGTGATGCGTTCTTCGCGTCCGGGATATGTGTCCCGTTCGTCTTCAAGCGAGCGGAGCATGTCTTCGCCCGCGTTTTTTTCAAGAGTGTGGGCAAAGCCTGTGACATCGACGGCGCGCTTCGCAAATTCGGGATTCAAGACCCGCACGAAACCTCCTTCGATTTCCTCTGAGCTGTTTGGAAAGTCATACTGGATATCCTGCGGCGATGCGTCATCGGGAACATCCAGATAGAAAATGCATCCGCCGTGAGAAAAACTTCCGGCGAAGCCGCCTGCATATTCAAAATCCAACGCAAAATCGAGGCTTTCTTGGTTCGGAATGCCGTGTTGGCGGTCAAACTCCTCCCAGCGCTTTTGCTCTCCTTGATGTGTTTCAGGTCCGGTATTCTTGTTTGTGCCGCGCCAATAGCGCGTGTGCCCCTCCGGAACAGGGGGCAGAAGTTCAAAAAATGCTCTGGCCAAACGGGTCATGCCTGCAGATTACCGCGTTTTCACCATTATGTCAATTTTAATGAGAGGTAAGGGTTAACCTCTGGCCCCGACTGGCTCGTACGTTTGTACCTTTGCTGGCGGCTCAGTCGCTGGGGCCGGCGGGATATAGTCAGCCGTGACAGCAAATTTTTTGCGTCTGACAAGGTCAAGTCCCACAGCTACGCCGTGATCATGCCTGCCGTGAATTTCTTTGGCTTCGCTGATTTTCTGGTACAGCGCCAAAGGATTGTTTCTGAATTCATCCAATTCCATGAGCCGGTCCACAATCGCCTCGGCCGAGCTGTAGTCGCGGATTACTGTGACTTTACCGTCGGCCCCTTCTTTTATTTGTGGCCCATTTTGCTTTCCATTTACTGTATTTGTGTGCCATTGCGCACGTACATCGTTTACAAGATCCTTGAGAAGCTGGTCCGCGCCTTTTTCCGCTGCGTTTGCAAAAGGGAGTTCTTGTTCTTTTCTTGCTTCAACCTGACCTGTCATTGTTTTATCCTTACGCATTGGAGTGAAAAAACGACCGTAGAATAAGAATAACCTTTATGTCAACGTAAAATCAGGAAAAGGTAATATAATGCTGGGGAAAGAGCGGGGCCGCTCAATTCTTTTGCACTCACCGGGCGTTTCTGCTATCTCATATTTTCGTTATCAAATCAGCGCCCGTAGCTCAGGGGATAGAGCACTGGTTTCCGGAGCCAGGGGTCGGAGGTTCGAATCCTCCCGGGCGCGCCATTTAATAAAACAGCCCCGTTTTGGGGCTTTTTTATTAAATATTGTCTTGAAGCATTCGAACCGGTTCGACAAAAAGCTTAACGAATGAAATGAGGTTAGCGTTTGCCACTTTGTAAGAGGCGTGAGCCTCGAAACAAAGACATCCTCCCGGGCGCGCCATTCGAGAGACCTTTAACAAGGTCCAAGCCAAGGGCCAGTATTTATGGTCCAAGTATATGTCTCTGTCCCGATCGTTATATCATAGGTAAAAGAACTGCTAGCATCGCCAGGCCCATATCCCGTACTACGAAGAACAATGTATTGATTATTTGAAATTGTTGAGGGACCAGATGTCCATGGCGTAATAATGTTTCCACCAGAGCAAGGCGTAGCGCCACAAATCTGAAACTCTTTACCTGGCGCATTACCGCCGGAAATAGTCGTTGCAGCAGTCGTATTTATGCCTGTTACCTGTAGTGTCGATGACACATAATCACCTCCCGGTGCGCAAAACGGTCCTCCTCCGTCTGGGAATGCAATTACATCCGGTGTTGTATCT
Source organism: uncultured Pseudobdellovibrionaceae bacterium (assembly GCA_964352675.1). Lineage (GTDB taxonomy): Bacteria > Pseudomonadota > Alphaproteobacteria > Micavibrionales > Micavibrionaceae > CAYGSN01. Next base: position 25,499 of record CAYGSN010000023.1, read on the forward strand.
GGCGGCGCTGCTGCCGCCTTACCAATGCCGACCCAGTTTTGCCCGTCGCAGTACTGCATCACATCGCTTGTGGTGTTATAGGTCATATCGCCCGTGATGCCGTTCGGGTTTGTGCAAAATCCATAGGCCGCGAGGGCTGCGATTTCTGCGCGGTCAAGTGCACGGTCATAAAGCCGGACATCATCAATGCGCCCGTCCATGGTTTGCGAATTACCCGAGTTAGCCATGTAACCAATGCTGCCGGCGGTCGCTAAACCGTTTGAAGGGGGGGTATAATTGGCCGAGCCGTCAAGCCGTCCATCCAGATAGAAATGAACCTGCGTGCCATCATAAACAGCCGCAGCGTGATGCCATGTGTTTAAGCTGAGCTGTGTTTTTCCCAACACCTCATTGCCTGCACCATCATAGGTGAAGACCCTAAGGCGTGTATCGCCGGCATTTGCGAATTCACCTACAGCAAAAGAATAAGATTGCTGGGATCCTCCGGCTTGTGGGCCATAAATCGTGAATGAGCGGTTGACCCCCGGCGTTGAATCCAGATAGACCCAAGCGGCAATCGTATAAGGCAACGTTCCATCAATTTCCGTTGAAAAGAGATTAATAGAAGAGGCCGTGTTTTCGGCAAACTGGGCGTAACCGCCGATTTTACCGCCTGTTGTGCTAATACTTGCGCCGCCCGATACTGCACCGTCATCGCCATCTATTAGCTCGGGAGTAAGGAGTGCTGCCTCGTTATCCAGCGGCCAATGCGCGACCAGGTTTGTGGCCACACCTGTCGGCGTTGAAAGCGGCCCTGCGCCCGGAACAGGGCCCATGGACTGCCAGTTCCCATCCGCACAATATTGCATCACGTGTGATGTGTTGTTGTAAATGATATCACCATCACTGCCCTCAGGGTTGGCGCATGTGCTTCCTGCCGCTGCAGACCCTCTGCGGGCACATCGTACAAACAACGTAGAGCTCTTACCGGTGTCACCATTAAATCCATCGCTGAATCTCTGACTCCACCCACCGTCGCTAGCAGACTCTGACGACGACCAGTATCTTCCGCTAACGCTATTAACAAATCCGAAATCATCGGTGATATTATCTGTATTTACGTCTGGTGCGCCAACGACCAAATTGTCATAGATTAAATCCAGCTCCTGTACGGACGGCAGATACCAATCGCTCTGTCCACCAAAGCTTAAGTTGTCACACGCAATGGGCGCATGATGCATACTCGGCGTACTAGGGCCGTCGGGTCCAGTGCCGTTTACAAGTTGATCGGTTAAAGTCTGCCCGTCATGGCACTCTGGATCAGCGTTAATTGGAATACATGCCAGAACCGAGCTTTCTGTAAAATTCACTTTATAAGCAAAAGAGCCGCGGTTCGTGTTGCCGTCGCTCATAATATCGGGCGCGGTGTGCGGGCTGTTATCCAGATCATAAGGCGTAATGAAAATTTCGACATCGCCACCGGGACCTGTGCCGTCGCCATCGATCGTTCCGGCATAAACACTGCCATCTGCGCAGATCGTCCCTTCATCACCGGGACCGACGGAGCTACAGGGATCAGTAAGGGTCCCTCCCGTGCCTGTGAAAAGAGCCGCGATCTCTGCGCTGGACAGGTTGCGGTCATAAACCCTCACATCATCGAGGCTGCCGAGCATGGTTGCGCTAGCCACTGTATCACCGCCAATATTTTGTTCGACATTTCCTGATGCGACGGAGGGGATATTGTATGCTGTTGTACCAGCATTCACGCCATCAATATAAAAATCGAGAGATCCTGCATTGCCAACAACAGCCACATGATGCCAGCCTCCTGTCGGAACTGAACCCGTGGACAGGACAGTAGACCATCCCGTTGTTCTGGTTAAGAATCGTAAGCGGGTATCGCCTGCTGCGGAGAAATCACCAATATTAAATGCAAAACTTCCATCATCAGATGCCCCGGCGTTTTTACGAGAATATACGTAGTAAATCTCACTAGCGCCGGGCGCGGAGGGCATGTTGACCCACGCCGCAATCGTAAAGCTCGTCCGTGCGTCAATAATCGTTGAATTCCCTAAGGCAACGGTGTCATTGTCACCGTCAAAATCAAGCGCATAGGGGCCGACCTGCCCCGTCACATAATCGCTTGAGGAATCCATGTTGGTGAGGGTGCCTCCATTGCTTCCGGCACTATCTGCCGTGTTCGGCGTTGAACCTTCATCGAATTTCCAGTGCCCAACAAGATTTGTTGTTGGAACATTCGCAGCAGGGGAGGCCAGCCCCTCCCTGGACCCCATCGCAATCCATTGCGTGCCGTCACAATATTGGAGGTTATTATGTGTTGAATTGAAAACGATGTCCGCTTCATCCCCGTTGGGGTTAAAGCATGCGGCCACAGAGGCGCTGGGATTTAACAGCGTAATAATCAGGAGAAAACCTCCTAAAACATGAAGGAATATGCGGCCCAGCCGAAAACTCATGGACCTAGACCTTTCTTCTGATCAATACGATAAAACCACCGGACATCGCGAACATGGCAAACACGATCATCAGCCAGCTGTAATTAAATCCGGCCTTGCCGACATTCTGCCCAGCGGCCTTGTTGAGCAAATCAACCTGTTTCGTAAGGCTCTTGAGCGTGTCCTGAATATCGGCCCGTTCTGATTGAAGCTCGGCCTTCAGGTTTTCAAGCTCAACCCGAAGCGCCATATTTTCGGCATGAAGCTCCTGCGTTGCCTGAATAACCGGCGCAATAAGCCCGACATAATTCACGGATTTTGTGCCCATACCATCCGGCGCTGTGCGCACCAGTTCAGGGAAGATAGGCTCAATATCCTGAGCGATCACGCCGAATTCTGTGCGGCGTTCCTCATCATCCTTCATCACAAAACTCACGGTTTCAACCTGATCAATTTTTTCAAGCATCGATCCGCGTGTTTTCAAGGGCTCAATATCATCTTTCAAACGGCGATCGGACACATCTGTAATGGTGCCCGTATATTCAATGCTCCCGATAACATCCAGCGCAATGCCAGCCGTTGGCACGGCTGGTGACGCGCTTGTCGTGTCCGGGTTGATAATCATGGATCCACCGAGGAATGCCACGGTATTTGCAACATTCACATCGACGGCGGCTTGATCACCCATAAAGACAGCAAAGCTGTTTATGGCGGAAACCTGTGGGTTTGTACCTTGGCTAGCGGCAGAGCTGTTCCCTAAACCGATAGCCATTGAATATGAAGTCCCGGCTGTCACTTCGTTCCCCATGGCGATTGATTGCGACCCGGTTGAATTTGCCTCACGGCCGAGTGCCACTGATCCTAATCCTGAAGCGAGAGTTGTACGCGCAGCCACATCGTTATAGCCAAAGGCGAAGGCTCCATCGCCGGTCGCACCGGTAATAATCTGACTGTTATTGATGGTCATTCCACCGGCAAAAGATCCGTCGCCAAGAGTAGCAATAGCGCCCCCTGATGCGCCGCCAATGAAACCATAGGCGACTGAACCCGGCCCGGCGGCGGATATAAAACCTCCCGCACCAGCGATTTGACCGAAGGTCAAGGAGCCGACCCCTCCTGCAGCGGATCCAAGATTGCCAGTAGCACTGGCAGATCCAAACACCATACTTGCCGGTCCAGCAGCTGATGTATTTAAGCCGAAGGCAACGGAATTGGCTCCAATGTTGGCATCATTCCATTGCGAGCCAATTACAGTTCCCGCGCGGAAAGCGCCCTTGGATTTATCAAAGAACATGCGCGCATCGTCATCTGTCCCTACGACGTCTTCCAAGAATGATGATCCAAAGACAAAATCCGAGGATGCTCTGGGCGCCAAACTGTTATTTGCTGTCACTTTGGAGCCCAAAGTTATAAAGATATTCTGAAGATCTGATAGCTGAAGATAGTTCGAACAATCATTAGAGAATTGCAAACTGTCTTTACCACTAAAGTAGTTAATACAGCCTTTATTAGCGGAGCTGCTATCATCATCGATCTGAAACTCACCGCCGATGAGCGCAAACTTGTCGCTTTCATCGAAATCATATCCGCTGTTTACATCGCCGGCTCCGCCATCAAAGAATAAAACCATAGAACGATCACCAGTGATTTTTGGATCGGTGGCGTGTCCACCTGTCTGCAAACCCCAAGCAACGCTGAAGTGTCCCTCTGTCCCATCAAAGACCGGCGCTTCTTCACGTGTGCCGTCACCTGCTAGAACCTCCATTCCAAAAGTGTAGCTGCCAATACCAGATGCATTGGTGTTACTTCCGGTGGCAAAACTGCCGTGGCCGATGGCGTTTGTTGATCCACCAAATGCGGTTGAAGCAATGCCAAGAGCAGAGGTTGAGGTGTTAAAGGCTGCGCTGTAAAGGCCTGATGCTGTCGTGTTTAAACCGAATGCAGCACTGGCTGTGCCCACAGTATCCCATTGCGTGCCAGAGACAGAACCAGCACGGAACGCGCCTGAGGACTTGTCGTAGAACATCCGGTTATCACCGGTTGTGCCCGTGTTCAGATCGGCCAGCTGGCTGGAGCCGAAGACGAAATCTGCTGTATCAATCGGTGCATTGGTGTTGTTGTTGCGCACGACTTCCGACCCGGCTGCGCCTGTGACTTCAAACACAGGGCTGCCAAGACCGGCAACATCTGAAGCGGCAAAGCAATTGTCCCCGGCTGTATCACAATATTGCGTCGCGCCTATGTCGCCTACAACATGAAGCTCAAGATTGCCATCAGCCGCTTCAGGTGCGCCGGAGGCAAGCGG